>CAVERK010000090.1:0-10543 GCA_963618035.1 bacterium
GAAACGTTCGAACCTTTTGAATGAAAGGTTCGAACCTCTTGAATTATTGCTGTCCGCTAAACGTTTCAGACCGAGGGTGCGTCGCACCGTCACAGGACGTGTAAAATCGGAGTGCGCGTCGCACCCTTGGGCGGAATATCTATGACCTTTCGAGTTTTAGCGGACAGCAATAATACTCTTTTAATCGACCGGTGCAGGTGTGACTGTACCGTCCACAGCAGGACGGCTCAGAACCTGTAGCCTGCTCCGGCGACGAACCAAAAGCCTGGCTGCGGCACGTTGCCGTAGTCATGATAGGTCTTGTCGAGCAGGTTGTTGGCCTCGACATAGAGCCTGTACTTGGGCGCATCCCACGACAGACGCGCATCCATGACACCATAGGAGCCGTAGGGACACGTCTCGCCCGAGAGGAGCTGATAGTTGCCCACACGCTCCTGCCAGCGGTATGACAGGCTGAGGAGCAGGCGGCTCCACGGGTTGAGGTCGGCACGTGCCACGAGCTTGTGCTTGAGATACTCCAGGGCATACTGTGACTGCATGTAGCTCTCAAGATCCTTGTCCTGGTCTATGTGGCTATAGGACAGGTTTAGGGAGCGCAACAGACGTTGCTGCGGCAGCAGACTGAGGAAGTCGAGCGCGAGCGATGCCTCGATGCCGAGGGCATTGACCTTGGTGTGGTTGACGGACTGCCATTCGGCAGCATCGCCGTCGCGCGTGTCCTTGATCCAGTCTATCATGTTCTTGCCGTGGTGATAGTAGACGCTCGCCGTGGCACGCACGCCGTGGGAGAGCCACTTCAGCCCTGCCTCGTAGGCCTGCATCTCTTCGGGCTTCAGATACTTGTCGGCCTTGTAGCCGCCTACGGAATAGTACAGCTCGGTGAACGTGGGCATGCGCAACGAGGTGTTGAACGAGGCGTATGCCTTCAGGTTCTCGGCAAGCTGATAGCTCGCGTCTGCCCCAGGGTAGAAGCGGAAGCCCATCTCGTTCCATGTGTTCCTGACGGCGATGAAGCCTGCCGACATGGTGAAGCGGGGCAGCAGTATGTTGTGCTCGAGATGGAAGCTCAGGTTGCTGCGGTTCAGTCCGAGGGTGTAGTCACGGTCGGTGCCGTGGATGTGACGCGGCTTGTCGAGCGGCTCGCCGAGGTTTCCGCTGACGAGGTCTTCGTTGCGGAACTCCGCGCCGAATGCCGTCTTGCCCAGTGTCCATTCGACATGGCTGTTGAGGTTAAGGCCGAACACGTCGGTGCGGTTGTAGTTGAACGGCACCTTCTCCTCGCTGCCACGGAACAGCTCGAAGCGGTCCTGGTTCCTGTTCCAGTAGATGGACGGACGGAAGTGGAAGGCCCCGCCCTTGGTCTCGGCCTGTATGGCGGTGAAGATCTTGCGGGTGTGTTCAAACTGGTCGTCGTATTTCGCGCTGTAGAACGTGTTTGACCCGAAGTCCTTGTCGGATATGCCGGCGTGCCAACGTATGTCCACCTGCTCGTCGCTGTACGAGCCTTGGTAGAACAGCTTGGTGCTGCGCAGGTCGCTGTTGAGCCTGCCGGCCTGACTGCGCGTGTATCCGTCGCTGCGGGTGTAGCCTGCCGAGAGCTGGTTGTTGAACTTGCCGGACACCACATTGGCACGTCCGCCGCCGGAGGCATAGCCGTAGGAGCCGCCCTCAAGGTGGACATCGGCACCGGTCTGCTGCTCCGTGCGCGTCACGATGTTGATTGCACCCACGAGGGACGACGTGCCGTAGACGCGTCCTGCCGGTCCTTCGAGGACTTCGATGCGCTCAATCTCAGATATGTCTACAGGGAAATCGGCCGAGTTGTGGCCTGTCTGCGGATCGCAGATGTTGACACCGTTAAGAAGTACGGTGATCTGTTCGTCGGTGCCTCCACGGATGCTGATGTCTGTCTGTGCACCCATCGGGCCACGCTGCCTGACATCGACGCCGGCGGCGTACTTTAGAAGGTCGTTGACACTTTGTGCCGGCGCGGCGGCAATGGCCTCGCGGTCCAGCACAGTAACCATTCGTGCAGCCTGTGAGGCTGTCAGCGGTGCTCTGGAGCCTGTCACCTCCACCTCGTCCAGCTCGTACAGCCTGTCTGCGACGGTGTTCTCAGTCTGTGCGGAGACGATGCCGGTGTTGGCAAATGTCAGCGATGCGAATGTGAGCACACCGATGGAGATCTCCTTTCTGAGGCTGGCAAACGAAGCATACGGGCTGTTCTTGAACCGGCGGAAGCGCACAGAACGGGAGCAACCTTTCTGAATGTTTTCTGTTCTCATTTGGTTTATGAATGTTGTTAATAAAAAAATGCGGCGCAAAGATACGCCAAATATGCTTATTGCCACAGCATGAGAGTGCGCAGAAAGGCGGTCAGCTCCGCAGCCATCCTGTCGTGCTGCCGCAGGCTTGGATGATAGTTGGCACCATAGCCCAACGAGCCGTCCTGTGGCGACATGTCGAAGCGGTAGACCTCATCATCTCCATCGGCACGGAGCGCGGCAACGGCTCTGTCCATGGCTGCCTT
The DNA here is from genome assembly GCA_963618035.1 of bacterium. Classification (GTDB taxonomy): domain Bacteria; phylum Bacteroidota; class Bacteroidia; order Bacteroidales; family Bacteroidaceae; genus Bacteroides. The sequence continues at coordinate 2,531 of CAVERK010000090.1, forward strand.
GACATCGGCGAGCGGCTTGCCGGAGAGCATGCTGCCGCTGAGGAGCACAATCCTGGCTTCGGGATATTCAGCGCGTATGTGCCGGACAAAGGTCTTGTAGGCGGTCTCCATGAGGGAGGTGTCGTAGCGGTTCTGCGACGTGTCGTTGGTGCCGAGGTTGATGCAGACAACCTGCGGCGTGTAGCGCGAGTAGTCCCAGACGTAGGTGCTGTCGTAGAAGAGTGTCCGGTCGTAGAGGGCAGGCATGGCATCGGGCGAGCCCTCGAGGGGCTGTCCCCAGTTGCGGTAGATGCCTATGCCACTACGTGCCACCACCACGTGCTGCGCATTGAGGTGGCGTGCGGTGATGGCTGCATAGGTCAGGTAGTGGTTCTCGGTGTCGTAGCTGAACGCGTGCTTCGGGTCTTCGTCCTCGTTGCCATAGCCGCAGGTCATGGAGTCGCCGATGAACTCAATCTTGCGTGCAGGCTGCGGGCGGTTGTCCGTAAGGGTGCTGCCGGCGTCGATGATGAAGCCACGGAACGCCGGATGCAGCTCGTAGCCTTCCACCACATACATGATTCTTGCGGTGTGGTTGCCATGTGCCAGGGATTCTGCAAGGCTGACGATGGAGTCCGGTTCCGCCATGCAGGACACCTTGCGCGGCTGCTCATCGTCGACCTGCACCATGAAATGCCCGCTGCGCGGCTTGACAGCCATCTTCAGGGATGTCCCACTGAACGACACGATGGCCTGCGTACCAGGGTAGCTGAAGAGCACATGCCCGTTGGGGTCTGTGCAGGTGCGTCCGATGTATTCTATGTGTCTGTCGGTGGCGGGAACGAAAATCCCCTGCACGGCAATGTCGTCACTCGCCATGCAAGGGATTATATGCACCACCGTCAGCACCAGTATGAGCCGAAATGTGAGTGTCGGTCTCATGGTTACAGGAGCGTCTGTATCTTTTCCGCAATGACGCTGATGTCTGTCGTCGGCTCATAGCGTTCGACAACCTCGCCCTTCTTGCCGATGAGGAACTTGGTGAAGTTCCACTTTATGTCCGATGTGTTCCTGTAGTCAGGATTTTCCTTTGAGAGCATCTCATCGAGGATCTTGCCGATGGGATGGTTCAGGTCGAAGCCTCCGAACGGTCTTTGGCTCTTGAGGAACTTGAACAGAGGGTCGGCCTTGTCGCCGTTGACCTCAATCTTCTTGAACTGCGGGAACCGTGTCCCATAGTTCAGCTGGCAGAACTCCTTGATTTCATCGGCAGTGCCAGGCGCCTGCTGGCCGAACTGGTTGCACGGGAAGTCCAGGATGTTGAACCCACGGCTGCGGAACTGTTCATAGAGCTGTTCAAGCTCGGCATACTGTGGCGTGAAGCCGCAACGTGTTGCCGTGTTGACAATCAGCATCACCTCGCCGGCGTACTCCTTCAGTGACACGTCATGACCCTTGCGGTCCTTGACGGTGTAGTCGTAGACTGTCTTCATGTGTGTGTAGTTATGTGTTTTGGTTGTTGTCGGTAAAGCCTAAAGATACGGACAGAGACTGCAACACGTTGGCTCTCCTGATGCCTGCCATGCCGCCCTCGCCGCTCTCGCCAAGCTCGAACAGCATGACATCGGCCGTGTGCTGACGGTCAGACATCTCCATCCTTGCCTCCTTGACGGCAGCACAGACATCGTCCCACACGCCAATGCGGTTGGGCACGACTATGAGCTGCCGTATGCTGTCCTGCCCCAACAGGGTCTGCAACGTATCAAGCAACATCGCATCTGTCGTCACCATGTCTTCGGTCGGCAGCAGCGCGAACTGCATCTCGCCGCACTCTGTCTGTGTGGCCATGCCGTCGAGCTGCTTGATGTCCGACGGCATGAGGATGCCAATGTCAGTGCTCTTCCTGTCGCAAACCATCAGAACCTGTATCTCATTGTCGTTTCCCTCTATGCCCGCCTCCGCGCAGAGCATGACGAGCCATCCCACAAAGTCCATCTGCGGAAAGCCACGACCGAAAGCCTTTTCCAGAGGCTCCTTTATGCGCATTATGCTTCCGCTCAGGAGCTGCATGTCCATGAGCACGACAATGGGTTTGAAATCCGGAGACTTGCTGCCAATCATTCCTGTGCGTCGGCTTTGGTGTCTGTACCGGCATCACCGGCTGTCTCCGGCTTGTCCGTTGCGGCGGGAGCATTGCCGCCTTCGTCTATTGCCTTAATCTTATCCTTCGTGAGCCGTATCTCATCACGCAGCTTGTCCATCTTCCGGTGCAACTCATTGAGAATGCTGTTGCCCGACTTGCTCGATGCGTTCAGGAAGCCGAGGTTGTTCTCATAGGTGTGCAGCTCACTTGTCAGGTTTTCGCACAGGCGTGCCAGCCTGTCGCGCTCACGGTTGACGGCCTGCGCTCCGTTGCTCTGGAGACTGCTTATGGATGAGCGGAACTTGCTGAGACGGCGGCTTGTCCTCTCACTGTTGAGGGAGGAGTAAAGCTCGTCAACCAGACTGCGATACTTGCTGTAGATCTTGTCCTTGTCCTTGAACGGCACATGTCCCGTCTCGTTCCATTCCTTCTGCAGCTCGCTGACTTTCTGCTGTATGTCCTCTCCGGCTTCGGCAGCGAGGGCTTTCAGCTTCTCTATGATTTCCTTCTTTCGCTTGAGATTGTCCACCTCTGCGGTGCGTTGTGACGAGGTGGCCTTGTTACGCTGTTCGAAGAAGCTGTCGCACGCGCCGATGAAGCGTCGCCATATCTGGTCGGAATATTTCTTCGCCACAGGACCTATGGTCTTCCACTCCTTCTGCAACTTTGCAAGCTCGTCGGCAGTGGCCTTCCAGTCGGTGCTGTCCTTCAGGGCTTCTGCCCTCTCGCACAGCGCACGCTTCTGCGACAGGTTGTCGTCCATCTTTGCCTTGGTGGCCTTGTAGAACTCGGACTTACGGTTGAAGAACTCATCACAGGCCTTACGGAAACGCTCGAAAATCTTTGCATTCATCTTCTGCGGAGCAAAGCCTATGGTTTTCCACTTGTCCTGAAGCGATATGACCTCCTTGGTCTTGCTGTCCCACTGCTTGTATGTGGTCAGTTCGCCGTAGTTTATTCCCTCCACGATCTCGCAGATGACGGTCTTCTTGTCAAGGTTGTCCTGCTCTGACTTCTTCAGTTCCTCAAAGTGCTTCTGATGGTTGCGGTTGATGGCTGTCGAGGCTGCCTTGAAGCGGTTCCACATCTCTTCCCTCTTGTCCTTTGCCACGGGGCCGGTGTCACGGTATTCCTGATGCAGCTTCTGCAGCTGATGGAATGCCGACACTACATCGGGGCTTTGGGACAGCTTCTCCGCCTCTTCGCACAGACGTGTCTTGATTTCAAGATTCTTCTTGAAGTCGTAGTCGCGGAACTCGTTGTTCAGCTTCAGCAGGTCATAGAATTTCTCGACGTTTATCTGATAGTTCTTCCACAGCTCGTTGACCTTGTTCTGCGGCACCAAGGTGACTTCGTTCCACTGCTGCTGTAGACGCTTGAACTCGGCGTAGTTCTTGTTGGGGTCGTCGGGCGAGTCTATCAGATCCTTCAGCTCCTCTATTATGGAGAGCTTGACCTGATAGTTCATCTCTTTCTGCTTCTCTATGCCGGCATTGATTTCGTTCCTCTTCTCCTTGATGACAGCCATGGACTTCTTGAATTCCTCTTCGTCGGGGTCGGATGCAGGGACGAAAGCGTCTGCACTGTTGCCGGCCTCTACGAATGCCTTGCGGGCATCCTCTATCTCGGCATTGTGCAGCTTGTAGAACGCCTGCTTCAGCAAGTCGACCTCTGCCTTCGACGAGCTTTCGACATCGGCGGCTATCTCCTTGATGCGGGACAGGATCTCCCCTTTCGTCATCTTATGCACAACAGTGCCGTCTTCTGCCGGTGCTTCCTCTGGCGCAGATAGCGGTTCGGCAGCAGTGGTCTGTTGCACTTCCGTTTCCTCGCCTGCATTGTCTGCCGGCACGGTTGCCTGTGTTGTCTCTTCATTCAGCTTGGCTTCTTCCTGCATATCCTTTCCCTCAGGAAGCGCGTTGTCAAGAGTTTCGGTCGTCATTTGTAAGAGTTTTTAATGTAATTCACTTAGTCTGTGCGTTATCGGGTCACAAATTAATGAATTTATAAGTTCATATCATACCGCTTTCGGTGACTTTTTTTGCTGTTGCGTGTGTTTGTCCTCTTTTTTGCGGGTCACGCCAGCATAGTCGTTATGCCCATGTATATCACCATGCCTATGATGTCGCTTGTGATGGTGATGAAAGGACCGGTGGCAATGGCAGGATCTATCTTCAGCTTGTCGAACACCATGGGCACAAGCATACCGAAGATGGACGAGAACATCACCACGGCAAACACGCTGATTGACACGGAGTAGGTGACTGTGGCAGTTGCGCCGTGTGCCATGAAATTGTAGATGTAGACAAGCAATGATATTATGGTGGCATTGATGCAAGCCACCAACGCTTCCTTGCCCACCTGTTTAAGGGCATGGTTTGAGTCGAACGAGTTGTTTGCAAGTCCCTGCACCACGATGGCAGATGACTGCGTGCCTACATTTCCACCCGCACCACCAATCAGCGGGATGAACACAGCCATCTCGGGGTGTGCAGCAAAGGTGCTGTCGAAATTGCCGAGTATGAGCGAGTTGCCGATACCGCCAAGGATGCCGATGAGCAACCAAGGCAGACGCGCAGATGTCTGGCGCAGCACATTGTCGTTGGTTTCGATGTCCTGCGAGAGACCTGATGCCAACTGATAGTCGCGCTCGGAATGTTCGCGCACCTGGTCCATGACATCATCGACAGTGATCTGTCCCACCAGACGTCCGATGCTGTCTACCACAGGCACAGCCACAAGGTCGTACTTCTCGATGGCCTGCACGACATCATCGATGGGGGTGTCCACATGCACCATGATGGGGTCTTTGTGCATCACATGCTTCACCTTCGATACCGATGGTGAGGTGATCATCTTCTTCAACGGGAACACGCCAATGAGACGTTCGTCATCGTCGACAACATATACATAATATATGTCGTCCATCTGCTCGGCCTGCATGCGCATCTCCCTGAGACATTCGGGCATACTCAGGTTCTCGTTGACGGTCACCATCTCGGTGCCCATTATACCTCCGGCGGTGTCCTCGTCATACTTCAGCAGGTCTACGATGTCGCCTGCCTGCTCCATGTCGTCGATGTGCGAGAGGACTTCCTCCTGCTTGTCTTCGTCGAGGTCACGTATCAGGTCTACGGCATCGTCGGTGTCCATGTTGTCGACAAAACGCTTGGCGATGGTCTCCGACGGCAGTCCTTCAAGGAGGTCTTTACGGACATCCTCGTCCATCTCCGAGAGCACATCGGCAGCCTTCTCGTTGTCGAGCAGCTGGTAGAGGTAGCGCGCCTCGTCAAAGTCCAGCTCATTGCACAGCTCGGCTATGTCGGCAGGGTGTATGTCTGCCAACAGAGTCTTCAGAGCATCGGCATCCCTCTGCTCAATAAGCCCTTTCGTCTTTTCTATGAAATTACGGTCAATGTCCATAGCTCCTTGTCTTTGTTGCGTGTTAAACGATTGTGTCCCTACTGCTTAAGGTATCTGTCAACCATATTTGTCAGGTCTATGAATTCCCGTACCGACAGCTGCTCCGGACGTTTGTTGAAGAAAGCGTCGGCAGTGAACGGGCAATCGCTGCCTGTGATGCTCTTGATGGAGTTGCGCAGTGTCTTCCTGCGCTGGTTGAAGGTGGTCTTGACAACCTGCCTGAACAGTCCGGCATCACATCCCAGATCGGTTGTGCCGTTGCGCTTCAAGCGTATGACTGCACTCTTGACCTTTGGCGGAGGATTGAACACGTGTTCATTGACGGTGAACAGATACTCAACGTCGAACCATGCCTGGAGCAGGACGCTCAGTATGCCGTATGTCTTGCTGCCTGGACCGGCGCAGATGCGCTCGGCGACCTCCTTCTGTATCATGCCGGTGCAGCAAGGGATCAGATCCTTGTAGTCAAGCAGTTTGAAGAATATCTGGCTCGATATATTATATGGGTAGTTGCCGGTGAGCACAAACGGAGCACCATCGAACAGGCTGTGCAAGTCCATACGCAGGAAGTCCGCCTCGATGATGTCTTCCCCAAGCTCGGGATAGGCATCATGCAGGTATTCTATGGATTCATGGTCAAGGTCGACGACCTTCAGCCGCCGGTCTTTCTTCAATAGGAACTGCGTCAGCACACCCATGCCAGGACCAACCTCGAGCACCGGAAGTGCGGGGCAGGCATCCACCGTGTCGGCGATGTCACTGGCTATCTGCAAGTCCGTCAGGAAGTGCTGCCCTAAAAACTTTTTCGGTTTTACTGACTTCATTCAATCTATTATGGTTACTTTTGTCTGTAGCTCGTGGGGCAGCCCATTACACTCTGTGCCAAGACTTGCTTTGAGTGTAGAAGCCGCTGTGTGAGAGTAGTCCTACACACACCTCCGCAGTGTGCAAAAGTACTTTTTTTTGAGTTAGCAATACCTCTCGGGCTGCAAGTTTTGAAACATAAAGTATGACGGAACGGGTAAAAAGATGGTCACGGACGGTTATTCCGGTTCTGCTGGGTGCTTTCGTGCTGTACTGGATATATCGTGACTTCGATTTTGCACGTGTCCGTGATGTGCTGCGAAATCATATCAGCTGGACATGGATGTGGGCTTCGCTCGCGTTCGGCGTGCTCAGTCATGTACTTAGAGGACTCCGCTGGAGGCAGACCTTGGAGCCGCTGGGCGAGAGACCCAAGGCGTTGGACTGCATCGATGCCATATTTGTGTCGTATGCCGCCAATCTTGTCTTGCCGAGAATGGGAGAGTTGGCCCGTTGCGCCATTCTGAAGAGGTATGACGGCGTGTCATTCTCAAAGTCCGTTGGCACGGTTGTCACCGAGCGACTGATAGATTTCCTGTGCATGATCTTTATCTGTGCCATGACATTTGTCCTGCAGATGCCTGTGTTCGTGCGTTTCTTTCATGAGACAGGCACCAAGATCCCTTCATTCAGCCATCTCGTGCAGTCTCCGTGGTTTTATGTCTCGGCGTTCTGTGTGGCTGGAGCTATGGGTGTGGTCATCTTCCTGCTGAAGGTTCTCCCCATAGGACGGAAGATGGGCGAGGTCATACATAACGTCTGGCAAGGCGTGTGGTCTGTCGGCAAGGTCAGGAATATGCCTCTGTTCGTGTTGCTCACCGTCTCTATCTGGGTCTGCTACTTCCTGCATTTCTATCTCACGTTCCTGTGCTTCCCTTTCACGTTGGAGCTTGATGTGCTTGCCGGTCTTGTGATGTTTGTCGGCGGCACCATTGCCGTGATTGTCCCCACGCCCAACGGTGCAGGCCCGTGGCATTTTGCAGTCATCACCATGATGATGCTTTATGGAGTGGGTTATGAGGATGCCGCTTCTTTCGCCTTGATTGTGCATGCCATACAGACACTGCTCGTCATAGTTCTCGGCGTGTGGGGATGGATGCGTCCGGCTAATCAAGCAGGAGGCAAACACTAACTCAAGTTTCAGATTAGGAATTCATGCAGTTTGAGATTAGTCATTTCACGTCCTGTAGCGCGTGTGCCTCTCCGAGGCTGGTGCGCCGCGCACACCGAGGTTACATGTCCTATAAACCATCCATCACCCATCACCCAACATCCACCACCCATTTCTCATTCCTCATTCTCTAATTCCTGCCAGATGTCCAATCAAGCTGTGGTGTCTCGGAGAGACACAATTATGCTTAACCCCAGTCTAAGCGAAGCGCAGACTGGGGATGCGCAGATACCATATATATAGTGCCTCGAAGAGGCACACACGCCACAGGACATGGATAATGGGTGTGCGTCTCGCACCACTTCTTGCTCATGGCTGTACATCCGTTCGGATGTGTTAGCTCCCTAAGGAAACCATCATTCCTGCCGATACAGCAGCTCCGCAATCTCCTTGAATATCGTTCCTGCCATAGCTCCGCCTGATGCAGGCAGAT
>CAVERK010000091.1:0-10463 GCA_963618035.1 bacterium
TGTGAATGGTCATCCATAGAACCTGTGAATGGTCATCCATAGAACCTGTGGACGTACGACCATAGAACCTGTGGACGTACGACCACGAGTATACAGGTAAAGATGCAGAAATAGCCGGACGTGTATCAATGTCGGCAAAGAGCCAAAGAGGGCGCACTGCAATGCTTCTTGCGGTGCGCCCTCTTTGGAAGTTATGTGTGTGTAAGTCCTTGCGCTTACTTCTTGACAGTGGCTACGGCTGCCTCTGCCGGCTGGTCTCCAATCTTGCTCGTCTTCTTCATCACCGTGAATGCTATGGGCGATGCTACGAACAGTGAAGACAGTGTGCCGAAGATGACACCCAGGATCATGGCGAACGCGAAGCTGCGTATGGACTCGCCGCCAAGGATGAAGATGCAGAGCAACACTATCAAGGTGCTGGCCGAGGTGTTTATGGTACGTGCCAGTGTGGAGTTGAGCGAGCTGTCGAACAACTGCGTCAGTCCACGGCGGCTGTACAGCTTGGTGTACTCGCGCACACGGTCGAAGATAATCACCTTGTCGTTGATGGAGTAGCCGATGGCGGTCAGTATGGCTCCGATGAACGTCTGGTCTATCTCAAGCGAGAACGGCAGTATGCCCCAGAACATTGAGTATGCACCGAGAATGATTGCCGTGTCCAGAACCAGTGCCAACGTTGCACCGATGGTGTATGCAATGTTGTGGAAACGGACAAGGATGTACAGACCGATGGCAATCAGCGCGAGGATGACCGACCAAATGGCAGAGTACGTGATGTCCTCGGCGATGCTCGGACCTACCTTCTGCGAACTGATGATGCTGCCTCCCGTGTAGTTGTCGCGGTCGACGAAGGTCTCAAGCGAGATGTTGTGCGTCAGCAGCGGCTTCAGAGCCTCATAGAGCAGTGCCTCTATCTCGCCGTCAATCTCCTGTCCGCTCTCGTTGATGCGGTAGTTGGTGCTGATGCGGACGGTGCGTCCGTCGGTTCCGACGGCAATAACGCTCACGTTGGCCTCTTCGAACTTGCCTGCAACCAATTCGCGCACTTGCTCAGGCTCGACAGACTGTTCGAACTGCACGTTGAAGTTGCGACCGCCGGTGAAGTCGATGCTGCGGCTGAAACCGCGTATCACCATGAAAGCGGCACAGAGGACAAATATGCCTCCTGCGACGGTGAGAGCCGTCTTGCGGCGTTCCATGAACCCGAAGTGTGCGTTGGTCAAGAGGTTCTTCGACAGCACTGTGGTGAACGAGAGGTTCAGCAGCTTGTCGCGGCTCATGAAGTGGTCGTAGATGAGGTGCGTCACATACACGGCTGTGAAGAACGATATGATGATACCGATGATAAGCGTGGTGGCGAATCCGCGGATAGGTCCTGTACCGAAGTTGAACAGGATGACACCCGTGATGATGGTCGTGAGGTTTGAGTCGAAGATGGCACTGAAGGCGTTCTTGTAGCCCGCAGACAGAGCTTCTCTGACAGCCTTGCCGCCGCGCAATTCCTCCTTGGTGCGTTCATAGATAAGCACGTTGGCATCGACCGCCATACCGAGCGTAAGCACGATACCCGCGATACCCGACATGGTCAGTGCGGCCTGGAACGATGCCAGGATGCCCAGCGTGAAGAACAGGTTCAGGAAGAGGGCACAGTTGGCTATCATGCCAGGAACCAGTCCGTACATAGAGCACATATAGGCCATCAGCAGGATGAGAGCCACGATGAACGACACGATGCCGGCATTGATTGAAGCCTGTCCGAGCGACGGTCCTACGATGTCTTCCTGCACGATGTGTGCCGGTGCGGGCATCTTACCGGACTTGAGCACGTTCGCCAAGTCCTTGGACTGCTCGGGAGTGAAGTTGCCCGTTATTTCAGAGCTGCCGCCGGTAATCTCGGAGTTGACACGCGGAGCGGAGTAGACATAGCCGTCAAGCACGATGGCTATGCTGCGACCGATGTTCTGCTTGGTGAGCTGTGCCCAACGGCGGGAGCCGTCGGAGTTCATCGTCATGCCGACAGCAGGACGGCCGTACTGGTCGTACTGGTCTTGTGCATCCACCACAACGTCGCCCTCAAGCGGAGCCTTGTCGTTGCGCTGTGTCGACTTGATGCCGTAAAGCTCGAATGTCTGCTTCTTAGGGTCAAGGTCTGTCGGAGACACGCCCCACTTCAGACGCAGGTCTTTCGGCAGTTCGGCTATCACCTCCGGCATCTCGAGATAGCGGTTAATCTGTGCTGTATCCTTGTAGCTGGCATATCCCACGATGCTGCCCTGTCCGTTGTAGACCTGCAGGATGGACAGCAGAGGATGCTCTTTCTTGAGCTGCTCGATGTCGGCATTGGTGCCGGCACTTGTGCCACGGATGGCGGCGACAAGACTGTCTGACGTGCTTGTCGTTGCTGCCTGTGCCGGAGCGGCTTCTGCGGCTGCGGCATCCGAGGCTGCGCTCGTGGTGCTCAGGATGTTATGCAGACGAATGTCGGCTGCCTGCAGGTATGAAGCGACTTCAGAGCCTTCGTAGGTCTCCCAGAACTCCAGATTGGCCGAGCCCTGCAACAGCTTGCGCACACGTGCCGGTTCCTTGATGCCTGGCAGTTCGACCATGATGCGTCCCATCTTGTCCTCCAGACGCTGGATGTTCGGCTGTACCACGCCGAAACGGTCTATACGCGTGCGGAGCACGTTGAAAGAGTTGTCGACGGCAGACTGAACCTCGGAACGCAACACGCGCTCAACCTCAGCATCGGTCGACTGCTGCGTCACCTTGTCCTTGAACTGCTGTGTGGCGAAGATCTGTGCCAACGGCTGTCCAGGAGCCAAGCGGTGATACTCGCGGACGAAGAGCGTAATCACGTCGTCCTGACTGTTGACAGCCTCTTTTGCTGCATTGTTCAGAGCCTGATTGAAGGCTTCGTCTGTCTTGTTGTCGGAGAGCACCCTGATTACATCGGGCACCGAAACCTCAAGAATGACGTTCATTCCACCCTTGAGATCCAGGCCTAAGCCTATCTCCATCTCGCGGCAGTCTTTCAGCGTCCAGTTGCCTAAGTAGACCTTCTCATTGTTGAGAGAGTCAAGATATTCCTGCTCCAGCTGCGGGTCACCATTTGCGTATTGCTCGGCCTTGTGAGTGTAGTGGCGAGTTACGAAAGTGAACGACAGGTAGAACAAGCATACCAAGGTAAGCAGAATCGCGAAAAGTCTTACAATTCCTTTGTTTTGCATTTTTGTCTATCGTTTTTTATATTATTGTTTTTTACATTGTCGCATTCTAAAGCCGCAAATTTACAAGATTTTCTTATACGAAACGGAGTTGCGTCCCAATAAAATGCGTTATCGGGATAGCGGCAGTGCCTTCTTCCGGTCTCTTATTGTCAGCAGTGTCTGCGTCACGACAGAAAAGACTATCAGTGCGATGCCGGCATAGAAAGAGGCGTTCAGCTCACTGCCCTCACCGAAGATCAGCATTGCCAAAGCGATGGTGTAGACGGGTTCGAGGTTATAGCTGAGGTTGACCGTGAATGCCGGTATGGTGCGTAGTGCCTGTAGCTGCAACAGGAACGGGATGACGGTGAAAACGGATGCAAGGAGCACAAGCATCACGGCATCGTGTGCCGTCGGCATGATGCGTTCGTCGGGAAACAACAGCGAGTAGACGCCTGTCGCCAATGTCAGGAACACACCTCCACTAATCAGTCCGTGGAGCAGCATGGTGCTGCTGTTGATCCCTGTTGACACCTCGACCCTCCTGCTGAAGATGGCAAACAGTGCATACAGGCACGATGCCACGCAGCCCAGCGCGATGCCCAAACGATAGCGGTCGTCGAACCCGAAGATGAGCACGATGCCCATCACAGCCACAATGCCAAGCAGCAGCTCGCGCCATGACACGCGGCGGCGGAAGATGAGCGGTTCCAACAGTGCAGTGAAGAAACCGTCAAGCGACACGCACACGGCTCCTATTGACACATTAGAGGTCTTGATGCTGGCATAGAACAGCGTCCAGTGCATCGCCAGCAGTATGCCGCAGCCTCCGAGCAGCAACAGATGGTGCAGCGACAGCCGGCGCAACTTATTGGAGAGTGCCATGACGACTGCCATGATTATTGCCGACAACAGTACGCGCCACCACACTAACGGCAGCTCGCCGATGTCGACAAGCCTCCCGAACAGTCCCGTACCACCAGCCAGTAGGACGGCGATATGCAGCCTGACGAACGATTGGTCAACTCTTATCCGCATTGAACAGTTCCTTCTTCTCTTCTTCCGTGAGGCTCTGGTAGCCAGACCGTCTTATCTTGTCCAGTATGCGGTCAATTCTATCCTGACGCTTGTGGGCTGCAGTCTCCGCACTTGTCCTGCCGCCGCTTGCTGCCCCGCGACTGCCGAAACTGACCTTCATCTTCGGCCGCTTGCTGCGGCGGGGTCGCCTCATCCTGTCAAATATCAGGTCAACGACATCAATTGTCCGGTTTATCCACGCTGTGAGGTCGGTGCCACGATCGAGCAGCCAAGCGAACAGCAGTCCGCTTGCAGCTCCGCCTATGTGTGCTATGTGCCCTCCGGCATTGTCGGTTGTCACCATCAGCAGATCCAGTACCACCGCACCGATGGCAATATACTTGAGTCTGAACGTGCCAAACAGCAGCATCTGTATGGGGTAATTGGGCGAACGGTAGGCAGCGGCAGTCACTATTGCCAGCACCGATGCCGATGCGCCAAGCATATAGGAATACTGGATTTTGTCGCTGAAGTAAGGGAAGACATTGTATGTCGCGACGTAGAGTGCACCGCCAAACATTCCACCTAATATATACAGCCCTCTCAGATGCTTTGACGAAAAGAAATCCAGGAAGATGTGTCCTATCCAAAACAGCCAAAGCATGTTCAGCAGTATGTGCATAAGGCTGGCGTGCATGAACATATATGTGACTATGGACCACGGCTGATGCAGCAGCGTGCCGACAGATGCCGGCAGCTCGAAGAGATTAAGCACGCCGTAGGAACTGCGGTTGAAGAGTGTCAGCGCAATCTCGAGCACTGCCATCAGCAGGAACACCGCTACATTGATGCCGATGAGCCTGACGTTGATGTCACCCCTGCGGAACGTCTGCCGTATGTCGTCAACGATAGAAGCCATTGCCGTGAGCCTTCTTCTTCCAGTAAGTCAGCATAAGATAGCCGAAGACCATGCCGCCCAGGTGTGCGAAGTGAGCCACGTTGTCGCCGGCTCCCAAGCCCGACACCAGTTCAATCACGATATATCCCATCACGAACCACTTGGCCTTGATGGGCACTGGCAACGGGAACACAAACAGACGCTCATTGGGATAGGTCAGTCCGAAGCCTATCAGTATGCCGTAGATGGCACCCGATGCACCAACGGTGGTCAGCATATTCAGGTACTCGGACATTGCAATCGTCGTGTAGCCAAGGTTCACCTGCCGGTATTGCGACAGCTCGGTGGCATATTGCACGTATTGCACCACCTCCTGCGTCAGACCGGCACCGATGCCGCACACGAAGTAGTATATGAGGAAACGCCTGCTGCCCCACGACTGCTCCATGATGCGCCCGAACATCCAGAGCGCGAACATATTGAAGAATATGTGTGTGAAGCCACCATGAAGGAACATATATGTCACAGGTTGCCACAGGCGGAAATCGCTCGCCATGAAGAAGTGCAGGCCGAACAGGTCGGACATGTCGAAGCCGTAGCGTTCTGTCACTATCGCAGCCATGAACACCAGTACATTTATTATAAGCAGGTTCTTTGTAACAGGGGGTAGATTGTTCATACGTTTTGCCTGTGTCTTAGTCTTTGGATGCGCAAAAGTAAGACAAATAACGCTATCTTTGCAATCCGATAAAGACAAAAGGGACATTAACGTCGGAAAGACAATTCAGAAACGATATGAAGATAGAAGACAAGTTGGCAGGCTCTGTGGCTCTTGCCGTGCAGCAACTCTACGGGCAGGACGCTCCTGCCGGTGCCATCCAGTTGCAGAAGACAAAGAAGGAATTCCAGGGTCACCTGACCCTTGTGGTGTTTCCCTTGCTGAAACTCTCAAGAAAGAGCCCCGAGCAGACTGCCCAGGAAATAGGCAGCTGGCTACAGGCCAATGAGCCGGCTGTGGCAGACTTCAATGTCATCAAGGGGTTCCTCAACATCATCATCGCATCGTCTGTATGGATTGACATGCTTAACCATATCCACGGCCAGCAGCAGTACGGCTTCAAGCAGTCTGATGCGGAGTCTCCACTGGTGATGATCGAGTACTCGTCTCCAAACACCAACAAGCCTCTGCATCTTGGACACGTACGCAACAACCTGCTGGGTTGGGCTCTGTCAAACATCATGCTGGCCAACGGAAACCGCGTGGTGCGCACCAATATCGTCAATGACCGTGGCATACACATCTGCAAGTCCATGCTCGCATGGCTGAAGTGGGGCAATGGCGAGACCCCCGAATCGTCGGGCAAGAAGGGCGACCACCTGATAGGTGACTACTATGTAGCCTTTGACAAACACTATCGTGCCGAGGTCAGTGAGCTGATGCAGCAGGGGCAGACCAAGGAAGAGGCCGAGGCCAATGCGCCGCTCATCAAGGAAGCGCACGAGATGCTGGTGAAGTGGGAAGCCGGCGACCCTGAGGTACGTGCCTTGTGGCAGAAGATGAACGGTTGGGTCTATGCCGGATTCGACGAGACATACCACCGTCTTGGCGTTTCGTTCGACAAGATTTACTACGAGTCGCAGACATATCTTGAGGGCAAGAAGAAGGTGCTTGAGGGACTGGAGCAGGGCATCTTCTACCGCAAGGCCGACGGTTCCGTGTGGGCTGACCTTACCTCCGAAGGACTGGACCACAAGCTGTTGCTGCGTTCTGACGGCACGTCCGTCTACATGACACAGGACATAGGCACAGCCGATCAGCGTTTCAAGGACTACGACATCAGCAAGATGATATACGTTGTCGGCAACGAGCAGAACTACCACTTCCAAGTGCTTTCCATCCTGCTCGACAAGCTCGGCTTCAAGTGGGGCAAGGACCTGATACATTTCTCTTATGGCATGGTGGAACTGCCCAACGGCAAGATGAAGAGCCGCGAAGGCACTGTGGTCGATGCCGATGACCTCATGGACGAGATGGTGCAGACAGCCCGCAAGACTTCGGGTGAGTTGGGCAAGCTCGACGGAATGACGGCGGCCGAAGCCGATGACATCGCACGCATCGTGGGCATGGGGGCACTGAAATATTTCATCCTGAAGGTGGATGCCCGCAAGAACATGCTCTTCAATCCCGAAGAGTCCATTGACTTCAACGGCAACACGGGACCGTTCATCCAGTATACCTATGCCCGCATCCGCTCTGTGCTGCGCAAAGCCGGCGAGGCTGGTATCGTCATCCCCGAAAGGTTTGATGCCGATGTTCAGCTAAGTCTGAAGGAAGAGGAACTGGTGCAGCGACTGTCTGAGTTCCCGAGCGTGATCGAAGATGCTGCCGGCAGCTACAGTCCGTCGGTGATTGCCAACTATGCCTATGACCTTGTGAAGGAATACAACCAGTTCTACCACGACTACAGCATCCTGCGCGAGACCGACCCGTCCGTGCGTCTGTTCCGCCTTGTGCTCTCTGCCAATGTGGCGAAGGTCGTGAAACTGGCCATGAGCCTCTTGGGTATCGAGGTTCCTGAGCGGATGTAAGGAAATCTGCAGATATATTCAGGCTTTCTTTGCCCTGCTGAAGCGGCGTGCCGGCTTGGCCGGCTTCTCGGCTTCGCGGGCAATGATGTCCTGACAGTCCTGATAGGTCAGCTTCTCGGGGTCTTGCGTCTTGGCAATCTTGTAGTTGCTGCCCTTATAAGATATGTAGGGACCGAAGCGTCCGTTCATAATCTCCATGTCAGGATCCTCATCGAACTTCTTCAGATGCTTCTTGGCTTCATTCTCCTGCTTGGCTTTGATCAGCTGCACAGCCTCCTCAAGGGTTATGTGCAACGGGTCTATGGTCTTGGGTATTGACGCGTACACTCCTGCATTGTAGACGTAGGGGCCGAAGCGTCCTGTACCGATGGTCACTGTCTTGCCGCCATACTCGCCAACGGTGCGCGGCAGCTGAAACAGCTCCAGCACCTCGTCCAGCGTGACGGTCTCTATCGACATCTCTTTCTTCAGATGTGCGAAGCGAGGCTTTTCCTCATCGTCCGCCGAGCCTATCTGCGCCATAGGGCCGAAGCGTCCTATCTTCACAGACACGGGCTTGCCTGTCTTCGGGTCAGTGCCGAGCGTGCGCTCACCCACCCTGTGCCCCTGCTTCTGTGATACCGCCTGTTCCACCTGCGGATGGAAGTCTGCATAGAAATCGCTGATCACGTCTGTCCACTGCACCTGCCCCTCTGCCACTTCGTCGAACTGCTTCTCCACGCTTGCGGTGAAGTTGTAGTCGAGTATGCTTGGGAAACATTCCTTCAGGAAGTCGTTGACCACCAATCCTATGTCTGTCGGCACGAGCTTTCCCTTCTCTGCTCCGCAGTTCTCGGAGCCTGTCTTCTCTGTGATTTCATCACCCGCCAGGGTTATGATGCCGAAGTTACGGCGTTCGCCTGCGCGGTCATCCTTGACCACGTATTCGCGCTTCTGTATTGTCGATATTGTGGGGGCATAGGTCGACGGACGGCCGATGCCAAGCTCTT
Source organism: bacterium (assembly GCA_963618035.1). GTDB lineage: Bacteria > Bacteroidota > Bacteroidia > Bacteroidales > Bacteroidaceae > Bacteroides. Next base: position 8,700 of record CAVERK010000091.1, read on the forward strand.
CGAGTTTCTTCACCAGTCCGGCTTCCGTATAGCGCGGCGGATGCTGCGTGAAGCGTTCGGTGGCGGTGATGGTGCTGCGTTGCAGCGGCTGTCCGACCTTGACAGGCGGCAGCAATGTGCTGTCTGTATTGGCAGCGTTAGCGGCATCGTCGTCTGTCGACTCACGATACACCTTCAAGAAGCCGTCGAAAGTTATCACCTCACCGGTCGTTGCGAAGGTGTCCGTACTCCCTGTCGTGCCGATGGTAATGGTCGTCTTTTCAGTCTCGGCTTCTGCCATCTGCGATGCGATGGTGCGCTTCCATATCAGTTCATACAGCCGCTGCTCCTGCGCCGTACCGCTGATGGTAGTAACCGCTATGTTGGTCGGACGTATGGCTTCATGTGCCTCCTGTGCTCCCTTGGAGTGCGTCGTGAACTGGCGCGGATGCACATACTGCTCCCCCATTGTCTCGCCAATCACTTTCTTGCACATCCCTATTGCCAATCCCGACAGGTTCACCGAGTCCGTACGCATATAGGTGATGTATCCCGATTCATACAGATGCTGTGCCACGAGCATGGTCTGTGTCACAGTAAGTCCAATCTTGCGGCTTGCTTCCTGCTGCAGCGTCGATGTGGTGAACGGTGGAGCCGGATATTTCTTTATGGGGTGCTTCTCTATGTTTGTTATGCTGAAGCCGGCATTGCGGCACAGCTCAAGAAATGCCCTTGCCTCCTCCTTTGTGGCAAAGCGGCGGTTCAGCTCGGCCTTCATGACAGATGCCTTGCCATCGCCGTCGGTGATGATAAACTCTGCCACAACGCGATATGCAGCCTTGGGGACAAAGGCCTGTATCTCACGTTCACGGTCGACGATGAGGCGCACCGTCACCGACTGCACACGACCGGCAGAGAGTGACGGCTTCACCTTTCTCCACAGCACCGGTGACAGCTCGAAGCCCACGATGCGGTCCAGCACGCGGCGTGCCTGCTGTGCGTTGACCAAGTTGAGGTCTATTGTGCGCGGATGCTCTATGGCTTGCAGTATGGCTGTCTTGGTGATTTCGTGGAACACGATGCGCTTCGACTGTTCCGGCTTCAGCTTCAGCACTTCCGACAGATGCCACGATATAGCCTCTCCCTCGCGGTCTTCATCGGAAGCCAGCCACACCATGTCGGCTTTCTTGGCTTCGGCCTTCAGCTCGCTCACCACCTTTGCCTTGTCGGCAGGAATCTCGTAGATGGGTTTGAAGCCGTCCTTGATATCTACACCGAAGGTTCTCTGCTTCAAGTCGCGTATATGCCCGAAGCTGGGCATCACCTTATAGTCTTTACCAAGGAATTTGCCGATGGTCTTGGCCTTTGCCGGAGACTCTACAATCACAAGATTCTGCATAAAATATCCTTTATTCTAAGCCGTTGTCTTACTCAATGGCGGCAAAAGTAGGAACTTTTTTTGCAACACGAAAAAAGGGGGACGATGTTTTTGCATCGCCCCTCACGGCTCTTTCATCCAATAATCCACACACCACTCCTGACATAACATAAAAACAGATATAACCCATCGGCAGAATTGAGTGTGCACTAAATCAATTCCGCCAACGGGTATACTTGACTTTAGCATATCTTACTTTGTGACGTAAGTGTATCTTCTCCGGAAGAGGGGGTTATAGGAAGAGCCTGTGCCGGATAACCTAAGTCGTGTCAGAGGATAACCTAAGTCGTTGTAGAAGATGTATTAAGTCGTCTCACATCGTACGTTGTGAATGCTCACATCGAACG
>CAVERK010000092.1:0-10434 GCA_963618035.1 bacterium
CTGCCACCCTCTCCTGAGCCACAGCCGGCAACGTCGCTGCCGCCCGACACCCGTCTTCGGGGAGCAAAGCAAGGCCATTTTGAGGCTTCTAACGGAGGCAAAAGAGAACTTATCGCGATAAAGTGCGGAATTCTTTTGGTTGCGGCGAGCTTATTTCTCGAAGCGTTCGAGCTTCATCTCCATCTTGCAGAGCTTGGAGATCTGCGGCACGATGCGTGTGAAGTGCTCGGCATTGGAATGTCGTTCGAGCACCTCATCGTTCTCCCACGTCTCGCAGAACATGAACACCGACGGCCTCGTGGTGCTGACAAAGAGGTCATAGCCATGATTGCCCTCGTCCTTGCGGGACTTCTCTACCAACTCGTCTGCCAAAGCCTTTACCTGCTTGAGGTCAACGCCTTCGTTGACCTCAAAGAATGCATTCAGTCTAATCATTTTCAGTATGTGTGTGTTTTGGATGTTGTTTGCTTTGTTGCCGGATCATCTGACCTGGATCACAAGATACTTGCTCGTGCTCCAGAACTTCTCCGGATTGGAGATGTGCATTATGTAGTCGCCGTTGCCGTCCTGGTCGAGCGAGTATGTGCCGTCGGGATGCGTCGTCAGCAGCTTGGCCGACTTCGAGTACAGCTTTATCTCACGTGTGGTGCGGATGTCGCACTCCGTGAAGTAGTCCTTGTTGGCGTTCTCGCTCTTCAGCACGTCGCCACGGCGGAACAGTCCTGAGTTAGTCACGATGTTCTGCTCCTTCAGTTCCTTCAGCGTGCCGAATACGAACCAAGCCCTGTGCAAATCCGCATCCTGCTGTGCCACGGTCTGTGCCTTGGCCTCGTTCTCTGCCGTGAGTTGCTGCTTGTCTGCGCTCAGTGATGCCACAGCATCGTCAAGCTCCTGTATGCGGACGTTGCGTGCTGCCAACTCCTCCTGCAGGCTCACCAGACGTGCCTCTTTCTCATTGAGCTGCTGTTGCAGCGACTCCAGTGCCTTCTTCAGCTGCGAACTCTGCGTCCGGCTGCTGCGGAGCTGGCTCTGTAGCTTGGCAATCTGCTCGCGGTTCTCCTGCATCTGCTTCTTGATGAACTCCACATCGCTGACCATCTGCTCGCGTCCCGACGTTCCTTCCGCCACGCTGCCACGCTGCAAGTCCACACGGTTCTCTGCCTCATTGATCTGACGGAAGCCTTCCGAGATTTCGTTGAAAGTCCCCATCATATCGTCAAGCTCACTGTTTCGTGCGTTAAGCTCGCTCATCAGCGAGTCGTTCTGCGCCTGCAGAGCTTCTTTGCTCTTGCCGCCAAGTCCGTCGCACGATGTCAACGTCACGGCTACCGATAGCGCAACAAATAATAACTTCTTCATACGTTCTTCTGTTTTGGTTTATGAATTACGTTTCTTATTACTCTTCTCTCCTGTTTTGTCAGGGTCAGTCTTCCTTTCCGCTGACGATGATCACGAACTCACCGCGCGGCTCGTTGGCGGTGAAGTGCTCTGCCAGTTCCGTCAGTGTTCCGCGCACCGTCTCTTCGTGAACCTTGCTTATCTCCCTGCATGCAGCTGCCTGACGTTCGCCGCCCAGCACCTCTGCCAGCTGCTTCAGTGTCTTCAGCACGCGGTATGGCGACTCATAGATGACCATTGTGCGTGTCTCCTCCGAGAGTGCATTGAGCCTTGTCTGACGCCCTTTCTTCTGCGGCAGGAAGCCCTCGAAGCAGAAGCGGTCGCACGGCAGTCCCGATGCCACCAGTGCAGGCACGAATGCCGTTGCCCCTGGCAGGCACTGCACCTCAATGCCGGCCTTCACGCTCTCGCGGACAAGCAGGAAGCCAGGGTCGCTGATGCCAGGTGTTCCGGCATCGCTTATCAATGCCACTGTCTCACCCGCAAGCATACGCTGCACCACCGACTCGGTGGTCTGATGCTCATTGAACTTATGATGTGACAGCAGGCGGTTCCTGATGTCGAAGTGCTTCAGCAACACGCTGCTCGTGCGCGTGTCTTCGGCAAGAATGAGGTCTGCCTCCTTGAGCACACGCACGGCTCTCAAGGTCATGTCCTCCATATTCCCTACCGGAGTCGGCACCACATAGAGCATCCCCATAGGCATATCCTCCTTCACTGTGTTAACAGCGGCAAAGTTATAACAATTCAAACCACAACAACTTGGAGGATGTGCAAAAGTTGTACTTTTGCACGACAAATTAACTCAAATTCCGACATCACAATGGAGCTTAACATAGAAGACAACCAGCAGGAGACCGTACGCCGTGGACGCATAGAGGTGATTTGCGGCTCCATGTTCAGCGGCAAGACCGAAGAGCTGATACGCCGCCTGCACCGTGCACAGTTCGCACGGCAGAAGGTGGAGATATTCAAGCCTGGCATCGACACGCGGTTCTCCGACAATGATGTCGTGTCACACCAGGGCAACAGCATTGCGTCCACTCCTGTCGACAGCAGTGCCAGCATACTGTTGCTGTCGTCGGGCATCGACGTTGTCGGCATTGACGAGGCACAGTTTCTTGACGACGGACTTGTGGACATCTGCAGCCAGCTGGCAGACAACGGCATACGCGTGATTGTCGCCGGACTCGACATGGATTATCTGCGCAAGCCGTTCGGCCCGATGCCGGCACTGTGTGCCATTGCCGATGAGGTGACCAAGGTGCATGCCATCTGCGTGCGCTGCGGCAGCCTTGCCATGTACTCCCACCGCAAGGTGGCAGACAACAGACGCGTCATGCTGGGCGAGACCGAAGAGTACGAGCCGCTGTGCCGCAGCTGCTACCTCAAGGCTGTGAAGAGTCAGAACGCGCAGGGTCCTGACCGGCATTGATGTCTCTACCGGACGACGACCCTCGGTCGATGACATACTTCTGATAGTACGAGATGAGCAGCGTCGTTATGGGCAGGGCGATTATCATTCCCATGATGCCCATCAGAGAACCCCAGACAGACAGCGAGAGCAGTATTATGGCTGGGCTAAGCCCCATGGCACGCCCCATGATGCGGGGTGTCAGGTACATGTCCTGTATGACCTGAACCACGGCAAACACAATCAGTGCCAAGCCCAGCACCACCCAGAAGTTCTGTCCCGTGTCGCCCGACTTGATGATGGCGAGCACTATGGTGGGTATGAAGCCGACGACCTGCAGGTAGGGAACCATGTTCAGCAAGCCAATGAACATCCCCAGCACGATGGCCATCGGGAAACCGATGATCAGGAAGCCGATGCTGAACAGCACACCCACACACGTAGCCACAATGGCCTGCCCACGGAAATAATGGTTCATGCTGTCGGCAATGTCCGTCGTGAGCTTCGAGAAGAACGGACGGAAACGCTTTGGCATCATGTTGACCCATCCGTCCGACAGGCTCTCGTAGTCGAGCAATATAAATATGGTATAGAGCAGGGTCATCAGCAAGGAGATGGCACTGAACACAAGCGACACCGACTCCGTCATGATGTTCCATATCCGTGGCAGTGTCTGCTTTATGGCATCCATCAGCTCTTCGCGGTCGAACAGGGCTATCAGCTCATCCACGTTGACGTGCTCCTGCAGGTACTTTGCCACAAGAGCCGGAACGCTGTCGCCGGCAGGCACCGAAGCCACATATTCTATTATGAGAGTGCGTATGCGTCCCATCTCGCTCACCACCGGCGGCACGACCAGCCAGAACACCAGTCCGACGAAGCACATGATGCTAATCAGTGCGGCAGCGACAGCCGGCACGCGATAGCGCAGGCGGCAACGGAACTGGAAGAACTTGACCAACGGGAATATCAGGTACGCCAACAGCCACGCCACGAAGAACGGCAACAGCACATCGCTGAGACGATAGAGCACCCACAGCACGCAGACCGCCACGAGGCAACCCACAACACCACGGATAAAGCTGTCGAACGTAATCTTCTTCTGTTCCATACGCGCCGGTTTGGGAGTGTTATTCGTGTGATCTGTATGCCTTAAACCACCGGAAGAACCAGCCTAAAGCAACGATTAGCACACAGCCGGCCACAGAGTAGCCGAACGTGGTGCCCAGACCGAGAGCCGTGGGCGAGACAACCAGGAACGTGCTGCACACCACGGTCATGAACAGAGCCGGAATGAGCGTGACGACGAAAGGCTTGTGCTGCTGCACAAGGTAGACGGTCAGCGTCCACAGCGTGAAGACAGACAGAGCCTGATTGGCCCAGCCGAAGTAGTTCCACACCACGTTGAAGCCTTCCTCATTTGCAATGTTGAACCACAGGATGAGCATTGTCACGGCAAACAGCGGCACACAGATATACAGGCGGTTGCGTATGGACTTCTGTGCCAGGTGCAGGAACTCGGCAATGATGAGGCGTGCACTGCGCAGCGCGGTGTCGCCACTGGTGATGGGAGCAGCCACGACACCAAGCAATGCCAGTATGCCGCCGAACGTGCCGAGCCAGCTCTCCGACACGATAGCCACCACCTGCGGTGCACTCGACGAGAGCGAGCCTCCCACTTCCTGCCATCCGTTGTCGAAGAAGAAGTAAGACGATATGGCAGCCCACACCAGTGCCACAATGCCTTCGGTAATCATGGCTCCGTAGAATATCGGGCGACCCTGACGTTCACTCTTCATGCAGCGTGCCATCAGCGGGCTTTGTGTGGCATGGAAGCCGCTTATGGCGCCGCAGGCTATCGTGATGAACAGGCACGGGAATATGGGTCCCATCTTGGAGTTGCGGTTCTGCAGTCCGTCCCACAGCTCGGGAATGTCGGGCATGTGTATGAAGAGAGCCACCAGGAGTGCCAGTGCCATGAACAGCATCAGGAAAGCGAACACCGGATATATGCGCCCAATGATCTTGTCGATGGGCAGCATGGTCGCAATGACATAGTAGATGATGATCACCACCACCCACATCATCACATCACCGGCAATACCGCCGAGGATTATGGCAGGGCTGTAGACAAACACTGCGCCCACCATCATGAGCAGCAGCACCGAGAACACCAGCATCACCTTCTTGGTGCGTTGTCCCAGATACTGCCCCACAAGCTCCGGCAGTCCCTCACCGTTGTGCCGCAAGGACAGCATGCCGCTCAGGTAGTCGTGCATCGCACCTGCGAAGATGCAGCCGAACACAATCCACAGATATGCCGACGGGCCGAACTTGGCACCCATTATGGCACCGAATATCGGTCCTGTACCGGCTATATTCAGAAACTGGATCATGAAAATCTTCCACCCTGGCAGCACGACGAAGTCCACGCCGTCGGCATTGGCAACAGCCGGAGTAGGACGGTCGTCAGGGCCGAAGACGTGTTCTATAAACCTTCCGTAAACAAAATAGCCCACTATGAGGGCACACAGTGAAATGGTAAACGTTATCATCTTTGTCGTTTTTAATCAGATATTGCGGTCTTGTTCCAAACAGGGCGCAAAGTTAGCAAAAAGGACAATACATATTTAGACATTAATCGTGTTGGCCCGAGACATTAATCGTTAGGGCTGGAGACATTAATGTCTCGGGGCATTTCGATTAATGTCAAAAATATCACTTACCGGCTTGCCGTGCAAGAAACATTTACTACTTTCGCAACCTATTAGGGGATGCGCCGTTCGCCTCGCAGCCGAAGGGCGCGTGGCAGACAATGCCTTTTGAATATCCGCAAAAAAGAAAACAAAGACATAACACGACAATACATGAGAAGATTCCTATCGGTTGTATTCGCGATACTGATGGCCTGCGGTGCAGCATTGGCACAGAGCATGTCCGACAGTCAGGTGTTGCAATATATACAACAGGCCAACAGTCAGGGCAAGAACCAGCAACAGATAACAACAGAGCTGATGCGGCGCGGTGTCACGCAGGAACAGCTGCTGCGCATCCGCGACCAATACTCCAACAGCAAGAACAACGCATCTGATGCACAGACCGGCACAGCGACGGGTGCCACACGCATGCGCGACAGTCAGCCCGTTTCGCGGCGTACGCAGAAATCAAAAAACGGCACACAGACATCACGCAACGGACGTACACAGGGAACATCGAACCGCAAGAGCTACATACAGGGCGAGAGCCGTTTCGACGTGCTGACCAATGCTGCCGACACAATCGGCACAAACGACCAAAACATACAGAATTCCCTGGACATGCTGACAGACCCTTATGCCATGTATGGACAACTGGAGGAAGAGATTGACCCGACGGAGCAAATCTTCGGGCATAACATCTTCGACAACGAAAACCTGACTTTCGAGCCAAGCGTCAACATTGCCACGCCCGCCAACTACCGCCTTGGCCCAGGTGACGAGGTGATAATCGACATTTGGGGAGCATCGGAGAGCACCATACGCGAGACCATCTCGCCCGACGGCACCATTCAGGTCAGCAGCCTCGGCCCTGTCTACCTCAACGGGAAGACCGTGGCGGAAGCGGGCAACTACATGAAGCAGGAGCTCTCGAAGATATATTCCGGCATCAGCGATGCCAACCCGACGACCTTTGTCAATTTCACGCTCGGCAGCAACCGCTCGATAACGGTCAACGTGATGGGTGAGGTGCAGGTGCCAGGCACATATACGCTTTCGGCTTTCGCATCGGTGTTCCACGCGCTGTATGCAGCCGGAGGTGTCAACGACATCGGCAGTCTGCGTGCCATTGAGATTGTGCGCAACAACAAGCCCGTCGCCACGGTGGATATATACCAATATATACTCGAAGGGAAGCTGACAGGCGGCGAACGCCTTCAGGAAGGCGACGTGGTGATTGTGCCCACATATCAGTCGCTGGTTCAGATGTTGGGCAAGGTGAAGCGTCCGATGTTCTACGAGATGAAGACGGGCGAGACGATGAAGACTGCCATAGACTTTGCCGGCGGCTTCACCGGCGATGCCTACAAGAAAGCACTGCGCGTGGAGCGCAAGAGCAGCGGACGCGAGCGGCAGATCTATAACGTCGACGAGATGAACTTCTCCGTCTTCCGCCTTGACGACGGTGACGTGATTACCGCAGACTCGGTGCTGGAACGCTATGAGAACCGTGTCGAGATACGCGGAGCGGTATATCGCGAGGGCGCATACGAGCTTGACGGAAAGACAAACACCGTGCGCCGTCTCATAGAGAAAGCCGAGGGACTGCGCGGCGACGCATTCAGGAACCGCGCCATACTTGACCGCGAGAAGGACGACTACAATCATGAGATTATTTCGATAGACATACAGGGACTGATGGACGGCACCGTTGCCGACGTTCCGCTGAAGCGCAACGACGTGCTCTACATACCGACAATACAAGGACTGGAGGAGCAACGCACGGTGGCGATACACGGCGAGGTGGCCAACGAGGGTACATACCTCTTCTCGGACAACATGACGGTCGAGGACATCGTGGTCATGGCCGGCGGACTGCTGGAATCGGCAGCATCGACCAACGTCAGTGTGACGCGCCGCATCAAGAACCCTGGAAGCAAGGAATTCAACAGCGTGATGGGCGAGACTTTCTCGTTCGACATCGACCAGCAACTGTTCACCGGCGGCAAGCCGTTCTACCTGCAGCCATTCGACGAGGTATATGTCCGCAAGAGTCCTGCCTATAGGGAGCAGCAGAACATCACTGTCAGCGGCGAAGTGCTCTTTGGCGGAACCTACGCCCTGACAAGCAAGAACGAGCGTCTGTCCGACATCATCGGACGTGCCGGTGGTGTCACTCCTGATGCCTATGTCAAGGGGGCGCGCCTGATACGTCAGATGAGCGAAGAAGAGGTCACGCGTCAGGAAGATGCATTACGGATGACCTACGCCACCGCAAGCCAGGACTCCATAGACTTGATGATCAGCCAGATGGCAACGACCTATACTGTCGGCATTAACCTGGAGAAGGCTTTGTCGAGCCCCAAGAGCGACTACGACCTGGTGCTGCGCAACGGAGACGAACTGGTGGTGCCGGAATACACCAATACGGTGAAGATAAGCGGTGCCGTGATGTATCCGAACACCGTGTTCTACAAGGCCGACGAAGGGCTGAGATACTACATAAGCCAAGCCGGCGGCTATGCCATGAACGCAAAGCGCGGTCGTGCATACGTGGTACACCTGAACGGTACGGTGTCTCGGCTCAAGCACGGCGGCAGCAAGCACATAGAGCCTGGCAGCGAGATAATCGTGCCGGAGCGCGATTTGTCGCGCCGCACCAGTCTGGCGGAGATAATGAGCATGAGCAGTGCCGGAGCATCAATGGCAGCCGTCATTGCAAGTATAGTCTCCCTATTCAGATAAGGGCACAAGTATGAACGATAAAAGAACAGACATGGATATGAATATGGAGCCCGACAACATGACACTGCAGGATCAGGAAGACATGGAAGAGATTGACCTGATGGCACTGTTCACGAAGGCATGGAGCAAGAGGATATGGATTCTGAAGATGTGCGGCGTGGGTCTGATTGTGGGCATAGTCGTGGCGTTGAGCATACCCAAGGAATACACCGTGACGACCACGCTTGCGCCTGAGTCGACAGGAACGGGAAGCTCGTCGAGCGGACTGGGAGCATTGGCATCGATGGCAGGCATCAACTTGGGCAGTTCTGCCACAGGCTCCGACGCTATCGGACCGACGTTCTATTCGGACATTGTGGCAAGCACACCATTCCTCGTGGATCTGTTCTCGATAAGGGTGACGGATGAAGAGGCCGGAATCGACGAGACGCTATACGAATACATGAGCAAAGACCAGAGCCGTGCGTGGTGGAGCTACCTGTCGCCAGGGGGGCTGATAGGCTCGGTGATGTCGCTGTTCGGCGATGAGGAGGAAGAGCCGTCCATAGACAGCGTAGACCCGCAGAGGCTGACGCGCAAGCAGTCGGGTGTGGCAGCTGCAATATCGAAAAAGATAACCGTCGAGAACGACAAGACCATGACCAGCATATCCGTCTCCATGCAGAGTGCCGAAATCAGTGCGCAGATTGCAGACAGCGTCACGTCGAAGATACAGCAATATGTCACCGGCTATCGCACCGACAAGGCACGCAAGGACTTGGAGTACACGGAGAAGATGTATGCCGAGGCGGAGAATAGCTACCGCGCGAAGCAGAGCGAGTATGCCAGCTTTGTCGATGCCAACCAGAACATCATCAGGCAGAGCTTCCTCACAGAACAGGAGCGGCTACAGAACGAGCGTGATTTGGCATATAACGTCTACAACACCGTGGCGCAACAGCTGCAAGCCGCCAAGATGCGCGTGCAGGAGACCAAGCCCGTGTTTGCCGTAATCCAAACAGCCACAGTGCCACTTGTACCGAGCAAGCCCCGAAAGACACTGATTGTGGCTGCATTCATCTTCGTTGCCCTCGTCGGTTCGGCGGGCTGGGTGGTGTACGGCAAGGATGTCTATGACAACCTGCGCCGACACCTGAAGTCGGAGGAGAATGGGGAGTCAGCAGTTGCCTGACTCCTGCTTCTTGGCTTCATTCCAGAGGGCATCCATCTCCTCCAGCGTCAAGTCCTTGAGTTCACGTCCCTGCTCCTTTGCTTTCTGCTCCACGTAGCCGAAACGGCGTATGAACTTCTGGTTGGTGTGCTCCAGCGCATTGTCCGGATTGATGTGATACAGGCGTGCGGCATTGACGAGGCTGAACATGAGGTCGCCAAACTCCTGTGCGGCATGCTCTCCATCCATATTGCCTACCTCGGCCTCAAACTCACCAATCTCTTCCCTCACCTTCTGCCACACGTCTTCACGCTCGCTCCAGTCGAAGCCCACGGCACGCGCCTTGTCCTGTATCCTATAGGCCTTGATGAGCGTCGGCAGTGAATTGGGCACACCACCCAGCACAGTCTTGTTGCCGCCTTTCTCATGCTGCTTCAGCTGTTCCCAGTTGGCAACGACCTCGCCGGCACTCTCTGCCTTGGCTGTACCGAAGACATGCGGATGGCGGTAGATCAGCTTGTCACACAACTGGTCGCACACGTCCTTGATGTCGAAATCGCCCGTCTCCGAACCTATCTTGGCATAGAACACGACGTGCAGCAACACGTCGCCCAGCTCCTTGCAGATGTTGGGCTTGTCGTCCTTTATCAGGGCTTCACACAGTTCATACGTCTCCTCAACGGTGTTCGGGCGCAAGCTCTCGTTGGTCTGCTTGCGGTCCCACGGGCACTTCACCCGCAGTTCATCCATAATGTCGAGCAGGCGACCGAAAGCCTGCATCTGTTCTTCTCTGCTGTGCATCGATGTTTCCTTTCCTTGTTTCTCTCTTGCTTTGTGCGACTGCGAAGGTACGGCAAAATCCATACGGCTATAACCGTCACTCATGAAAAATGCCCGCGACCCAATACAGCAATATCACCAGAAACAATAATCCGCATTATCAGAGGCAATAATCCGCATCGTTCGAACCTTTCAAGCGAATCGTTCGAACCTTTCATGCGAATCGTTCGAACCTTTCATGCGAACCGCTT
>CAVERK010000093.1:0-10415 GCA_963618035.1 bacterium
GATGGCCGCGCTGTCATTGGCACCGTTCGGCAAGGATGTCAGGCTCAACATTTAGCCCAGATAACTCATCTTCGCGTAGAACATCATATAAATATTGTCCGGAGACCCACTCATGTTCTCTCACATCGTTCGTTGTGAGCATTCACATCGTTCGATGTGAGCATTCATCTCGTTCGATGTGAGCGTTCACATCGAACGATGTGAGACGACATAATACATCTTCTGACACGACTTTAATTGATTGATGCGGGCATGATGGCTAATGTCTGCCGCTTTTTGGACGGACTGGCATGAGTGCGGTGAAGATATTGCGGGCAGAACTTATGGAATGAAAACAAGCGGCGTAAAAAAGTTTCAGTTTTATTTGTCAGGTTCGATATTCTCTTTACTTTTGCAACCGAATAGCAAAGTAATGAGCGAAATGTTTACAGACATTCTATTGTGCGGAGTCATTATTCTACTACCGAGGGTCAGTGGAAGTGAGTTCTGTGCGTAGTTTGGATATGCAGATATACTAAAGCCTTTCTCACTTCCTTGGTGCGAAAGGCTTTTTTAATGGTCATAAAAATATATACTGTTAGAGATGAGCGAGAAATTGTTTGTTTTTGATACGACCTTGCGCGACGGCGAGCAAGTGCCAGGGTGCCAGTTGAACACTGTCGAGAAGATACAGGTTGCCAAGCAGCTCGAGTCGTTGGGGGTAGACATCATTGAAGCAGGGTTCCCCATATCGAGTCCAGGTGACTTCAATTCGGTGATCGAGATATCGAAAGCCGTGACGTGGCCAACCATCTGTGCGCTTACGCGTGCCGTGCAGAAGGATATTGACGTGGCGGCAGAGTCTCTGCAATATGCAAAGCACAAGAGGATACATACGGGAATCGGTACGAGCGACGAACACATCAAGTATAAGTTCAACTCAAACCGCGAAGAGATTATAGAGCGTGCCGTGGCTGCCGTCAAGTACGCAAAGAAATATGTGGAAGACGTGGAGTTCTATGCCGAAGATGCCGGCAGGACAGACAACGAGTATCTGGCGCGTGTGGTGGAAGCCGTCATAAAGGCAGGTGCCACGGTGGTGAACATTCCCGATACGACGGGATACTGTCTGCCGCAGGAGTACTTCGAGAAGATAAAATATCTGAAGGAGCACGTCGACGGAGTTGACAGGGCCATCCTGTCGACCCACTGCCACAACGACCTTGGCATGGCAACGGCAAACACGCTGAACGGTGTCCTGGCAGGAGCACGCCAGGTGGAGGTCACCATAAACGGCATAGGCGAAAGGGCAGGAAATACGTCGCTGGAGGAGATAGTGATGATTCTCAAGTGCCACAAAGGCATCGGAATAGACACCGACATCAACACGACGAAGATATATCCCACAAGCAGGATGGTGAGCGGACTGATGAACATGCCCGTCCAGGCAAACAAGGCCATCGTCGGCCGCAATGCCTTTGCCCACTCGAGCGGCATACATCAGGACGGCGTGCTCAAGAATGTGTCCACATACGAAATCATCGACCCGAAGGACATCGGGCTTGACGACAACTCGATAGTCCTGACAGCCAGGAGCGGACATGCTGCACTGAAGTACCGCCTGCACGTCCTTGGTGTCGACGTGAACGACGACAAGCGGATGGACAGGATCTACGAGGCGTTCCTGCGGCTTGCCGACCGTAAGAAAGAGGTCAACGACGATGACATCATGATGCTTGCCGGTGCCGACAGGTCGGCGTCGCACTCTGTCAAGCTCGACTACCTGCAGGTCACCACGGGCATGGGCGTGCGCAGTGTTGCCAGCATAGGGCTGGACATCAGCAATCAGAAATTCGATGCCGCCGCGACAGGAAACGGTCCCGTCGATGCTGCCATAAAGGCTCTGAAGAAGATAATCCAGAAGCAGATGGTGCTGAAGGAGTTTACCATACAGGCCATCAGCAAGGGCAGCGACGACGTGGGAAAGGTGCACATGCAGGTGGAATACGACGGGCATGTCTACTACGGTTTCGGAGCAAACACCGACATCGTGACGGCATCCGTAGAGGCATATATAGACTGTATCAATAAATTTAAAAACTGAGGACGAAACATGAACACTCTGTTTGACAAGATATGGGACTCGCACGTAGTCCAGAAAGTGGAGGACGGTCCCACGCAACTGTATATTGACCGTCTGTACTGCCACGAGGTGACCAGTCCGCAGGCTTTTGCAGGAATGCGCGAACGCGGACTGAAGTGCTTCCGTCCGGATCAGATATTCTGCATGCCGGACCACAACACGCCGACACATGACCAGGACAAGCCCATAGAAGACCCCGTGTCGAAGAAGCAGGTAGATACTCTTGAGAAGAACGCCAAGGACTTCGGACTGACCCACTTCGGCATGCTGAACCCGAAGAACGGAATCATCCATGTGGTGGGTCCCGAGCGCGGGCTCAGTCTTCCTGGAATGACAATCGTATGCGGCGACTCGCACACGTCGACCCATGGTGCTGTCGGTGCCGTTGCTTTCGGCATCGGCACGAGCGAGGTCGAGATGGTGATGGCATCGCAGTGCATACTCCAGCAGAAGCCCAAGTCGATGCGGATCAACATTACCGGCAAGCTGGGCAAGGGCGTTACGGCAAAGGACGTGGCACTGTATCTGATGTCGAAGATTTCGACATCAGGTGCTACGGGCTATTTCGTGGAGTATTCGGGGCAGGTCGTCAGCGACCTCTCCATGGAAGGCCGTCTGACACTGTGCAATCTGTCGATAGAGATGGGTGCACGTGGTGGCTTTATCGCACCGGACGAGAAGACCTTTGAATATATAAAAGGTCGTGAATACGCACCCAAAGGTGCAGACTGGGACAGGGCTGTGGCTTACTGGAAGACCCTGAAGAGCGGCGATGACGCCGTGTTCGACCGTGAACTGACGTTCGACGGTGCAGACATACAGCCAATGGTGACCTACGGCACGAACCCAGGCATGGGAATGAGCATCACCGACAGCATCCCCACGCTTGATGGAATGGGCGAGGCAGCACAGGCATCGTTCCTGAAATCGCTTGACTACATGGGCTTCAAGCCTGGCGAGAAATTGCTTGGACACAAGATTGACTATGTGTTCCTCGGAGCATGCACGAACGGACGCATCGAGGACTTCAGGGCCTTTGCCTCTCTGGTGAGGGGAAAGAAGAAGGCTGACGGCGTGGTGGCATGGCTTGTCCCTGGTTCGTGGATGGTCGACGCACAGATACGTCAGGAGGGTCTTGACAAGGTGCTTGCCGATGCAGGGTTTGAAATACGCCAGCCTGGATGTTCTGCCTGCTTGGCTATGAACGACGACAAGGTTCCCGCAGGCAAGTATTCTGTATCTACGAGCAACCGGAACTTCGAGGGCCGTCAGGGTCCTGGCTCAAGGACAATACTGGCAAGTCCGCTCGTGGCAGCAGCTGCGGCAGTGACCGGAGTGATAACAGACCCGCGAACATTAATATAAGGAGAAGACGATGAAACAGAAATTCGACATAATAACCAGCACGTGTGTCCCGCTCCCATTGGAGAATGTCGACACAGACCAGATAATACCGGCACGCTTCCTCAAGGCTACCGACAAGAAAGGCTTCGGGCAGAACCTGTTTCGCGACTGGCGTTATGACAAGCAAGGCAATCCGATAAAGGACTTCGTACTGAACGACCCGCGCTATGGAGGCGTGATACTGGTGGCAGGGAAGAACTTCGGCAGCGGCAGCAGCCGTGAGCATGCGGCATGGGCCATTGCCGACTATGGCTTCCGTGTGGTTGTCAGCAGCTTCTTTGCCGACATACACAAGAACAACGAACTTAACAACTTCGTGTTGCCGGTGGTTGTCAGCGAACCGTTCCTGAAAGAGCTGTTCCTGTCCATATCCGACAATCCCAAAACCGAAGTCGAAGTCAATCTTCCGGAGCAGACCATAACCAACAAGGCCACGGGCAAGAGCGAGAAGTTCGAGATAAACGCATACAAGAAGCACTGCCTGATGAACGGCTTGGACGATATTGATTTCCTTCTTGAGAACAAGGACAAGATAGAAGCGTGGGAGAAACAGCATGAAGGACGGTTTGCAGTCGCACGGGATTGAGATAATGGACACCACCCTCAGGGATGGCGAGCAGACCAACGGCGTGTCATTCGTTCCGCACGAGAAGCTGATGATAGCACGCCTGTTGCTCGACAGACTGAAGGTCGACCGCATAGAAGTGGCATCGGCACGTGTCTCTGAAGGCGAGCATGAGGCTGTCGCCATGATATCGGAGTGGGCGGCGCGTCATGGCTATCTCAACAAGGTGGAGGTGCTTGGCTTCATAGATGGCAAGACTTCCGTCGACTGGATCTCGTCTGCCGGATGCCGCGTCATAAACCTTCTGTGCAAGGGTTCCCTCAAACACTGCACCTATCAGCTGAAGAAAACCGTTCAGGAACACATAGCCGACATCAAGGAAACGTTGGCTTATGCCGTGTCCAAGGGCTTGGATGCGAACATATATCTTGAGGACTGGAGCAATGGCATTCAGGATTCACCCGAATATGTGTTCGAACTGATGGATGCGCTGGTGCAGACAGAGATAAAGCGGTTTATGCTGCCCGACACCCTTGGCATACTGAATCCCATGCAGACACACAGGTTCATGAAGCTCATGGTGGAACGTTATCCTGCCGTGCACTTCGACTTCCATGCCCATAACGACTACGACCTTGCTGTCGGCAATGCCCTGTCGGCTGTGATTGCCGGCTGCAAAGGACTGCACACCACGATAAACGGTCTTGGCGAGAGAGCCGGCAATGCACCGCTGGCAAGCGTGCAGGCCATCCTGAAAGACCATGACAATGCGCAGACGCACATAGAAGAGGACCAGCTCAACGAGGCCAGCCGCATCGTAGCGTCGTATTCCGGCATAGCCGTCCCGCCAAACAAGCCTATTGTCGGCGAGAGCGTGTTCACGCAAGTGGCAGGAGTACATGCCGACGGCGACAACAAACGCAATCTCTACTGCAACGACTTGCTGCCCGAACGCTTCGGGCGCAAGCGCGAGTATGCTCTGGGCAAGAACAGCGGCAAGGCCAATATACGCAAGAACCTTGAGGATCTGGGACTTGACCTCGACGAGACATCGATGAAGAAAGTCACCGAGCGCATAATAGAACTTGGCGACAAGAAGGAACTTGTCACGCCCGAAGACCTGCCATACATCGTGTCAGATGTGCTGAAGCACGGTGTCACGAGCGACAAAGTGCGGCTGATAAGCTACGTTGTCAACTTGGCACACGGTCTGAAGCCCATGGCCATGCTGAAGATATCCATCAACGGCAGTGAGTTTGAGGCCAGCTCGAGTGGCGACGGACAGTATGATGCCTTTGTGCGTGCGCTGCGCTTCATATATAAACAGCTGCTGAACCGCAAGTTCCCCATGCTTACGAACTATGCAGTCAGCATTCCTCCAGGCGGGCGCACTGATGCCTTGGTGCAGACAGTCATATCGTGGACATTCGACAACCGCGAGTTCCGCACGCGCGGACTTGATGCCGACCAGACGGAGTCTGCCATAAAAGCCACCATAAAGATGCTTAACATCATTGAAGACGAATATGAGACACGCACGGACTTGTGCGAGAATCCTGAATTAAAACAATAACATACACACACTAAGAATAGTATGAAACTGAAAATCGCTGTCCTGGCCGGTGATGGCATCGGCCCTGAAATCTCCAAGGTTGGAGTTGACGTTATGACTGCCGTGTGCCGCAAGTTCGGCCACGAAGTGTCCTACGAAGAAGCCATTTGCGGTGCGGATGCCATTGACAAGGTTGGTGATCCGTTCCCCGAAGAGACGTTCCAGATATGCCTGAATGCCGACGCTGTGCTGTTCTCGGCTGTCGGTGACCCTAAGTTCGACAATGACCCGACGGCAAAAGTCCGTCCCGAACAGGGGCTGCTTGCCATGCGCAAGAAGTTGGGACTCTATGCCAACATCCGTCCGATGCAGACGTTCAAGAGCCTGCTCCACAAGTCTCCGCTTCGTCCGGAGCTGGTCGACGGGGCTGATTTCATTACCATACGTGAGCTGACAGGCGGCATGTACTTCGGTGAAAAGTATCAGGACAACGACAAAGCCTACGACACAAACTTCTATTCGCGCCCCGAGATTGAGCGCATTCTCAAGGTCGGCTACGACTATGCCCGCAAGCGCAACAAGCATCTCACCGTGGTCGACAAGGCCAATGTCCTTGCTTCGTCACGTCTCTGGAGGCAGATTGCCCGCGAGATGGCACCGCAATATCCCGACGTAACCACAGACTATATGTATGTCGACAACTGCTCGATGCGCATGATTCAGGAGCCTAAGTTCTTCGATGTCATTGTCACGGAGAACACCTTCGGCGACATTCTCACCGACGAAAGCTCATGTATAAGCGGCTCCATGGGGCTGTTGCCGTCGGCATCCACCGGCGAACACACTCCCGTCTTTGAGCCTGTCCACGGCTCATGGCCCCAGGCTAAGGGTCTGAACATTGCCAATCCGTTGGCACAGATACTGTCTGCCGCCATGCTGTTCGAGCATTTCGACCTGAAGGAAGAGGGCGCACTGATACGCCGTGCCGTCGATGCGTCTATCGACTCAAACGTCCGCACCCCCGATATTCAGGTCGAAGGAGGAGCCAAGTACGGCACCAAGGAGGTCGGAGCGTGGATTACGGACTTCATTTCCAAGGCATAAAGCAGTCCCGATAACCCTGATTGATGTATTCTTTAGCACAATTCATTACATTTTATATGCAATGTAAAGAATAATAACGCTAACTTTGCGGCTTAGGAATAATTAATGGGAATCGGCAGACGCAGTGTCTTGATACCGGCGACGCAGTGCCATACTTCGGTTCCGGATGTAAAAACTATTAAATTGAAATGAAAAACAATAATGTTCAGCCAGCAGAAGGAAAGCTCGGAGTGTTGTGCGTCGGCTTGGGAGCAGTGGCTACCACATTCATTACAGGCGTGCTGATGACACGCAAGGGGCTGGCAAAGCCTGTCGGCTCAATGACTCAGTATGACAAAATCCGCGTTGGTCGCGGTGCCGACAAGAAGTATCTTCATTACGGCGAGATTGTTCCGTTGGCAAATCTCAATGACATTGTCTTCGGTGCATGGGATGTCTTTCCTGCTACGGCTTACGAATCGGCAATCAATGCCGAGGTTCTGAAGGAGAAAGACATCGAGCCGGTGAAGGACGAGCTGCAAGCCATCGTTCCGATGAAGGCTGCTTTCGACCATGACTACGCATGCCGTCTTGACGGACACAACGTCAAGGACTGCAAGGACCGTTGGGACATGGTTCAGCAGCTCAAGGCTGACATCCGCAACTTCAAGGAAGCCAATGGCTGTAGCCGTGTGGTAGTGCTTTGGGCTGCCTCGACGGAGATTTACGTCCCTGTGGATGAGAAAATCCACGGCACTCTCTCTGCCTTGGAGAAGGCCATGAAGGACAATGATACTGTCCACATTGCACCGTCTATGTGCTACGCTTATGCCGCTCTCACCGAGGGTGCACCGTTCATAATGGGTGCACCGAACACCACGGTCGACATCCCTGCGATGTGGGAACTGGCAGATAAGGTCAAGATGCCCATTGCCGGCAAGGACTTCAAGACCGGACAGACATTGGTCAAGTCGGGCTTTGCCCCCATCATCGGCACACGCTGTCTGGGTCTGAGCGGATGGTTCTCGACAAACATCCTTGGCAATCGCGACGGACTGGTGCTTGACGAGCCTGCCAACTTCCATACGAAGGAAGTCAGCAAGCTCTCCACTCTCGAGTCCATACTCGTTGCCGACAACCAGCCGGATCTGTATTCCGACTATTACCACAAGGTGCGTATCAACTACTATCCGCCGCGCAATGACAACAAGGAAGGCTGGGACAACATCGACATCTTCGGCTGGATGGGCTATCCGATGCAGATAAAGATCAACTTCCTCTGCCGCGACTCAATCCTCGCCGCGCCTCTGTGCCTCGACCTCGTGCTGCTGAGCGACCTCGCTGCACGTGCCGGACGCTATGGCATCCAGCGTTTCCTCAGCTTCTTCCTCAAGAGTCCGATGCACGACTACACCGAGGGCGAAGTTGCAGTCAACCACCTCTTCCAGCAATACGTGATGCTCAAGAACGCTCTGCGCGAGATGGGCGGCTACGAAGCCGACGAAGAGATTGACTGAGAACCGCACAGAACATCCAAAATACAAAGGGCGGAGACAGGCTGTTTCCGCCCTTTGTGTTGAATAACTGACCTATATACAAGACGACTATGCACGCTAACAACCAGAACAACACCGTAGACCGCTTTGCAGACGTGCAGTTGCTGCGCTATGATGTGCCGGATTTTGACAAGCTGACGCTGAGGCAGAAGACGCTGGTCTACTATCTCACGGAGGCGGCACTGTGGGGACGCGACATCTGTTTCGACCAGAACGGACGCTACAACCTGCGCATCCGCAAGATGCTCGAAGCCATATACCTGCACTGGCAGGGCGACCGCACCTCTGCCGACTTCCTCGCGCTCGAGGTCTATCTCAAGCGCGTGTGGTTCTCGAGCGGCATTCATCACCACTACGGCTCAAACAAGTTCAAGCCCGACTTCAGCAGGGATTTTCTCCGCCAGTGCCTTGATGGCATTGACGCTTCGTTGCTGCCGCTGGATGACGGTGAGACGGTGGACTCATTCTGCAACGGGATATTCCCCGTCATCTTCGATCCGCAGACAATGCCCATGCGTGTCGACCGGCAAGACGGCACAGACTGGGTCAAGGCATCGGCAGTGAACTTCTACGAGGGCCTGACCAAGGAAGAGGTCGATGCGTACTATGCACGGAAGAGGATAAGCGGCGACATATCGCCGGTGTCCTACGGTCTCAACAGCCGCTTGGTGAAGCGCGACGGTGAAGTCATGGAACAGGTGTGGCGTGTCGGCGGAATGTATAGCCGTGCCATTGAAAACATAGTGTATTGGCTCCGCAAGGCAGCCTCGGTGGCAGAAGACACCCATCAGAAAATCGTCATAGAAACACTGATAGAGTTCTACGAATCGGGAGACCTGCACACGTTCGACCTCTACAACATCCTTTGGGTCAGCGACACAAATCCGCGCGTTGACTTCGTGAACGGCTTCATCGAGACCTACGAAGACCCGCTTGGCATGCGCGGCAGTTGGGAGTCTATCGTCAACTTCAAGGACATTGATGCCACGCGGCGCACGGAGACCATAAGTGCCAATGCGCAGTGGTTCGAAGACAATTCGCCTGTCGACGTACGCTTCAAGAAGCCGCAGGTCAGGGGAGTGTCGGCAAAAGTCATCACCGCCGCCGTGCTTTCAGGCGATCTCTATCCCTCTACTGCCATCGGGATCAACCTTCCCAATGCCGATTGGATACGCGCACGGTTCGGCTCCAAGTCCGTAACGATTGGCAACATAACCGATGCGTACAACAAGGCATCGCTCGGCAGTGGTCTCAACCGCGAGTTTGTCTGTGGCGAAGCCGAGCTTTCGCTGATAGAACGCTATGCCGCCATCACCGACGAGCTGCACACCGACCTGCACGAATGTCTGGGCCACGGCTCCGGACAGCTGCTCCCTGGTGTCAGTTCCGAGGCTTTGGAAGCCTACGGCTCCACCATAGAAGAGGCGCGTGCCGATCTCTTCGGACTGTACTACATCGCAGACCCGAAGATCGTGGAGCTTGGTCTGGTGCCCGACGGCGAGGCATACAAGGCGCAGTACTACACATACATGATGAACGGACTGTTGACGCAACTCGTGCGCATAGAACCTGGGAAAGATATTGAGGAGGCGCACATGCGAAACCGCGCCCTGATAGCCCGCTGGGCATACGAACACGGCAGGAAAGACAATGTGGTGGAGATGTTCCGCCGCAACGGCAAGACCTATATCCGCATAAACAGCTACAGCAGGTTGCGCGGTTTGTTCGGACAGCTGTTGGCAGAGGTGCAGCGCATCAAGTCGACAGGCGACCTCAGGGCAGCCCGCTGGCTGGTGGAAGACTATGGAGTGAAGGTCGATGCCGCCCTGCACAGCGAGGTCATCAGCCGCTATGAGGCTCTGAACCTTGCGCCCTACAAGGGCTTTGTCAATCCGCGCTACGAGCCGGTCTTCACTGCCGATGGGCGCATAAAGGACATAAAGGTGTCGTTCGACGAAGGCTATGCAGAGCAGATGCTGCGCTACAGTCGCGACTACTCTGCGCTTTAGTCAACGAAACTCCGTGGTTTTGCACTTGAAACTCTGCGGTTTTGCACCTGAAACTCCGTGGTTTGTCACCCGAAACCGTGGAGCATTAAAAACAATGGACCAATGGAACTGAAAGACCAACTAA
>CAVERK010000094.1:0-2996 GCA_963618035.1 bacterium
TAAGCGAAGCCACAGCCGAGGAGTATCAGAAGGAGTACGACGAAGCCATGCAGGCCATGGCAGAGGAGACGGAGATGCCCGCCATGGAAGAGGAGGAGGAAAAGTAGCTTAATCGATTAAAACAGTCAAACTAATCGGTTCAAATGGGCGAATGAACCGATTAGTCCATTATTAACCGCCCGAAAAAACATCATTCAGCAATAATCCAGTAATTTTCTACTGACCCGTGTATTCGCATATAGTATCCATGAGGGGATTTTCAAGACATTGTGGGCGAGACAACGCATTTTGTCTGCCACCGAAAATGTTGTAACTTTGCCACACAATGACCCGATGAGAGGGGGCTTGAGAAAAGATTGTTGCAGATGAAAGGCGTGAGAAACAAAGATAACAAGGACAATAAGGAGAATAAGGAGAACAGAAGGCGGAACATTTTTGCCGTCTTTAGGAACGAGGCACTGCAATTGGGTGTCGGATTGGTGCTGGTGGTCTTCGCGTTTTACCTACTGGTGGCGTTCGTGTCGTTCTTCATCACCGGCGGAGCGGACCAGAGCCTGGTGGACGGAGCCTCGGTTGCCGACTTGGCAACGGGCGATGTTGAAGCACGCAATGTTGCGGGTGTGCAGGGAGCACGTCTGTCCGACCACCTTATAAACGGAGCGTTCGGTGCACCGTCGTTCTTCATCGTGTTGCTGTTGGCGGTGACGGGTGTCAAGCTGATGCACATTGCCCGCATACGCCTGTGGCGCTGGTTCATCGTCTGTTCCGTCATGATGGTCTGGACATCGCTGTTCTTGGCCTATGCCACGCAACATCTCCTTGAGGACAGGTTCTTCCTCCTTGGCGGGTTGCACGGGTACAACATAAACCGCTGGTTGGAAGCGCAGATAGGTGCGTCGGGTGTGGCTCTGCTCCTATTGGTCACGGCACTGCTCCTGATGATCTATCTCAGTGCACGCACGGTGGTGTGGCTGCGGACACTTCTGGGCTTCGGCTTCCTGCGCCGCAGGAAGAAGGAGACGGTGGAAGAGGAAAAGGGTACCGTGCCGGAGGAGTTCACAACGTCATGGACACCCCCTGTAGCATCAGGAAAAGTGTCCGACGAGAAGATTGAGGCGAAGGACACCGAGGATGAGGAAGACTTCTCAGAGACGGAGACGGAGGAGGTGGCTGACGGCGGACCGATAGACATGCAGGTAGAGGTCGCCAAGGGCGACAGTGACGACAAGCCCATAGCCGACGACAGGGAGACGACGGACTTCACGGTGGAGCAGCATCCCGATGAGGCTGCCGACGAGGAGGCGATGGAACCATATAACCCCCGTCTGGACTTGGAGAACTACAAGTTCCCCACCATTGACCTGATGAAGCATTTCGACAACGACGAGCCGTCTGTCGACATGGACGAGCAGAACGCCAACAAGAACCGCATCATAGAGACGCTGAAGAGCTTCGGCATAGACATCAGCTCCATCAAGGCCACGGTGGGTCCCACCGTGACGCTGTATGAGATAAAGCCCGCAGAGGGCATCCGCATATCGAAGATACGCAATCTTGAGGACGACATAGCCCTGAGCCTCTCGGCTCTCGGCATACGCATCATTGCCCCGATGCCTGGTAAGGGTACCATAGGAATAGAGGTGCCGAACAAGAATGCGAGGGTCGTGTCGGGACAGAGCATCTTCGGCAGCAAGAAATTTCAGGAGACGACGTACGACCTCCCGCTGGCTTTCGGCAAGACCATCAGCAACGAGGTATTCATGGTGGATCTCTGCAAGATGCCACACATCCTCGTGGCAGGTGCCACGGGACAGGGCAAGTCGGTGGGTCTTAATGCTATGATCACATCGCTGCTCTACAAGAAGCACCCGTCGGAGCTGAAGTTCGTATTAGTGGACCCGAAGAAGGTCGAGTTTAGCATCTACTCGAAGATTGAGCGGCACTTCCTTGCCGAACTGCCCGACAGCATCGAGCCGATAGTGACGGACGTGAAGAAGGTGGTGCAGACGCTGACATCGATATGCGTGGAGATGGACGCACGCTATGACCTGCTGAAGGTGGCGGGGCTGCGCAACATAAAGGAATATAACCAGAAGTTCATCGACCGCCGCCTCAATCCCGAGAGGGGACACCGCTACCTGCCATATATAGTGGTGGTGATTGATGAGTTCGGCGACCTGATAATGACGGCGGGACGTGAGGTGGAGCTGCCCATAGCACGCATAGCACAGCTGGCGCGTGCCGTCGGCATACACATGATCATCGCCACACAGCGACCGACGACAAACATCATCACAGGAACGATAAAGGCCAACTTCCCTGCCCGCGTGGCATTCCGTGTGGGGGCGATGATAGACTCGCGCACCATCCTCGACCGCCCTGGAGCCAACCAGCTCATTGGGCGCGGCGATATGCTGTACCTCAACGGCAGTGACCCCGTGCGTGTGCAGTGTGCATTCATCGACACGCCGGAGGTGCAGAACATCGTCGACTTCATATCGCAACAGCAGGGCTACCCGATGCCGTTCTATCTGCCGGAGGTGGCAGAGGACGACGACGGGCTGTCGGGTGACGGCGGCGCGGCGAATGTGGACATGAACCGTCTGGACTCGATGTTCGAGGAGGCTGCCCGCCTTGTCGTCATCCATCAGCTCGGCTCTACTTCACTCATCCAGCGCAAGTTCTCAATCGGCTACAACCGTGCCGGACGCATCATGGACCAGATGGAGAAGGCAGGCATCGTAGGTAAGTCGCAGGGCAGCAAGCCGCGCGATGTGCTGTGTGCCGATGAGACCGACCTGCAGATGAAGCTGAATAACCTCAACCTCAAATGACAATGGGAACGAATGTCGCCGGACTGCTGCGAACGGTGTCAGCCTGTGTGGTGGCACTGCTGCTATGCTGTGCGGTATCAGCGCAGACGAATACGATGACCGCCCGTGAAGTCCTTGACCGCACCGCCGAGGCTTACAGGAGCAACAGTGGCGGCGTGCAGA
>CAVERK010000094.1:3442-10057 GCA_963618035.1 bacterium
GTGTTCGACCGTTCGCTGTATCCCGATGCGGAGGTTGTGGATCTGAGATGAAAGAGACAAACACACATATATATAAGGAGAAAACATGGAGACAGAAAAGACAAGACTTTTGATAGTCGGCTCAGGGCCTGCGGGCTATACGGCTGCGATATATGCCGGACGTGCCAACCTGGCACCGGTGCTCTACAGCGGACTGCAACCAGGCGGACAGCTCACGACAACCACCATAGTGGAGAACTTCCCTGGATTTCCCGATGGCATAGATGCCAACCAGCTGATGGAGAACATGCGGCAGCAGGCAGAGAACTTCGGGGCGGACTTGCGTCAGGGCGTGGTCACTGCCACCGACCTCAGCAAGCGTCCGTTCCGCATCACCATCGACGATGAGAGGGTGATTGAGACGGAGTCGCTCATCATTGCCACGGGTGCTGCCGCCAAGTACCTCGGGCTGGACGACGAGAAGAAATATGCAGGACAGGGCGTGAGCGCGTGTGCCACGTGCGACGGCTTCTTCTACCGGCGTAAGGTGGTGGCTGTCGTGGGTGGTGGAGACACTGCCTGCGAAGAGGCTAACTATCTGGCGGGGCTGGCATCGAAGGTCTATCTGATCGTACGTAAGCCGTTCCTGCGTGCCTCAAGCATAATGCAGGAGCGTGTCATGCAGAATCCCAAGATTGAGGTTCTGTTCGAGCACAATGTGGAGGGATTGTTCGGTGATAATGGTGTGGAGGGCGCACATGTGGTGAAACGTCGTGGACAGAGCGACGAGCAGCACTATGACATTGCCATTGACGGCTTCTTCCTCGCCATCGGCCACAAGCCCAGCTCTGACGTGTTCAAGCCCTATGTGCAGACCGATGAGGCGGGGTATATCGTCACCGACGGAGCGTCGGCGCGTACCAATATAGAAGGGGTGTTCGCCGCCGGCGATGTGGCAGACCCGCACTACCGTCAGGCTGTGGTCGCTGCTGCCGGAGGCTGCAAGGCTGCAATGGAGGCCGAACGCTTCCTGGCAGACAACAAGCAGTGACCTTATCGTCTAAGTCTGTCGGCGGCACGCACCATCACCTCGTCGCTGTAGATGGCGCGGAAAGCCAAATAGTTAAGTATGATGCACACCAGCGGCAGTGCCAACGCGATGCCAGGGCGGAACGCCTCGGCATCGCTGTTGCCCGTCATCACGAAGACGAACACGCCCACCGATATGTAGTAGCCCACCAGCAGCACGCTGCTGAAGACGGTCATGCGCACCTGTAGCATGCGGTTGCGGAACAGGAATATCGTGCCCAAGGATACCACGGCACTGACCAGCAGTATGGCAAACAGTCCCCAGGTGCTCTCGTGGCTGCCGTCTGCCAGACTGATGCCCAACGGACGCAGCACGTCGCTGAACGGCTCACCGACATGTGCGTAGTAGCCTATCGGCAGCAGCATCGTCAGGACGAGCAGCACGGTCACGGCCAGCAGATATAGCGATTGCACTCTCTGTATCATGTGTGTCTCTCTCCCTTCCTCTATTCCCCCTCGGGATTAGTCCATCATGTCCTTGTCTTTCGCAGGATTGCGGTAGTAGATCTTACCCTCGATATACTCCTGCGTGGCAATCAGGTCGGGCTTCGGCAGACGCTCGTAGAAGCGTGAGATCTCAATCTGCTCGCGGTTCTCGAACACCTCCTCAAGGTTGTCGTTATATGAGGCGAACTCTGCCAGCTTCTTCTGGAGGTCGTTCTTTATGTCGATGCTGATCTGGTTTGCACGCTTGCCGATGATGGCTGTCGTCTCGTAGATGTTGCCGGTGTCCTCGCACATCTTCACAACGTCGCGTGTGATGGTTGTGGTTGCGGCATTTGTCTTCTTGTAGTCCATAACTCTAAATGCTTCTCGTATGTATGTTCAGATTTTTATTTTTGTTCTCTCAGGTGTGTGTCTGTCTCTCTTGTCTTCCTCACTCGTCCTCCGGCGATCCGGCAAGCACCTTCTCTGTCTTCTCCAGTATCTCGTCAGCCAGCTTCACGTTCTCGCTGTCGGGAAACTCGTTCTTGAAGGCATAGCTCTCGTCAGCAGCCTCGCGGTAGCGGTCAATGCGCTTGTCCTCGACGCTGTTCTGCGCCATGGCATACTTGGCACGCAGCACCAGTAGCGACAGGTCTTCGCGGTAGCGCGTGTAGGGATAGTCCTTGAGGGCGTTCTGTGCGGTGATGACGCACGACTGATAGTTGTTGCCGAGGTATGTGCCGAGGTTGTAGTACACCTCCGAGGCGAGCAGCTCCTTCTCCACCAACTTGTCCTGCATCTCGAAGATCATGTTCTGCGCCTCATTCTTGTATTGTGACTCGGGGTAGTATTCGATGAACACCTGCAGCTCCTGTATGGCACTGTATGTCTCCGTCTGGTCCAGCCGTGCTTCGGGCGAGTTCAGGTACAGTCCCCTGCCGGCATAGAAGCGTGCCCGCTCGACGTACTTGCCGCGCGGATACACCGTGTAGTATTGCTGGAAGGTCTGTGCCGCCGTGCTGTAGTCGCCGCTATTGTAGTACGCCATGCCGAGCATATAGACCGACTCCTCGCCCTTGGAGCTACCCTTCAAGATGGTTATCAGGTCGTTCAGCAGTGTGGAGGCGCGGCTGTACTGTCCTGTGGCGAAGTATGCCTTTGCTGCTTCGTATCTGAAGTCGGGGTCGTTGCTCTTGAATACATTGGTGTAGCTGCCGCACGATGACAGGACGGCTGTCAGCAATGCTGCCAGGGCAACGGACATTATTGTCGTGGAGTGTCTTCTCATCTGTCTACTTATTCTCCTGTGCTTGCACGCACTCTGTCGGAATATCGCGCAAAGATAGCCCATGTGTGCGAATTAACCAACGTGCCCCAATATAAAAAATGCAAACTCCACGGTTTCCCTGTCTCCTGTCGGTGCGGCTTCGTATATTTGCGGAACGATTGGGAAACAGGGAGGGAGACACATATAATGAACAGATTTGAACTGACATCGCCATACAAGCCCACCGGCGACCAGCCCGAGGCTGTGGCGCAGCTGACAGAGGGTGTGCTCAGCGGACTGCCGGCGCAGACGCTGCTTGGCGTCACCGGCTCGGGCAAGACGTTCACCATTGCCAATGTCGTGGCAAACGTGAACAAGCCGACGCTGGTGCTGAGCCACAACAAGACGCTGGCGGCACAGCTGTATGGTGAGTTCAAGAGCTTCTTCCCGAACAATGCCGTCGAGTACTACGTGTCATACTACGACTACTATCAGCCGGAGGCCTACCTGCCGTCGACGGACACGTATATAGAGAAGGACCTGGCCATCAACGACGAGATAGACAAGCTGCGGCTGGCGGCCACGTCGGCACTGCTGTCGGGACGGCAGGATGTGCTGGTCGTGTCGTCGGTGTCGTGCATCTACGGCATGGGCAACCCTGCGGACTTCTATCAGAACGTCATCGGCGTGCAGCGCGGCAAGGCGTTGAGCCGCAATGTGTTCCTGCGCAAGCTGGTGGACAGCCTGTACGTGCGCAACGACGTGGACCTCAACCGTGGCAGCTTCCGCGTCCGTGGCGACACGGTCGACATCTTCCTGGCCTACGCCGACAGCGTGCTGCGCGTGGTGTTCTGGGGCGACGAGGTGGACACGATAGAGGAGGTGGATGCCGTGACAGGACATACGGTGGCAGAGTTTGACGAGTACAAGATTTATCCTGCCAACCTGTTCATGACCACCAAGGAGTCTACCATGCGTGCCATCCATCAGATTGAAGACGACCTGCACGCACAGGTGCGTATGTTCGAGGAGGCGGGGAAGATGGTCGAGGCACACCGCCTGCAGGAGCGCGTGACCTACGACATGGAGATGATCCGCGAGCTGGGCCACTGTTCGGGCATAGAGAACTATTCGCGCTACTTCGACGGGCGCGAGCCAGGGACACGTCCCTACTGTCTGCTCGACTTCTTCCCTAAGGACTTCCTGATGGTCATCGACGAGAGCCATGTCACCGTGCCGCAGATACGCGCCATGTATGGCGGCGACCGTGCCCGCAAGGAGAACCTGGTGGAGTATGGCTTCCGCCTGCCGGCAGCCAAGGACAACCGGCCGTTGAAGTTCGAGGAGTTCATGGACATGGCAAGGCAGGTGGTCTATGTCAGTGCGACACCTGCCGAGTTCGAGCTGCGGCAGTCGGACGGTGTGGTGGTGGAGCAGGTGATACGTCCCACGGGACTGCTTGACCCCGTCATCGAGGTACGCCCGAGCCACAATCAGGTGGACGACCTTATGGAGGAGATACAGCAGCGCATCGAGCGCGACGAGCGTGTCCTTGTGACCACGCTGACCAAGCGCATGGCGGAGGAGCTGACGGAGTACCTGCTGGATCGCGGCATCCGCTGCAACTACATCCACAGCGACGTGGACACGCTGGAGCGGGTGAAGATAATGAGCGACCTGCGCGAAGGGCTGTACAGCGTGCTGGTGGGCGTGAACCTGCTGCGCGAGGGGCTTGACTTGCCCGAGGTGTCCCTGGTGGCCATTCTCGATGCCGACAAGGAGGGCTTCCTGCGTTCGCACCGCGCACTGACGCAGACGGCGGGACGCGCGGCACGCAATGTCAACGGCACGGTGATAATGTATGCCGACCGCATCACGGAGAGCATGCAGCAGACCATCGACGAGACAAACCGCAGGCGCGAGAAGCAGCTGCGCTATAATGCCGAGCATCACATCACGCCGCAACAGATCATGAAGGCCAAGAACCTGTCGGTGTTCGCCCCGTCGATAGAGGCGACGGAGGAAGCCCGCAGCACCATAACGTCCAAGGGCGCGGCCAAGACCACGGCACCGCAGGCGTATGTGGAGACGACAGGCTCCATCTCGGCAGTGGCAGACCCAATCACGGCATACATGAGCCGCGAGCAGCTGCAGAAGGCCATCGACCGCACGCGGCGCAACATGAAGGAGGCGGCGAAGCGGCTGGAGTTCATCGAGGCGGCACAGTATCGCGACGAGACGCTCCGCCTTGAGGAGCTGATGAAGGAACGCTTCGGCGAGTGACGCATTTCCACAAATTACTGAATAAATCGCCCTCAAATTACTGAATAAATCGCCCTCAAATTACTGAATAAATCGCCCTCAAATTACTGAATAAATCGCCCTCAAATTACTGAATAAATCGCCCTCAAATTACTGAATAAATCGCCCTCAAATTACTGAATGGTTGTGGAAACCCTTGATATTCAGAAAGACATCACTTAACTTTGTGCCCAAAATAACAACGCTTATGGCAAAGTACAAACACCGCATAGCAGACGCACTGCTAAAACGTAAAATCCTTGGTAAGGGTGCTGTCCTTGTTGAGGGACCAAAGTGGTGTGGCAAAACGACTACAGCCAAACAATTGGCAGGCAGCATACTTGATTTGGGCGATTCTGCTGTCTTGAAGCAAGGCACCCAGATGATAGAACTCAATCCCAGAACCCTGCTTGAAGGCAAGACACCGCGTCTTATCGACGAATGGCAGGCACTTCCTCCGATATGGGACTGCATCCGGAGCGAAGTGGACAGAAGAGGCGAGCCGTCGCAATTCATACTTACAGGCTCGTCTGTCTTGCCGGAGGCAGACGAGACAATACATAGCGGCACGGGGCGTTTTGCCCATCTGAAGATGCGCCCCATGAGCCTGTATGAGTCGGAAGAGTCTACGGGTACGGTAAGCCTGAGAGACCTGTTTGACGGGAAGGACTTCGAACCACAGGCGAACAGTATTGATATTGAAACCCTCGCATTCCTTACCTGTCGTGGCGGATGGCCTTGGGCCACAATCGTATCCAGGGATGTGGCTCTTGACCAGGCTGCCGACTATTACGACTCCGTCGTGAACTACGACATTCAGCGGGTAGACAAAGTAAGGAGGAGCGCGGAACGTGCAAAGTTCCTGTTGCGCTCCTATGCCCGCAACATATCCCAGCAGGTGTCTGTGGCGACAATTCGGAAAGACATGCTTGCCAATGATGCCGGCACCTTGGACGAGAACACCGTAATGGACTACATCAAAGCCTTGAAGAGGCTTTATGTCATAGAAGACCTTGCGGCATGGAACCCCAACATAAGGAGCAAGGCAGCCATACGCACGAGCGACACACGCCATTTCGTTGACCCGAGTATCGGCACTGCCGCACTTGGTCTTGGCCCAAAGGATCTGGTCAATGACCTGCAGTCTTTCGGCCTTTTCTTTGAAGACCTTGTGGTGCGGGACCTGCGTGTCTATGCTGAGGCACTGGACGGCTCGCTCTATCACTACCGCGACGGCAATGGTCTGGAATGTGATGCCGTGCTTCACCGCCGCAATGGCAGCTATGCGTTGCTGGAAATAAAGATCGGTGGCACGGAGCACATAGATGAAGGTGCTGCCAGCCTTATAGCCTTGTCAGGCAAGATTGATACAGGGCGGATGCCGGCTCCGTCGTTCATGGCGGTAGTCATTGGCGTAGGCCAGTATGCCTATCGGAGGAAGGACGGCGTGTATGTCATTCCTATAGGATGTTTGAAGGACTGACAGCGCGTCTGTGGCTGAACGTCCATGGAAACGCTGATTTTCAATGTGTCTGAAACGTTTAGCGGACAGC
>CAVERK010000095.1:0-9929 GCA_963618035.1 bacterium
TTCAGTGCGTTCTAATCATATATATCCGTAGGGGTCAATCATATATATGATTAGGGGGTAACGATATATATCTATGACCCCTATGAATATATATATGATTAGAAGCCTTGATTATTATGGAAAAATAAAGCAGGTCTGTAAATCGGGAGACTTACAGACCTGTCCGTTGTACCCAGACCCGGGATCGAACCGGGATGGATTGCTCCACTGGTGTTTGAGACCAGCGCGTCTACCTATTCCGCCATCTGGGCAAAACCGCACTTTCTCGGCTTGCGGTTGCAAAGATAGAGGTTTTTTCGGTAACGGCAACGAGCGTATGGAAAAAATGGAATAAAGAAATATTTGGGCGGAAACCATGGTTTCAGTGTTCGGGAAAAGGCGTACATTAGCACGAGCATTAAGAACCTATTTGAGTCAACCAACAGATTAAAAAACTTTTTTCTTGAGACATGACAAAAGATCCCAATAGCTATTGCGTGATAATGAGCGGCGGTGTCGGGAGCCGTTTCTGGCCTTTCAGCCGGAAGAATATGCCGAAACAGTTTCTGGACTTCTTCGGTACGGGGCGTTCGCTGCTGCAACAGACGTTCGACCGCTTCAAGCAGATCATTCCGACAGAGAACATCCTGATTGTGACGAACGAGGCTTATGCCAATATGGTGCAGCAACAGCTGCCGCAGATAAGCCCGTCGCAGATACTGCTGGAGCCTGCACGGCGCAACACGGCACCGTGCATTGCGTGGGCATCATACCACATCAAGGCGATGAACCCGAAGGCAAACATCGTGGTGTCGCCGTCGGACCATCTAATCCTAAAGGAGCAGGAGTTCCTGAATGCCGTGTCGGCAGGACTGGACTTCGTGTCGCGCTCGACCAATCTGCTGACGCTCGGCATCAAGCCAAGCCGTCCGGAGACGGGATACGGCTACATACAGATAGACGGGAAGGTGGGGACGAACTGCTACAAGGTGAAGACGTTCACCGAAAAGCCCGAGCTGGAGCTTGCCAAGGTCTTCGTGGACAGTGGAGAGTTCTACTGGAACTCCGGTCTCTTCATGTGGAACGTCGGCACAATCATTGACGTGATGGAGGCTCTGCTGCCGGAAGTGTGCAGCAACCTGAAGTCGGATGTCTACGGAACCGGCGAGGAACAGAACTTCATCAACGAGCACTTCACCGCCTGCCCCAACGTCTCGATAGACTACGGCGTGATGGAGAAGGCGCACAACGTCTACGTCTCGCTCGGCGACTTCGGGTGGTCGGACCTGGGAACATGGGGCTCGCTGTACGACCTCTCGGAGAAGGATGCCGACGGGAACGTTTCGCTGAAAGGACACTCCGAGCTTTACGACTGCAAGGACAACATCGTGGTGATGCCGAAGGGGAAGCTGGCTGTGATCAAAGGACTGAAAGGCTGCCTCGTGGCTGAAGCCGGAAACGTGCTGCTCATCTGCAAGAAGAACGACGAACACACGATAAGGAACATGGTGAACGACACGCAGATAAAGTTCGGCGACGACTTCATCTGACGAGACCAATGCCTTGTTGTAACAAAAGCGAGACGCACTGAGGGAACGGTGCGTCTCGCTTTGGTTAAGTCAAGTGCTTTCCCTTAGAGCTGTGCGCGGATGGCCTGTGCAATCTGCTCAAGCTCGTCGTCGGAGAGGTGCAGCTTGGGGTTGGAGAAGTTCAGGTCCTTCTCGCTCTGCATGGGCACTAAGTGTATGTGCGCATGGCGGACTTCAAGCCCGAGCACGCCGACACCGACCTTGATGCACGGGAATGCTTTCTTGATGGCAACAGCCACGTGCTTTGCAAAGACTGCCATCTCGCTCAGATCCTCGTCGCTGATGTCGAAGATATAGTCCGTTTCCTTCTTGGGGATGACGAGCGTGTGCCCTTTGACCATGGGGCTCACGTCGAGGAAAGCAAGGAACTTGTCGTTCTCTGCCACCTTGTGGCTCGGGATTTCTCCTGCCACAATCTTGCTGAATATTGATGCCATGATGTGAAGTCTCCCCGTTTTAGATTGATATGTCCATAACCTCGAACTGCATGGTTCCGCGCGGTACCTTGATGTCTACCACGTCGCCAATCTTCTTTCCCAGCAGACCTTGTGCTATCGGCGTGTTGACGGAAATCTTGCCTTCCTTGAGGTTTGCCTCCGTGTCCGACACGATTGTGTAGGCCATCTTCTGGTCTGTCTTCACGTTTTTCAGCACCACCTTGGTCAGCATCTGCACGCTGTCTGTGTTGAGCTTCGAGGGGTCGATGATCTTCGAGTCGGCAATGGTCTGCTTCAGCTTGTTGATTTTCATCTCGAGTATGCTCTGTGCCTCTTTGGCTGCGTCGTATTCGGCATTCTCCGACAGGTCGCCCTTGTCGCGTGCCTCGGAGATTGCGGCTATGACGGCCGGACGTTCCACGGCCTCCATGTGCCTTAGCTGTGCTACAAGATTGTTGTAGCCTTCTTCTGAAATGTAA
Organism: bacterium; assembly: GCA_963618035.1. Classification (GTDB taxonomy): domain Bacteria; phylum Bacteroidota; class Bacteroidia; order Bacteroidales; family Bacteroidaceae; genus Bacteroides. The sequence goes on from CAVERK010000095.1 coordinate 2,485, forward strand.
GCCATAACTATCTTTTCTTTATGTTTTGTGTTCGTTAAAGTCGGATATAACAAAAAAGAATTCCAGCATATGGAATGCACACACTGGAACCCCTTTCGGTTAATTGTCTTGACAAAGATAGGGATTAATTCCCTCTTGCCAAAGAAATGTAAGAGAAAAAGCTCTTTTTAACTAAAATTCAAGGAGTTCAAGCCATCACAGTACGGCTTTTACCGCGCTCTCCACGGCATCGACGCTCTCGGGACGGGCACTGAGCTCGCTCTGCCTGCTGATGACAAACACCGAGGGCAGTGCCGTGACATTATAGAGTGTGAGCAGGTCGGAGTACGTTCCCCTGCTGTCGCGGACGCAGATCCACGGCAGGTTGTCGGCGGTAGTCTTCCAGAAATGCTCGTTGGAGTCGAGCGAGATCTGGTAGATCTCAAGTCCGCGCGATGCGTATTTGTCGTACAGTTCGCGCAGCATGTAGTTGTGTGATGCCGAGACCTCCGTCGCGTAGGCGGTGAAGTCGAGCAGCACCACCTTGCCCTTCAGGTCGCTGAGCTTGCGCTCGCGGCCGTCGATGTCGCGCAATGTGATGTCGATGATGCCCGACTCGTTTATCTGACTGCCCTCGGGCAGCTCCACAACCTGCTGCGAGCCGGTGCGCGTGTTGCGCATTCCCTTCATGGCAATGTTGTAGAGGTTGCGCGCGCGCTCGGAGTGCGGATACGCATTGTTGAAGCTCGTCGCCACGGCAGCAAAGCAACGCACGTCGTCGCGGCTGGTCAGCGGGTCGAAAAGCAGGTAGCCGTTGAGCCGCTGGAACAGTGCGAAGTAGGCATAATCGGTGTTTGGCGCGGTGAGGATGTAGTTCATCTTCACGTCGTTCTTATAGTTGCTGACCATGCGGTCGATGCTGTCGTTGTAGACACCTGGCAGCAGACTGCCGCTCTGGTACTCGGCTGTCAGGCGGTCGATGCGGCCTTGCAGGTCGGCGAGCTTCAGGCTCAGTTCCTTAATCTTGTGGTTGCTCTCCGAGCCCTCAATGGTATAGTCGAGGCCGAACTTGTCGGCACTGCCGCTGATGCCCACGGTCTCGGTGGAGTCGATGACGAAATTCACAATCCTGTCGTCCAGGCGCAGACGGTAGAAGTCGGGGGCTTCGGGGCGTTGGTAGCTGAAAGAGTAGTCCCCACTGGCTTTCAGCTTGACGGAATCGAGCACGTGTATGCCGTCGAGTGCGGCGGCATCGAGATAGAGCATCTTTCCTTCGGCTCCGCTGATCTGCCCGTCGACGCGGAAGTTGGACTTGTCTTCGCCGCATGCTGCCAGCAGCAACGGCACTATGACTGCAAGGTATAGTTTCTTCATGTCTGCGACTTTTTGTGTGTAACGCGCCGGTTTGCCGTCCGTAACACGGTGGTTTACGATGTGTAATCCTGCGGTTTATGATACGGAAACCGGTGGTTTATGGGGTGCAAATATAAGGGTTTCGGTCTGAAATCAGGCGGATTGCCGGTTGTCGGACGAAAAAAAACTTAAAAACGGAGAATGTCCTAACATTTTAATACCAAGCTGCCGGCCGGACGAAATATTTAGGTAACTTTGCGCGATTTTATATAAAGACAACTTTTAAAGATTTTATGATTAACCCAATTGTTAAGACAATCGAGCTTGGAGATGGGAGAACCATCACGCTCGAAACGGGAAAGCTGGCAAAACAGGCAGATGGTGCTGTGATGCTACGAATGGGTAACACTATGTTGTTAGCGACTGTTTGTGCAGCAAAAGATGCAGTTCCCGGAACAGATTTCATGCCTTTGCAGGTAGAGTACAAAGAGAAGTATGCGGCTTTCGGACGTTTTCCGGGCGGCTTTACCAAACGTGAGGGCAAGGCTTCCGACTATGAAATCCTGACATGCCGGTTGGTAGACCGCGCCCTGCGCCCGCTCTTCCCCGACAATTTCCACGCAGAAGTATACGTAAACATCATCCTCTTCTCTGCCGACGGCACGGATATGCCCGATGCCCTGGCAGGATTGGCAGCTTCGGCAGCCCTGGCTGTATCGGACATTCCGTTCAACGGCCCGATCTCGGAGGTTCGCGTGGCAAGAATAGACGGCAAGTATGTCATCGACCCGACATTCGACCAGCTGAAGAACGCCGACATGGATATTATGGTAGGCGCGACTTATGACAACATAATGATGGTGGAAGGCGAGATGAGCGAAGTGTCCGAGCAGGATCTGCTCGGTGCTCTGAAGGCCGGACACGAAGCCATCAAGGGAATGTGCAAGGCACAGATGGAGCTGGCAGAGATGGTTGGCTCGACCGTGAAGCGCGAGTACAACCACGAAGAGAACGACGAAGACCTCCGCAAGGCAGTGCATGACTTCAGCTTCCAGCGTCTTTACGACCTGGCAAAGGAAGGCTGCGCCGACAAGCACAAGCGCGAGGACAACGCCACAGCTATCTGCGACGAGTTCAAGGCACAGTTCAGCGAGGAGGAACTGGAGGAGAAAGCTCCGATGATCGACCGCTATTTCTCGGCAGTGACACGCGAGGCAATGCGCCGTTGCGTGCTCGACGAGGGCACACGCCTTGACGGACGCAAGCCGACAGAGATCCGCCCGATATGGTGCGAGACAAGTCCGCTGCCAGGGCCTCACGGTTCGGCAATCTTCACACGCGGTGAGACGCAGTCTCTCGCCACCTGTACACTCGGAACCAAGCTCGACGAGAAGATAATCGACGACGTTATGAATCAGGGACGCCAGCGTTTCCTCCTGCATTACAACTTCCCGCCATTCTCTACAGGCGAGGCAAAAGCACAGCGCGGTGTCGGCCGTCGTGAAATAGGCCACGGACATCTGGCTTGGCGTGCGCTGAAGGGACAGATTCCTGCTGACTATCCTTATGTGGTCCGCATCGTTTCAGACATTCTGGAGTCCAACGGCTCGTCATCAATGGCTACCGTTTGTGCCGGAACGCTGGCTCTTATGGATGCCGGTGTGCAGATGAAGAAGCCGGTATCGGGCATCGCAATGGGACTTATCAAGGACTCTGACAGCGACAAATATACCGTTCTCTCGGACATTCTCGGCGACGAGGATCACCTTGGCGACATGGACTTCAAGGTGACGGGAACGCGCGACGGCATCACAGCCACACAGATGGACATCAAGGTCGACGGTCTGTCGTATGAAATCCTGGAGAAAGCTCTTCTTCAGGCAAAGCAGGGCCGCGAGTATATCCTTGGCAAGCTGACCGACTGCATTGCCGAGCCGCGTGAAGACCTCAAGCCCCATGCTCCGCGCATCGTGGCAATGGTCATCCCGAAGGAGTTTATCGGTGCTGTCATCGGCCCTGGCGGAAAGATCATTCAGGGCATGCAGGAGAAGACCGGCGCGACAATCACCATCGAAGAGCAGGAAGACGGCGGACACGTGGAGGTTTCGGCTTCCAACAAGCAGAGCATCGACGATGCTGTAGCAATGATTAAGGCCATCGTAGCCATACCGGAAGTGGGCGAAATCTACCACGGCAAGGTGCGCTCGATAATGCCTTACGGCTGCTTCGTGGAGTTCCTGCCTGGCAAGGACGGTCTCCTTCACATCTCGGAGATTGACTGGAAGCGTCTGGAAACCGTTGAGGAAGCCGGCATCAAGGAGGGCGACGAGATTGACGTGAAGCTGCTCGACATCGACCCGAAGACCGGCAAGTTCAAGCTCTCGCACAAGGTTCTGCTCCCGAAGCCGGAAGGCTATCAGGAACGTCCCGAGCGTCGTCAGCATGGAGGTGACCGCCGCGACCGTGGCGACAGGAGAGACCAGAACAGAAGGCCCCAGTATCACAACCGCGACAACAACGAGCCGCAGGCCGACAACGGACAGCCGGAAGTTCAGGAATAAGACTCCTACATATATAATATATAAGGTGTAAGGGGAGTGCCGGCATTGAGTGTGTCAGCACTCCCTTTGTTTTTCAGTCAGTGTACATATCAACAAACGGCAGATGGCCACGATGGACAGACGACATTTCATTAGCCTCGCAGGAGGCGGACTGCTGGGTTTCGGGCAGGTAAGGGCGGCATTCGCCGCAGACCATGATACGGAGCATTGCGCAAAACCGCTATATTTGCACGAACCAATCGAAACGACAATGAACGACAGCTTTATATTCCCACCGTTCCTGAAGCGCGGCGACCGTGCCATAATCGTCTCCCCGTCGGGCAAGGTGGGGCGTGACATCGTGAACGAAGGCAAGAAACGGCTGGAGTCGTGGGGACTGGACGTGACGGTCTCTGCTCATGCGTGTGGTGGATACGCCACGTTCTCCGGCACACAGGAACAGAGACTGGCGGACTTGCAGCAGGCGCTGGATGCCGACGACGTGCGTCTGATATTCTGTAGTCGCGGTGGCTATGGGGCGCAACATCTTGTAGGACGGCTGGATTTCACGCGTTTCCACACAAGCCCGAAGTGGGTTGTGGGGTTCAGCGACATCACTGCCCTGCACCAATGCCTGCAACACGACGGCTTTGCCTCGCTGCACGCACCGATGCTGAAGCATCTTGTGGAAGAGCCTGTGGGTGACGAGTGCAGCAAAGCACTCCATGACATCCTGTTCGGCACGGCGTTCGACGGCAACGGGCAGTTTTCCTACACCTGCGAGGCAAACAGCCTGAACCGGACGGGTACGGCGCAAGGCACGCTGCGCGGCGGCAATCTGGCCGTGTCCTACGGACTGCGCGGAACGGAATACGACATTGCGCCTGCCGACGGCACGGTGCTGTTCGTCGAAGACGTCGGCGAGAAGCCGCATGCCGTTGAGCGCATGATCTACAATCTGCGCATCGGCGGTGTCCTGGAACGGCTTTCGGGACTCATCTTTTGCCGGTTCACGGAATACGGGGAGTATCGCCAGTTGGGCAAAGACCTCTATGGAGCCTTGGCGGATGCTGTCGGCGATTGCAAATGCCCTGTGTGCTTCGGCTTCCCCGTGGGACATGTCAAGCGGAACCTGCCGATGATCGAGGGCGCAAAGGTGGAGCTGGCTGTCGCAGACAACGGAGTGAAACTAACATTCTTCAGAAGATGAAAGCAAGATACACCATACTGACGGCGGCGTCATTCGTGGCACTGGCCGTCTTCTCCTGTGGAAGCAGGACGACGCAGGCTGGAGCGGCAGCGGCAGAAGAGCTGCGGGCGAAAGTCGTGAATGTGCCTTATTTTGATGCCGACAGTGCATACGCTTACGTAAAGGCACAGGTGGACTTCGGTCCGCGCACGATGAACTCGGCTGCACACGATGCTTGCGGCGACTGGCTGGCTGCCAAGTTGGAGCAGTTCGGAGCGAAGGTCTATGACCAGCGTGCCGATTTGACCACCTACGAGGGCAAGATTGTGAAGGCACGCAACATCATCGGCTCTTTCAAGCCGGAGGCGAGAAAGCGCATTGCCCTGTTCTCGCATTGGGACAGCCGCCAGTGGGCGGACAATGACCCTGACAGCAGCAAGCACCATACGCCCATTCTCGGAGCCAACGACGGTGCCAGCGGTGTGGGCGCGTTGCTCGAGATAGCGCGTCATCTGCAGACAGAGCAGCCGGAACTCGGCATAGACATAATCCTGTTTGATGCAGAGGATCAGGGCAACCATAAGGACTATGGCGGCGAACATACCGACGAGTCGTGGTGTCTCGGCTCGCAATATTGGGCACGCGTGCCGCATGTCGAGGGCTACAACGCACGTTTCGGCATCCTGCTCGACATGGTTGGCGGCACCGGAGCGCGTTTCCAGTATGAATACTACTCGGAGCAGTATGCCAAGGACATCAACCGCAAGGTGTGGGGCGCAGCCAAATCGTTGGGCTACGACAACTATTTCATTCCGCAGACCGGTGTCGGAGCAACCGATGACCATAAGTTTGTTAACGAGATAGCACACATACCGACCATAGACATAATCCCCACAAGCCCGCAGTACACATTCTTTGAGCATTGGCACACGGTGAAAGACGACATGGATGCCATCAACGCGGGCACGCTGAAGGCCGTGGGGCAGACTGTCATGCAGGTGATATACAACGAACATTAAGGCACTTTTTGGAGAAGAGGGCAAAGCGATGACAATAAACGAGATACAGGATGAGATCATAGACGAGTTCAATGACTGCACCGACTGGATGGACAAATACCAGCTGCTCATAGACCTTGGCAGCGAGCAGGAACCGATAGAGGAGAAGTATAAGACCGAGTCGAACCTGATAGAAGGCTGTCAGAGCCGCGTGTGGCTACAGGCCGACTTCATCGACGGCAAGATCCACTTTCAGGCAGAGAGCGATGCGCTGATAGTAAAGGGCATAATAGCACTGCTCATCCGTGTGCTGAACGACCGCACGCCGCAGGAGATTCTGGATGCCGACCTTTACTTTATCGACCGCATAGGTCTGCGCGAACATCTGTCGCCGACGCGCAGCAACGGACTGTTGGCCATGGTGAAGCAGCTGCGCATGTATGCTTTAGCATTCGCGTCGCACGTATCCGGCAATGACAGCCACCGCCAATAGGATTGACGCGGCATAGAGCTGCCACCCCAGAATGTCCAACAGGGAATCGGCATCAGGAAACATCCTCGACAGTGCGACGCTGAGGCCGTTGTTCAGAATGTGCACGATGATGCAGGGTATCAGGCTGCGGGTCTTGTAGTACAGCCATCCCAACAGCAACCCGACGAAGCTTGCCGGAACTATCTGTGCAGGGTTAAGGTGGAAGACACCGAATATCAGGGCAGAGTACAGAATGGCTTTGCCCGCAGGAAGTCTCTTCAACAGCTCTTCTGTGACACCGCCACGGAACAGCATCTCCTCAAGTATAGGACCGAATACGGCTATTGCCAGCACTCCCGCCCAGCCCGATTCCATCTGCGAGAATGAATCTTCCATGAGGTCTGGCATGAAGCCGAACGCCTGCGACAGCAGGTCCGAGAGCATGATAGCCGCCAGTCCCAAGCCGACAGACCACAGCCTTATGCGTGCAGAACATGGGCTCCACAGCCGCTTTGCGTCTTTCTGATACCCCATCGCTATGAGAATCAGTGCCATCACGACAACAGACACGACCAGCGACACCGTGACCGTCTGCCCGTAGTCGTAGCCGGCAGCCGCCGACACGGCTCCATATATGCCGCCGACGGCAAACGATGCCGCAATCTGCACCGCATAGTATATCAATACCAGTCTAATCGCTTTCCTCATAAATCATTGTAGCTGTGAGAGGCAAAGTTACTGGATTTCTCCGTACTGCGTGTGGTCTCTGTAACACGAATTGCTCCTGCCGCAACGCGCCCGTGACTTTTGTCCACTTTGCCAATAATTCAAAAGGTTCGAACGTTTCGTTCAAAAGGTTCGAACGTTTCATTCCGATTTATTGCTGAATGATGTTTTTTCGGGCGGTTAATAAT
>CAVERK010000096.1:0-9875 GCA_963618035.1 bacterium
GTACCAGTTAATCGGTACTGCAGTACCGATTAATCGAAACAAAAAGGAGTACTGGGAGAGAGGGAGACAGCAAACAGTAGCCCGACAACAAGAGAAGGATATGCGGGTTCGGGATAGCGGACAGCAATAATTTTTTTATGCTCCATGTGTAGCATCCATGGACGTTCAACCACAGCATCCATGGACGTTCAACCACAGCATCTCTGGACGTTCATCCATAGCATCTCTGGACGTACGTCCACAGTATCTCTGAACGTACAGTCACAGGGTCTCTGGACGTACAGTCAGGGAATCCCTAAACGTACGTCCACAGATAGCCCTGCTGTGCATGGTTGAGTTTCGGATTTATTGCTGTCCGCTAAACGTTTCAGACCGAGAGGGTGCGAGGCACCACGGCAGGATGCCTGTGCCACGGGATATGTAAAATCGGAGTGCGCGTCGCACCCAGCCTCGGAGATGCTTGTGTTTGGCGTGCATGGATATGAGGTGTGACATTACGTAACATTTTACCTTTATTGTGCAGTGCTATGGTTGTTGTGCTGTGACAATTTGTGTGGATAAGGAATAAAATGCGTGTTTTATGTTACGATAATGAAAATAATTGCCGTCGGATGCTTTCGGTTTAAACGTTTTTAATACCTTTGCAGCATTTTAACGAAAGTGCTGCATATTCAGCCGTGCAGACAGCCCTGATTGGAATAAATATTAAAGAGGATAAGAGCAATAGTTAAACAAAAACACAAGAAGTATGATTAGAAGGAAATTAATGCTTTTGCTGACGTTCCTGCTCGTAGCGGGAGGGGTGGTCAACGCCCAGGTCAGTAAGGTAAAAGGAAGTGTCACTTCCGCAGACGACGGCTATCCTGTAGTCGGCGCGTCTGTCTTGGTCAAGGGGACAACGGTCGGCACCATCACCGATGTCGACGGCTTGTTCGAAATCAACAACGTTCCGAGCAATGCCACAACACTCGTTGTCTCGTTCATCGGAATGACATCCAAGGAGGTGCCAATCGCTGCGAATGTCGATGTGACACTCTCTGCAGACACGGAGATGCTCGACGAGGTGGTCGTCACCGCAATGGGTATCTCGCGCGACAAGCGTACCCTCGGCTACACCATGCAGGACATCAAGGCAGAGGAGCTGACGCAGGGTATGGCTACCGACCTTGCCGGTGCAATGTCTGGTAAGGTGTCTGGTCTGAACATCACCGCTTCGTCGGGTATGCCTGGCGCATCTTCGCAGATCACCATCCGTGGCGTGCGCTCGTTCAGCGGCGACAACACTCCTCTTTATGTTGTCGACGGCATGCCTGTCAACACCGGTTCGAGCGGCATGAGCTCCAACATCTCCGGTTCCGACTATGCCAACCGTTCTCTTGACATCGACCCCAACGACATTGAGAGCATCAACATCCTGAAGGGTCAGGCAGCGTCTGCCCTCTACGGTATGCGTGCGTCGAACGGTGTCATCATCATCACCACCAAGAGCGGCAAGAGCGCGAACAAGGGCAAACCGCAGATAACCTTCACCACCAACATGACCGCATCCAAAATCTCTGCTTATCCTGAGATACAGACGGAGTATGCGCAGGGTGTGAGTGGCAGATTCAATCCCAACGCTTCTACTGCATGGGGACCCAAGATTTCGGAACTCGCGAACGATCCCACATACGGCGGCAACACCGACAACGCCTATACACAGGCATACGGCATGCACCAGGGACAGTACTACAATCCCAAGCGTGCAACAGCCTTCGGCGACGCTGAGGCAGGATGGACCACACCGGCATCCTACAACAACATGAAGGACTTCTTCGAGACTGGCGTTGCATGGACAAACAACATCAGCATCGCGCAGAACCTCGGACGCGGCAACTACTCGTTCTCTCTCGGCAACACCAACCAGAGCGGTATCGTCAAGAACACGGGCATGGAGCGTTACAATGCCAAGATGAACGGCTCGCTCCAGATCAACAACCTCTTCTCTACCGGCTTCAGCGGCAACTTCGTGGCATCCAAAGTCAAGAAGCAGTCGGGCGGTAACGACGGTCTTATGGCTACACTTGCCGGTGCACCTCCCAGCTACGACATGAAGGGCATCCCGAGCCATGCTGCCGGTGATCCCTACACACAGGTGCATTTCCGCTCGCTGACATTCGACAACCCGTACTGGGCTGTAGAGAACAACAAGTTCACGGAGAAGTCGCAGCGTTTCTTCGGCAACGCATACCTGCGCTTCGAGCTGCCCATCGGCGAGACAATGAAGGTCGATGCCAAGTATCAGCTCGGTGCAGATGCCTACACCACTGCATATACCGACATGTTCGGCTACGGCCACAAGAATGCCAAGGGCAGCATCGACAACAATACAGCTACCATAAATGAGCTGAACTCGCTGTTCACGGCATCCTTCGACTGGAACATCAATCCGGATCTCCACATGAACATCCTCGTTGGTAACGAAATCGTGAACTCACACACCACCTACCGCGAGGAGTACGGAAACAACTTCAACTTCGCCGGCTGGAACCACATGAACAACGCTTCATCGTATTCCGCTGCTGAGGGCAAGTACAACAACCGTACCATCGGTAACTTCGCCAACCTGAACGTAGACTGGAAGAACATGCTCTTCCTGAACGTCACAGGCCGTCAGGACCGTGTGTCGAGCATGCCCCGCGGCAACCGCACGTTCTTCTATCCGTCGGTATCTCTCGGCTTCATCTTCACCGAACTTGAGCCTCTGAAGAACGACGTGCTGACCTACGGTAAGTTGCGCGGTTCATACGCAGAGGTAGGTATGGCCGGTACATACCGTCCGTCTTACTACACGACCCCTGGCTACGGCGGCGGCTTCTCCAGCGGCACACCGTTCATGTATCCGTACAACAGCATCTCGGCTTACACGCCGTCTTCGACCATCTACGACCCCAACCTGAAGCCGCAGAACACCATCTCCTATGAGGGTGGTATCGACCTCGGCTTCTTCAACGGTCTGATTACCTTCGAGTACACCTACTCGCGTCAGAACGTCAAGGACCAGATATTCTCTGTTCCATTGGCAGGCTCTACGGGCTACAGCTCGTTCGTGACCAACGGCGGTAAGATCCATACCAATGCCCATGAGTTCACACTCGGCGTGAAGCCGTTCGATACCAAGAACTTCAAGTGGGACGTGTCTGTCAACTTCACCAAGATCGACAACTATGTCGACGAGCTGGCTGAGGGTGTCAACAGCATCTACCTCGGCGGTTTCGTTGAGCCGCAGGTTCGTGCCGGCATCGGCTACAAGTACCCTGTCATCTATGGTACAAGCTATCTGCGCAATGAGAACGGCGACATCGTGGTCGATGCCAACGGTCTGCCGCAGACTGGCGAGGAGAAGGTCATCGGTACCGTGTCTCCTGACTTCCAGATGGGCTTCAATACGACCATCGAACTGTATAAGTTCCGCCTCAGCGCAACACTCGACTGGAAGAAGGGTGGCGATATGTACTACGGTACATACACCATGATGGACTACTACGGTTCGAGCAAGCGTTCCGCAGACTTCCGCAACATGGACCAGTTCCTCTTCGAGCTTCCGGCTGTGAAGCAGAATGCCGACGGCACATACTCGCCCAACGACATCTACATCAGCGGCGACGATGCTTTCAGCTACTTCAGCGCACTCAACGATATCTCCGAGTCGTTCATCCACAAGTCTTCCTACCTGAAGCTGCGTGAGGTCTCTCTGAGCTATCCTTTGCTGAACACTCAGAAGATTGGCCTGACGGTGAGCGCGTTCGCACGCAACATCCTGCTGTACTCTTCGGTGAAGGGCTTCGACCCCGAGGCTTCTCAGGGTACCGGCAACATGTCCGGTGGTTTCGAGCGTTTCTCTCTGCCGGCTTCGAGCCAGTTCGGTTTTGGTTGCACTGTTAACTTCTAAACTAACACAGAACTACAGAACATGAAAAAGATATTATACACAACATTAAGCGCATTTGCGGCACTCTCCGTGAGCTTGAGTTCCTGCTCTGAGGATGTGCTCGACAAGGTCAACAAGGACATGAACCATGCCACTGACGTTGAGGCAAAGTTCATCATACCCGAACTTATCACAAAGACTGCAATCAACGTCTCGGGCGGTGATTTCAACACATACGCAACGATTGCCGTGGAGCACGAGGGCGGTGTGTTCAACCAGCTCGCCAGAGCCGAGACACGCGCCAGCGAGTGGAACGTGTCATCCACGTTCAACAACTCATGGGGTTCTGTCTACACATCCCTGCGCAATGCAAAGATTGTGATGGACAAGACGGCAGACGATGCCGAGGGCGTGAATGCCGGCGACAAGAGCCTGCGCGGCATTGCCGAGGTGATGTACGCATACAATGCGGCAATACTGACAGACCTCTTCGGCGACGCACCGTTCTCACAGGCACTTCAGGGTACTGACAATCTGAACCCCGACCTGGACCCGCAGGAGAGCATCTATCAGGCCATAATGACAACCATCGATGCAGCCATAACAGACCTCACGGCAGCAGGTGCCAATTCAGGTCTCGGCAGCTATGACTACCTCTATTATGGCGACAACACCAAGTGGCTGAAGTTCGCCTACGGACTGAAGGCACGCTTCCTGATGCACACCATCTACCGCGCAAGCGACAAGAACAGTGTCTATCAGCAGATTGTCGACAATGTGGACAAGTCTTTTGAGAGCACCGACGATCAGGCTGCGTTCAACGTCTACGACAGCAACAACTGGAACCCGCAGTTCGACCTGCAGTACAGCCGTGACTACTGGGGCTTCAGCAAGAGCCTGTATGACAAGATGGTTGCCCGTCAGGATCCGCGTATCGACCGCATTATCTTCGCTCCCTATGGTCAGAACATCCCGTCGGACAGCGAATGGCTGACAGACGGCACTTGCCCGCTTGTCGACAACGGTGTGCTCTCCTATGGTGAGGTGCAGTGGATGTATGCCTACAGCGCTTATTCCTTGGCACTGACAGCAAGCACATACCTCCAGAGCTATCATGAGACACAGATGCTGAAGGCAGAGGCCCTCATCCGTTTGGGCAGGGAAGCCGAGGCCAAGGCTGCTGTGCTGAATGCAACAAAGTCAGCATTCGCTTCGGTTGAAGAGGGCGTGGATGCAGCTGTAAGCAGCGGTGTCGGCCCGAAATTCGAGGGCGAGAACGTGCCTCTGACCGATGCTGATGCCGAGGCTTACTACAACCGTGTCATCGCTCCTCTGAGCGGTCAGGCACTGCTGAAGGAAGTCATGGTTCAGAAGTATCTTGACATGTACAACGCCGGTGGTGAGTCTCTCGAGACCTACAACGACATCCGCCGCATGATGGCTCTTGGCGAGAACTTCGTCGAGCTGGCAAACCCGAAGAATGCAGAGGGCAAGTTCCCGCTGCGCTACGGCTACGGCAGTGACGATACGACGACCAACCCCAGCGTGCAGAGCGCGTTCGGCAACGGACAGTATGTCTACACCGAGAATGTATGGTGGGCCGGCGGTAGCAGATAACGAAAGCAATTGCCAATTTCCTTTGGCTGATTGATATTATCAAAATCATTTCCGAGGAGCGGATGAGCCTTGTGCGCATCCGCTCCTTTCACGTATGTGCCCCGCCTGTGTCTGCGGTAAACAACAAAATCTCTTGTTGCGTATTTGGTAAACGCTGTGTACCTTTGCACAGAGAAATGACTGGTGGTCGCCACTCATGGCTTTGTCAAGAAGACATGGAAGGTGCCGGCAAAGGAGATTGCCAGAGCGGAGGCGTTGCGGAAGAAGTACTACGAATCAAAATAGGAGGTTATTATGGCAATGAAACTTCACACACTGGACGAGATGACGGACCGATATATCGGACCGATCGGAACGCCTAAGAGAGATGATTTTGAACGGAGGCTGGCTGCCGAGCTTCACGCCTATCGTGTGGGCGAGGCAATCAAGCAGGCACGTGAGGCAAAGAACCTCACTCAGACAGAGCTTGGCGAGAGGCTGGGGGTGCATCGTGCACAGGTCTGCAGGCTGGAGAGCGGCAAGAGCATCACGCTTGCTTCCATGATGAGGGTGTTCAATGCCCTCGGAGTGCAGGTCTCTCTCGACATGAAGGGCATCGGGAGCGTCGCTCTTTGATGCAGACCGCCGCCTGAAGGATTGCCATGCTGTCGGTGATGGGTCTTTGGTGGCGCGTTCAGAAATTTTTATTAATAAAAAGTTTGCTGTTTCGGGGAAGAGGCGTACCTTTAGCCCGATGGACATAAACGCAGCTGTCCAAGCGGTCTTTCGCATACGAAGATGTGGAAACTTTGAAAATATGTTATCTAACATAGTTTTTATTTTGGACAGCATTATTAAAAGGCGTTTATTTGCATCGTTATCATGGAAACAATCTTTTTACCTTAAAAAACTAATACCTATTGAAAACTGAAAAAATGGGGCTTTGTGAAAAGCTCCATTTTTGTGTTTATATGGGGTATGTGCATGGGTGTGCACATGGTATGTGCACGGGCATTGTTGCAGCGCAGCATGGAAGAGCGTGCCTATGCGGTGCAGCAAGTTTTCATTAACTTTGTGCAGTCTAATCAATAGACAAGGGAAATTCAACCAGCAAACAAAGGAAGTCTAATCAATAAACAAGAGGAATTATGTTTTCGGGAATCATTGAAGGGTGTGCCGTCCTTAAAGGCATGGAGAGGGACAGGGAGAATATCGACTTCACGTTCGGCTGTCCGTTTGTCGGCGAGCTGAAGATAGACCAGAGCGTGTCGCACAACGGCGTGTGCCTGACCGTAGTGAGGAAGACGGCAGATACCTATACCGTGACAGCCATGAAGGAGACGCTCGACCGGTCGAACCTCGGACTGCTGAAGGTGGGCGATGAGGTGAACGTGGAGCGCAGCATGCAGCTGAACGCACGGCTGGACGGGCACATAGTGCAGGGACACGTCGATGAGACCGCTGTGTGTACGGACGTGGAGGATGCCGACGGGAGTTACTACTTCACGTTCAAGTATCCGTTTGACAAGGAGCTGGCACAGCGCGGCTACATGACGGTGGACAAGGGGTCAGTGACGGTGAACGGCGTGAGCCTGACCGTGGTCAGCCCTACCGACGACACATTCAAGGTGGCGATAATCCCCTACACCTACGAGCACACGAACTTCCACAGCATCACCAAGGGTTCGGTGGTGAACATCGAGTTTGACATCATCGGGAAGTACGTGAGCCGCCTGTTGCAGTACAAATGATGCCTGTGCGCATCATCCGCGCACTATGTAGTACTGCATGATGTACACGGCTGCACCGGCGAGGTAGCCCACGAAGGCAATCCAGGAGATGTGCTTCAGATACCAGATGAAATCTATCTTCTCGATGCCCATGGCTGCAACGCCGGCTGCCGAGCCGATGATGAGCATGCTGCCGCCGGTACCGGCACAGTATGCCAGCAGTTCCCAGAAGTAGTGGTCCATCGGGAAGTCATACATTCCCATCGATGCGGCAACCAGAGGCACATTGTCGACTATGGAAGACAGAACGCCGATGATGATGTCTATCAGGAAGTACTTGCTCGGTTCCGACAGGCTTATCTGGTCGAGGTTGGTCGCCATCATCGTGAGGTGTCCGCATGCCTGAAGAGCTCCGACAGCCATGAGGATGCCGAGGAAGAACAGTATGCTGCTGAAGTCCACGTTACGCATTATGGATGCCACGCTCAGTGCGTTGTGGTTGGGGTCTGCGGGGTCTTTGGGCCGCATCTTCTCCGATGCTATCCACAGCACGCCGAGTCCTCCCAGCATACCGATGTACGGTGCCAGGTGCGTGAGCGTCTTGAACACCGGCACGAACAGCAGGAAGCAGATGCCGAGAATGAGCATAATCTTGCGCTGGCTGTGAGGCACGCGCGATGCCGGACTGTCGTCGGTGCAGTCCTGGACCACGCTTGTGTCGACGTGTCCCTTCATGGTGAACGAGAGGATGATGAACGGCACGACGATGCTGACAAGACTGGCCAAGAATGTCATGACGATGATGTTCACGGCACTGATCTTCTGTGCTATCCACAGCATGATGGTGGTGACATCGCCTATGGGCGACCATACGCCTCCGGCATTGGCAGCCAGCACAATCATTCCGGCGAAGAACCAACGCTCCTTCTGCGTGGGTACGAGCTTGCCGAGCAGTGCCAGCATGACGATGGTGGTGGTCAGGTTGTCGAGCACAGCCGACATGAAGAATGTCAGCAGGCCGAGGATCCACAGCAGCTTGACCTTTGAGGTCTCATGAATCTTGTCGGTGATGATGCGGAAGCCGCCCCACCGGTCTACAATCTCAACGATGGTCATGGCTCCGAGCAGGAAGAACACTATCTCCCCCGTCTCGCCAAGATGTGTCAGGAGCGTCTCCGTGACGTAGCCACTCACGCTCGTGGCTGCTCCGGCTATTGCCGGTGTCATGGCTCCCGCACCGCCCACTGCCACGATGCTCCACATGGCTGTGCACAGGACGAGTGCTGTGGCGGTCTTGTTTGTTTTCAACGGATGCTCTAAGGCGATACACAGATAGCCGAACACAAAGACGACCACCATCAGGTAAAATGCAAATGACATAAAAAATCTCTAAGGCGATAAATGATAAATCGTCCGGTCATGCCGAAGCGGCCAATGCCGAACCGTATGTGTGCAAAGATATGGAATTGCCGGACAGCGTGCAAGCAAAATCGCAAATATCGGGTCGTATGGCTTGCGGCTCTTCCCGACGCTGCAGGCACCGTGATTTGTCCATGTCGGCAAAAATGCCGAATATTGCAGGCAGTTTGTATAACCAAAGTCCCTAACAGTGAGGGACGAAAAAACATTTCTTTAACTATGATGAGAAAGATTCTGACAGCCCTGCTGTGTGTGCTGGCACTCGCTTCGTGCCACTTCAAGGGCAATGGCAACCGCACGTCTGCTGACGGCGGTGACTCGGTGAAAGTGCTGTGGGCTACGTTCAACATCCGCCTGGACACTCCGGCAGACAGTCTCAACAGCTGGCAATACCGCAAGGATGCCGTGTGCCAGTACATCAAGGACAAGGGCATCGACATCTTCGGAATGCAGGAGGTCAAGCACAACCAGCTGGTGGACATCCTCGACGGACTGCCTGGCTATGGCTATGTGGGTGTAGGCCGTGACGACGGCAAGGAGGGCGGCGAATACTCGCCACTGTTCTACCGTAAGGACAAGTTTGACGTGCTCGACGGCAACACGTTCTGGCTGTCGCAGTATCCCGACAGCGCAGGCTTCATAGGCTGGGACGGCGCATGTCCGCGCATCGCCTCGTGGGCCAAGTTCCAGGACAAGGGCACGGGCAAGGTGTTCATGGGCGTGAACACGCATTTCGACCATGTGGGTGTTGTGGCACGGCGCGAGGCTGCGCTGCTCATCATCGACCGCATAGAGGAGATTGTGGGCGACAAGCCGGCAGTGGTGACTGGTGACTTCAACGTCAACGACCAGGCAGAGGCATACCAGACGATGACCGGAAACGAGTTCGTGCTGAAGGATGCGTACAAGATGACGACCGACAATGCGGGACCGGCGTACACGTTCCACGACTTCGGCCGTCTGCCGCTTGCCGACCGTGAGAAGATTGACTTCATCTTCGTCACACCGCAGATAAAGGTTGAGAAGACAGAAATCTATCAGAATCCTGAGACAAAGACCGGCCACATAAGCGACCACAATCCGCACCTCGCCTGGCTGGAGTTCTGACGCATAAGACAGCTGTCCTGTGGACGTTCATCCATAGCATCTCTGAACGTACGTCCACAGTATCTCTGAACGTACAGTCACAGGGTCTCTGGACGTACAGTCAGGGAATCCCT
>CAVERK010000097.1:0-9719 GCA_963618035.1 bacterium
CGTATGAAAGGTTCGAACGATTCGTATGAAAGGTTCGAACGATTCGTATGAAAGGTTCGAACGATTCGCATGAAAGGTTCGAACGATTCGCATGAAAGGTTCGAACGATTCGCATGAAAGGTTTAAACGATTCGCATGAAAGGTTTAAACGATTCGCATGAAAGGTTTAAACGATGCGCATGATTTGCTCCGATAATATTGCTGTCCGCTAAACCCTTAATCAGAGACACACCAAGAAAGGAGCTGTGTTGTATTCATGCCGATGTAACAAATCAGCAAAAGACGACACCTGTCAGTTTAAAAGTGAAAGAATATTGGTGTATATGGTTTTATTCTGTCACATCAGTGCAGTACAACCTTATTTCCGAAAGCGTTTGCACACTACCTGTTTGCCATTGTGATAGCGATTTCCTAATTTTGCAAGCCAAAGTGATTAACTAATTCCACCTTATAGCGAACAAATGTAAACTTAAAACAATGGAAGAGCAGCTTTTCAACATGACATTCAGCAAGAGTGACAATGCCGCACACAGGCCGCATGCAGTGGGACTGTATGACCCGTCATACGAGCACGATGCCTGTGGCGTGGGTATGATTGTAAACATAAAAGGCGGCAAATCGCACGCCCTGGTAGAGTCGGCACTGAAGGTGCTTGAGAACCTGCGTCATCGCGGAGCTGAAGGTGCAGACAACAAGACCGGTGACGGTGCAGGCATAATGCTGCAAATACCGCACGAGTTCATCCTGCTGCAAGGCATACCCGTGCCGGAGAAAGGACACTACGGCACAGGATTGCTCTTCCTGCCGAAGGACAAGGCCGCACAGAGTGCGATACTGCAAATCGTGATTGAGGAGATTGAGCGTGACGGGCTGACCCTGATGCACCTGCGCAATGTGCCAACACGTCCCGAGATACTCGGTCAGGAGGCTGCTGCCGTGGAGCCGGACATAAAGCAGATATTCATCACCGGCTTTGACGACAGCCAGACAGCCGACCGCCGCCTGTACATCATCCGCAAGAAGATTGAGAAGCGTGTGGGTCTTTCGGCTATAACGGGCAAGGATGACTTCTATGTGGTGTCGCTCTCCACGAAGAACATTATATATAAAGGTATGTTGTCGTCAGTGCAGCTAAGGAACTACTTTCCCGACCTGACAAACGACTACTTCACCAGCGGTCTGGCTCTGGTGCACTCGCGCTTCAGCACCAACACCTTCCCGACGTGGGGACTGGCACAGCCTTTCCGCCTGCTGGCACACAACGGTGAGATAAACACCATACGTGGCAACCGCAGTTGGATGGAAGCACGCGAGAGCGTGCTGTCCACACCCGTGCTGGGTGACATCAAAGGACTGCACCCCATAGTGCAGCCTGGCATGAGCGACAGCGCATCGCTCGACAATGTGCTGGAGTTTCTGGTGATGAGCGGCATGAGTCTCCCGCACGCCATGGCAATGCTTATCCCCGAATCGTTCAACGAGAAGAACCCCATCAGCGAAGACCTGAAGGCCTTCTATGAGTACCACTCAATCCTCATGGAGCCATGGGACGGCCCTGCAGCCTTGCTGTTCAGCGACGGACGCTATGCAGGAGGGATGCTCGACCGCAACGGTCTGCGTCCGGCACGTTATCTGATTACGAAGAACGACACGATGGTGGTGTCGAGCGAGGTCGGCGTGATGGACTTCGAGCCAGGAGAGATAAAGAGCAAAGGCCGTCTGGAGCCAGGCAAGATATTGCTGATAGACACACAGGAAGGCAAGATATATACCGATGCCGAGCTGAAGAAGCAGCTGGCCGATGCCAAGCCCTACCGCACATGGCTCAGCGAGAACCGCATAGAACTGGACAAGCTGCGCAGCGGACGCAAGGTGCCCCACAATGTCGACAACTACGACCGCAAGCTGAGGGCTTTCGGCTACTCGAAAGAGGATATAGCGAACATAATCTCCCCCATGGCGACCACAGCAGGCGAGCCTATCGGAGCCATGGGCAACGACACGCCGCTGGCTGTCATATCAGACCGTCCGCAGTTGTTCTTCAACTATTTCCGCCAGCAGTTTGCACAGGTCACCAATCCTCCAATCGACCCCATACGCGAAGAACTGGTGATGTCGCTTGTCGAGTATATCGGTGCCGTTGGGATGAACATTCTGACCCCCAACGCTTCACACTGCAAGATGGTGCGCTTGAGCCACCCCATACTGAGCAACACACAGCTCGACCTGCTGTGCAACATCCGCTACAAAGGCTTCAAGTCCGTGCGTCTGCCCATGCTGTTCGAAGCCTCCAAGGGACGTGCCGGACTGCAAGAGGTGCTGACCACGCTGTGCCACAAGGCCGAAGAGAGCGTCGACGACGGCGTGAACTACATCGTGCTGAGCGACCGCGACATTGATGCCACACATGCTGCCGTGCCGTCGCTGCTGGCAGTGAGTGCCGTGCATCACCATCTGATTTCCGTGGGCAAGCGCGTACAGACGGCACTGATTGTGGAGAGCGGCGAGATCCGTGAGGTCATGCACGCCGCACTGCTGCTCGGGTTCGGAGCCAGCGCACTGAACCCGTACATGGCCTTTGCCGTGCTCGACAACCTTGTCAACAATCAGGACATACAGCTGGACTACGCTACGGCAGAGAAGAACTACATCAAAGCCGTATGCAAGGGTCTGTACAAGATATTGAGCAAGATGGGCATATCCACCATCCGCTCCTATCGCGGTGCCAAGATATTCGAGGCTGTCGGACTTAGCGAGGAGCTGTGCCGTGCCTACTTCGGCGGCATGAAGTCGACAATCGGCGGTATCAGGCTTGACGAGATTGCACGCGATGCGGTGAAGATGCACGACGCTGCACTGGACATAAAAGACGGCGAGCTGCTGACGAACACAGGGCTGTATCAGTATCGCAAGGACGGCGAGAAGCACGCCTGGAACCCCGAGACCATAAGCACACTGCAACTGGCGACACGTCTGAACAGCTACAAGAAGTTCAAGGAGTTCACACGGCTGGTGGATGAGAAGGAAAGCCCCATATTCCTGCGCGACTTCCTTGACTTCCGCCGCAACCCTATAAGCATCGACGAGGTGGAACCCGTGGAGAATATCGTGCGCCGCTTTGTGTCGAGTGCCATGAGCTTCGGAGCACTGAGCCAGGAGGCACACGAGGCTATTGCCGTGGCCATGAACACGCTGCACTGCCGCAGCAACACCGGCGAAGGCGGTGAAGACTCGGCACGCTTCGGCACCATGAAGCGTTCGGCTACAAAACAGGTGGCATCAGGACGGTTCGGCGTGACCACGGAGTACCTTATGGATGCCGATGAGATACAGATAAAGATTGCACAGGGTGCCAAGCCAGGAGAGGGCGGACAGCTGCCAGGCTTCAAGGTAGACGAGGTGATAGCCCGCACCCGACACTCCATACCAGGCATCTCGCTCATCTCGCCTCCGCCGCATCATGACATCTACTCCATTGAAGACCTGGCACAGCTGGTCTTCGACCTGAAGAACGTCAATCCCGCAGCCAAGATAAGCGTGAAGTTAGTGTCGGAAAGCGGCGTAGGCACGATTGCTGCCGGCGTTGCCAAGGCCAAGGCAGACCTGATAATCATATCGGGAGCCGAGGGCGGAACAGGTGCATCGCCGCAGAGTTCAATACACTATGCCGGCGTGGCTCCTGAGATGGGACTCAGCGAGACGCAACAGACACTGGTGCTGAACGGACTGCGCGGACAGGTGGTGCTGCAGGCCGACGGACAGCTGAAGACTGGCCGCGACGTGGTGCTCATGGCGATGCTCGGAGCAGAGGAGTTCGGGTTTGGCACGGCATGCCTCATCGTGCTGGGCTGTGTGATGCTGCGCAAATGCAACAAGAACACCTGTGCCATGGGCGTGGCGACACAGAATCCCGAACTGAGAAAACATTTCCGTGGCGCGAGCGACTACCTGATAAGCTACTTCAGCTTCCTGGCGCAGGAGGTGCGCGAGTACTTGGCAGAGATCGGTGCTCACTCTATGGACGAGATCATAGGGCGTTCGGACCTGATAGTGCGCAAGCCGAGTGACGGCGTGAAGAAGCACGACCTGATAGACTTCAGCAAGCTGACGGCACGCGTCAACAACGATGCCGCCATACATCATGTCACCGACCAGCAGCATGCCATTGACACCGTCAAGGACGTTGACATACTCCGCGCCACGCAGACAGCCATCGACACGCAGAGGGAGATTTCGCTGGAATACACCATTGCCAATACAGACCGTGCGGTCGGTGCCATGCTGAGCGGCGTGATAGCCAAGAAGTACGGCGAGAAGGGCTTGCCCGAGAACACGCTGAACCTGAAGTTCAAAGGATCGGCAGGACAGTCGTTCGGTGCATTCCTTGTGCCTGGTGTCAGCTTCAAGCTGGAGGGCGAGGCAAACGACTATCTCGGCAAGGGCCTGTCTGGTGGACGGATTGCCGTGATGCCGCCTGTCAGGAGCAACTTTGAGGCAGAAGACAACACCATTGCAGGCAATACCTTATTATATGGTGCCACGAGCGGCGAGGTATATATCAACGGCCGTGTCGGTGAACGGTTTGCCGTCCGCAACTCCGGAGCCATTGCCGTGGTCGAGGGTGTGGGAGACCACTGCTGCGAATACATGACCGGCGGTCGCGTGGTGGTATTGGGCACCACAGGAAGGAACTTCGCAGCAGGAATGTCGGGCGGCGTGGCATACGTCTGGAACAAGAACGGCGACTTCGACTACTTCTGCAACATGGAGATGGTGGAGCTGTCGCTCATCGAAGAGGCGTCATACCGCAAGGAGCTGCACGAGCTTATACGCCAGCACTATCTCTACACCGGCTCAAAGCTGGCACGCACGATGCTCGACGACTGGAACCACTATGCAGAGGAGTTCATCCAGGTAGTGCCGATAGAGTATCAGAAGGTGCTGCACGAAGAGCAGATGCGCCTGCTGCAACAGAAGATCGAAGAGATGCAGAGAGACTACTAAAGCGAGAACGACCAACCCCGAAAAAGAAAACATTTTTACACACACACAAGGAGACACATAACGATGGGAGACCCTAAAGCATTCCTCACCATACCGCGCAAAGAGGCAGGATACCGTCCTGTACGCGAACGCATAAACGACTTCAGCCAGGTGGAGCAGACACTCAACAGCCACGACCGCAAGCTACAGGCTTCGCGCTGCATGGACTGCGGCGTGCCTTTCTGCCACTGGGCTTGTCCGTTGGGCAACAAAGACCCCGAGTTTCAGGATGCACTGTATCGCGGCAAGTGGCGCGAAGCATTCGACATATTGCGGCAGACCAACGACTTCCCCGAATTTACCGGTCGCATCTGCCCTGCCCTTTGCGAGAAATCATGCGTACTGAATCTGGCACTGGACGCACCCGTAACCATACGCGAGAACGAGGCGGCAATCGTCGAAGCGGCATATCGCGAGGGATACGTCACACCCGTAATGCCGACACGCAACGGCAAGAGTGTGGCGGTGATAGGCTGCGGTCCGGCAGGACTGAGCACTGCCGTGCGCCTGAACGCCATGGGCTACGAAGTGACGATATTCGACCGGCACAGCCATGCCGGCGGACTGCTGCGCTACGGCATTCCCAACTTCAAGCTGGACAAGACCGTGATCGACCGCAAGATAAACATACTGGAACAGGAAGGCATACGCTTCCGGATGAACACCGTAGTGGACACAGACAAGCTGCCCGAAGGCTTTGATGCCTACTGCCTCTGCACAGGCACACCCACAGCACGCGACCTGAACATCCCAGGGCGTGAGCTGAAAGGCATCTACTTCGCATTGGACATGCTGTCGCAGCAGAACGAGATCCTCGACGGCAAGCAGTTTGACAAGAGCCAGCTGGTGAACGCCAAGGGCAAGAAGGTCCTGGTGATTGGCGGCGGCGACACAGGCTCGGACTGCATCGGCACCAGCATCAGGCAGGGCGCAGTCAGCGTGACGCAGATAGAGATCATGCCCAAGCCTCCCGTAGGACACAACCCTGCAACGCCGTGGCCCATGTGGCCTGTGGTGCTGAAGACCACCAGCAGCCATGAAGAGGGATGCACGCGCCGCTGGAGCCTGACATCAAACAAGTTCATCGGCAAGAACGGCAAGGTGACCGGCGTGGAAGTGGAGGAGGTCGAGTGGCTGCCCGCAAAAGACGGTGCACGCCCGACAATGAAGCCCACAGGCAGGAAAGAGACAATCGAGGCAGACATGGTGTTGCTGGCCATGGGCTTCATCAGGCCGGAGCAGCCGCAGACGGCAGACAACGTGTTCATTGCCGGTGATGCCAAGAGCGGAGCAAGCCTTGTCGTGAGGGCTCTGGCGAGCGGACGGCAGGCGGCAAAGGACATAGACAGCTATCTAAGGAACAAGTAATAGCAGCAGCAAGCAGGAGGGGCAATACACATCATGTGCGGAATATCCGGAATACTGAACATCGGCCGGCAGAAGCCGGAACTGAGGGAGAAGGCTCTGCGCATGTCGCAGAAGCTGCGTCATCGCGGACCTGACTGGAGCGGCATCTATGTCGGCGGATCGGCAATAATGTGCCATGAGCGTCTGTCGATTGTCGACCCTGAATCGGGGCAACAGCCTCTGTATGCGCCGGACCGCAAGCAGGTGCTGGCGGTGAATGGAGAGATCTACAACCATCGCGACATACGCCAACGCTACAAGGACAAGTACGGGTTCCGGACAGGCAGCGACTGCGAGGTCATCCTGGCTCTGTATCGCGACAAGGGCATAGACTTCCTTGAGGAGCTGAACGGCATCTTCGCCTTTGTGCTCTACGACGAGGAGAAGGACGAATACCTCATTGCACGCGACCCGATAGGTGTCATACCATTATATATAGGGCGCGACAAGGACGGCCTGCTGTATTTCGCCAGTGAGCTGAAGGCACTGGAGGGCTTCTGCGACGAGTACGAG
Organism: bacterium; assembly: GCA_963618035.1. Taxonomy (GTDB): domain Bacteria; phylum Bacteroidota; class Bacteroidia; order Bacteroidales; family Bacteroidaceae; genus Bacteroides. The sequence goes on from CAVERK010000097.1 coordinate 6,964, forward strand.
CCGTTCCTGCCAGGTCATTATCTGTACAGCCGTGAGGGCAAGATGCACCGCTGGTACAGGCGCGACTGGATGGACTACAGTGCCGTGGAGCAGGGCGAAGCCAGGGCGGCAGACGTGCGCCGTTCGCTGGAAGCGGCTGTGGAGAGGCAGCTGATGAGCGACGTGCCCTATGGCGTACTGCTGAGCGGCGGACTGGACTCGTCGGTAATATCGGCCATAGCACGCAAGTATGCCGGACGGCGCATCGAGGACGGAGGACACAGCGAGGCATGGTGGCCGCAGCTGCACTCCTTCGCCGTGGGACTGAAAGGTGCGCCCGACTTGGCAAAGGCACGCGAGGTGGCTGCCTACATCGGCACCGTACATCATGAGATAAACTACACCATTCAGGAGGGACTGGATGCGCTGCGCGATGTCATCTACTTCATAGAGACCTATGACGTGACGACGGTGCGTGCCTCCACGCCGATGTATCTGCTGGCACGTGTCATCAAGAGCATGGGCATCAAGATGGTGCTCAGCGGTGAGGGAGCCGACGAGGTCTTCGGCGGCTATCTGTACTTCCACAAGGCACCAAGTCCGAGGGCTTTCCATGAAGAGACGGTGAGGAAGCTCTCCAAGCTGCATCTCTACGACTGCCTCAGAGCCAACAAGAGCCTGGCGGCATGGGGCGTGGAGGGACGTGTCCCCTTCCTCGACAAGGACTTCCTCGATGTTGCCATGCGCCTCAATCCACGGGCAAAGATGTGCCCTGGCAACGTCATCGAGAAGAAGATTGTGCGCGAAGCCTTCAGCGACATGCTGCCGAAGGACATTGTGTGGAGGCAGAAAGAGCAGTTCAGCGACGGCGTGGGCTACAGCTGGATAGACACGCTGAAGCAGATGACAGCCGCCGCCGTCAGCGACGAACAGATGGCACATGCCGCCGAACGCTTCCCCGTGAACCCGCCGATGAACAAGGAGGAGTACTTCTACCGCAGCATCTTCGAAGAGCATTTCCCGTCAGAGAGTGCCGCGAGAAGCGTGCCGAGCGTGCCGAGCGTGGCGTGCTCCACAGCCGAAGCCCTGGCATGGGATGCCTCGTTCGTCGGGCTCAATGACCCGAGCGGACGTGCCGTGAGCGGCGTGCACGAGCAGGCATACAAGGCATGACGGGAACCGCCGTCCAGCCGTAATGACGGACAAAAGCTGCCTCCACGGCAGCTTTTGTTGTTACGGCGTGCGTCTGTTGGTTTGAAATTCGTACATTTGTGCCTTGCAATCTGACAATTTCAAACTTAATACAAACAAAACAATACCATGTCAAACGTAAAATTCTACAAGGCGGAAAACCAGGTGCCACTCGAGATGCACAAGGTCCGCGTGGTGCAGAAGCTGACACTTCTGCCCGTAAAGGAACGCCTGCGTGCCATAAAGGATGCAGGCAACAACACCTTCCTTCTTCAGAACAAGGACATCTATCTTGACATGCTGACCGACAGCGGCGTGAATGCCATGTCCGACCTGCAGACGGCAGCCATGATGCGTGCCGACGACTCCTATGCAGGCTCGGAGACCTTCAACCGCGTGAAGGCGGCTGTGAAGGAGGTGTTCGGCACGGACAACGTGCTGCCTGCCCACCAGGGCCGTGCGTGCGAGAACATCCTTGCAGAGGCGTACGTGAAGCCAGGGATGGTGGCACTGATGAACTTCCACTTCACCACAACCAAGGCACACATCACACGTCTCGGGGGCGATGTCATAGAGGTCATCGACAAGAAGGGGCTGCTGCCGCAGAGCGACGACCCGTTCAAGGGGAACTTCGACCTGGACCTGCTGCGCCGGACCATCGAGGAGTGCGGTCCCGAGAAGGTGGCATTCGTCCGCATCGAGTCCGGCACAAACCTCATAGGCGGACAGCCGGTGTCGCTCGAGAACATGCTTGCCGTCACGGACATCTGCCATCAGTACGGCGTCAAGTCGGTGCTCGACGCCTCACTGCTGCAGGACAACGTCTACTTCATGAAGACGCGCGAGCCGCGCTGCAAGTACATGTCGACGAAGGAGATATACCATCTGCTGGCATCGCGCTGCGACATCGTCTACTTCTCCGGCCGCAAGCTCGGCTTCGCCCGTGGCGGCATCATCACGAGCGTCAACAGGAAATACACCGACGAGATGATGGAGTACGTGCCGCTCTTCGAGGGCTTCCTGACCTACGGAGGCATGGAGGTGCGCTCGATGGAGGCAATGGCACAGGGACTGTATGAGTCGCTCGACATGGAGTACATCAGCCAGGGACCAGAGTTCATCAAGTATCTCATCACGGAGCTTGACGACTACGGCGTGCCCGTCATCAAGCCTGCCGGCGGACTTGGCGCACACCTCAACTGCTCCGAGTTCGTGCCCGACATGCCCCACAACCAGTATCCTGCGGCTGCCGTAGGTGCTGCCCTGTTCATCGCCGGAGGCATACGCGGCATGGAGCGCGGCACCATGAGCGAGCAGCGCGAGCCCGACGGCACCGAGCGGTATGCCGAGCTGGAGCTGCTCAGGCTGGCTGTGCCGCGCCGCGTCTACACGCTGTCGCAGATCAAGTATGTGGCAGACCGCGTGAAATGGCTGTGGGACAACCGCAGCCTCATCGGCGGACTGGAGTGGACAATGGAGCCGAAGGTCCTGCGCTTCTTCTTCGGACGCATGAAGGAAATCGGCCACTGGCAGGAAGACCTGGCGCAGAAGTTCCGTGACGACTTCGGCGAGTCGCTGTAAAGGAC
>CAVERK010000098.1:0-9718 GCA_963618035.1 bacterium
TGATACTCCTCGGCTGTGGCTTCGCTTACCTCCGTGTATCGGTATTATAGCATATAGAAATATTGCTGTCCGCTAAAATGGTCTTAATAACGCTCTGACACGCTGCCAATCAGCAGGCGTCGAGCACACGCTCAAGCCTGCCGATGAAGCTGTCTACGTATTGCCGCGTGAGGGTCAGCGGCGGCAGGATGCGCAGGATATTGGTCGACGCACTTCCTGTGAAGCAATGTTCCTGGAAGATGAGTTTCTGGCGGACATCCTTCTGCGGGATGTCAAGCACGACACCGATCATAAGCCCACGCCCGCGCAACTCCACGATATGCGGCTGCCGCTTCTGCAGCTGCACGAGCTGCTGCATGAAATAGTCGCCTACTTCAAGGGCGTTGTCGACAAGATGCTGGTCTTCGAACACGTCAAGCACAGCCAACGCAGCAGCACACGCCATGTGGTTGCCGCCGAAAGTAGTGCCCAGCTGTCCGTAGACAGGCTTGATGAACGGTGCTATCAGCACTGCCCCCATCGGGAACCCGTTGCCGATGCCTTTTGCCACAGTGATGATGTCCGGACGGATGCCCAGCCACTGATGGGCAAAGAACTTGCCGCTGCGGCCATAGCCACACTGGATCTCGTCGCAGACGAGCAACGCTCCATGCTTGCGGCATGCAGCTGCCAGCCCCTGTGCAAACTCCGGCGTGGCGACATGACAACCGCCGACACCCTGGATGCACTCAAGGATGCAGGCCGTGACATCACCCTTTGCCAGCTCACGCTCCCACGCTTCGAGGTCGTTGTAGGGCAGGAATGTGGCATTGCCATTGTCGTTGATGGGGGCGATAATCTTCGGATTGTTCGTGACCTCCACAGCCAACGAAGTACGGCCATGGAATGAATGTTCGGCAGTGAGCACACGCTTGCGTCCGTTATAGAACGATGCCAGCTTCAAGGCATTCTCATTGGCTTCGGCACCACTGTTGATGAGGAACAGCGAATAGTCGTCATAGCCGGATATGCATCCGAGCCTGTCGGCGAGCTGCTGCTGCAGCTTGTTTATCACCGAGTTGGAGTAGAACCCAAGCATGGCAGCCTGACGGCTCAACGCCTCAACATAATGCGGATGGCAGTGGCCGATGGAGACGACGGCATGGCCTCCATAGAGGTCAAGATACTCCGTGCCTTTGTCGTCCCAGACAGAGCAGTCGCGGCCCTTGACTATATTGACATCGAATAGCGGATATACATCAAACAGATTCATCTCTTCATTCAGTTTTTAAGTTCCAAGTCGTTCACCGTCAGAAGGCGGAGGGCTTCAGGTTGAGACCCACCGTTTCCTCGAGGTTGAACATAAGGTTCATGTTGTGGACAGCTGTCCCGCTGGCTCCCTTCAGCAGATTGTCGATGCAGGAGACGATGAGCAGACGGCTGCCGTGCTTCTCTATGTGCACGAGACACTTGTTGGTGTTGACCACCTGCTTGAGGTCTATCGGACGGTCCACGACGTGCGTGAACGAGTCTTCGGCGTAGTATTCGCGATAGATGCGGTAAAGCTCCTCCTCGCTGACGGCTGTACGCACCACGATAGTCGCAAAGATGCCACGGGCAAAGTCACCACGGTATGGGATGAATGCGACATCGGAGTCGAAGCTCTGCTGCAACTGTTTCAGCGACTGCACAATCTCAGGCACATGCTGGTGCTCGAAAGGCTTGTAGATGCTGATGTTGTCGGTCCGCCAGCTGAAGTGGCTGGTGTCCTTCGGCTTCACACCGGCACCCGTGCTGCCGGTAATGGCATTGACATTGATGTCGCCGCTAAGCAACAGGTTCTTTGCCAACGGCAGCAGTCCAAGCTGTATGGCTGTGGCGAAGCAGCCTGGATTGGCCACATGCTGTGCACTACAGATGGCACGGCGGTTAAGCTCGGGCAAGCCATAGACGAAGTCGTGAGAAGCCGACTTGAGACGATAGTCCATCGAAAGGTCGATGAGCTTCAGACCGTCGGGTATCTGATGGCTGTCAAGGAACTTCTTGGTATCGCCATGAGCCGTGCAGAAGAAGAGCACGTCAATGCTGTCAAGCGGCAACTGGTCGGTGAAGACCATTTCCGTCTCGCCATACAGACCCTCGTGCACGTCGGTAATGCGGTGTCCCGCATTGCTGGTGCTGTTGATGAACACAATCTCGGCATCGGGATGGTTGACGAGCAGACGTATCAGTTCGCCGGCAGTATATCCGGCACCTCCTATAATTCCTACTTTTATCATTCTTGAAGCGAATATCCGTTTTTTTATTTGTCGTAAGGGATTATGAGCCACAGGATAAAGTTAGAGTTCGTCGTCGAACTTATGCACGGCATAGTATGCACGCAGTGCTGTGGACGAGACCTTGATAAATCCCTTGGCATCCTCGGCTGTCCAGCCCTTCTGCATCTCGCCATACTCTCCAAACTTGTTCTTGACCAGATCGTCAGGGCTGTCGACACCGATGGTCGTGAAGCCATAGGGACGCAGTTCGAGAATGGCTGTTCCGTTGACATTGCGCTGCGACGACGAGAGCATTGCCTCAATGTCACGCATCACAGGCTCCAGGTACTGGCTTTCATGCAGGAACATTCCGTACCAGTTGGCCACCTGGTCTTTCCAGTACTGCTGCCACTTGCTGAGGGTGTACTTCTCCAGGAAGCGGTGTGCACCGATGATGAGCATCGGAGCGGCTGCCTCGAAGCCCACACGCCCCTTTATGCCGATGATGGTATCACCGACGTGCATGTCACGACCAATGGCATAGGCTGCACCTATCTCCTCCACTTTCTGTATGGCCTTCACGGGATCGTCATAGGTCTCACCGTTGATGGCTTTCAGCTCGCCCTTCTCGAACGTCAGGCGCAGCTGTTCGGTGCCATCCTTTGTGCAGTGCTTCAGGTATGCACTTTCGGGCAGTCCCTGTGTGGAGTCAAGAATCTCTCCGCCACAGATTGATGTACCCCAAAGACCCACGTTGTATGAGTACTTCAGCTTCGCAAAGTCAGCTGCAAAGCCGTGGCTGTTCAGATAGTCAATCTCGTCCTTGCGGCTCAGGGCCTTGTCGCGCGTCAGCGTGATGATTTCCTTTCCAGGAGCCATCACAAGGAACGTCATGTCAAAGCGAACCTGGTCATTGCCGGCACCGGTAGATCCGTGGGCTATCGCGTCTGCACCAATCTCATTGGCATAGCGTGCGATGGCAAGAGCCTGGAAGATGCGCTCGGAACTTACCGAAATGGGATAAGTGCCATTGCGCAGCACGTTGCCGAAGACCATGTATTTTAGGCTCTTCTCGTAGTATTCCTTTGTGACATCAAGCGTGACATATTTCACCGCGCCCAGCTTGTATGCGTTCTCTTCGTTGCGTTTCAGCTGCTCGGCACTGAAGCCACCCGTGTTGGCACTGGCGGCATAGACCTCATAGCCCATCTCCTTTGCCAAGTACATCACCGTGTATGACGTGTCAAGACCGCCACTGAATGCCACTACAACTTTCTTCTTCTGTTCCATAATATATATATGTGTGTATTCCTCAATCTAATGTTTCTTTTTGTTGTTGCCGCTGTCATCGTCACCGTCTTCATCCTCGTGGTCGGCAGGATCGTAGAGCATAGCCGTGCAGATGCAGAACTTCCTGTTCTTGGTCATCAGGATGGGATGGTTGATACATCCCTCACAGCCTTTCCAAAAGGCATCATCGTCGGTAAGCTCATTGAACGTCACGGGCACATACCCCAACTCTGTGTTCATCTTCATCACAGCGGCACCGCTGGTGAGACTGAAGATCTTGGCCCACGGCCATCGGAGACGTGCCAGCTTAAAGGTACACTCCTTGATCCGTTTGGCCACTCCAAGCCCCCTGTATTCAGGTGAGACAATCAGGCCGGAGGTCGCAACAAACTGTTTGTTGCCCCAACTCTCAATATACGAAAAACCTGCAAAGTCATCGCCACACAAGGCAATGACAGCCTTGCCCTCTTTCATCTTCGTTGCTATATACTCGTGAGTACGCTCGGCAATGCCAGTACCACGAACTTTGGCAGCTTCCCTGATGGTGTCAAGAATCTTGTCCACATACACCTCATGGGAAGCGTCTGCAACCATAACATCAATGTGTTTGGTTTCCATCTAAAAAAACAGATATAAACAGATAGTCCTATATTTATATATGTAGCGCCTCATTTCATGCCTGGCACTACTCCCGACAGATATTTCACAAGTTCCTTCCGGTTGAACCCCTCACGCATCACCATGATGATGGTGTCGTCGCCGGCAATGGTGCCGATGATTCCCTCACAGGGATGGTTGTCGATGTCGTAGGCCATGCTGCTGGCATAGCCAGGGCGGGTATGTATGACGGCGATGTTGCCCGAGAAGTCGAGCGACAGGAAGCCGCTGGCACCAAGCATCTCACTGGGTGGCAGGTTTGAATACCTGCGATACATTATGTCGTTCGGCAAGACATAGATGTACTTTCCGTCAGAGTTTGCCGCCTTGGCGACCTTGAGCTGCTTGAGGTCACGCGACAGCGTGGCCTGCGTAATGCTGTGACCTTCCTTGTCCAAGGCTTTCAACAGTTCGTCCTGCGAACCCATCTCCTGGCTGGAGATAATCATCTTGATGGTGTCCAACCTGCTAATCTTTCTCTTCATACTGCGTATAATTATTCTTAACGCTGCAAATATACGAGCTATTATTGAAACTCTATGCACATAATCACGGCTTTTTCATTTAAACTTGATTATTTGCATATGAATGACCCCTATGGAAGAAAACTAAAGGGTTCGAACCTCTGACAAATCTATTGTTAACCGCCCGATTTTTTTTACCTTTGCATGGTCGGGCATGGCGGATTGAGGGTGTTTTCCTGTCCGTCCTGACATTGGCATAACGACTAACGACAAGACGAAACAAGATATGGAAAAAGCATTTTTTGCGGTCGACCTTGGGGCCACCAGCGGACGCACAATCCTCGGGTTTCTCACGGCAGAAGGCATCAGGATGGAGGTTGTCAACCGCTTTCCCAACCACTTGATTGAGGCCGGCGGACATTTTTACTGGGACATCTACGAGTTGTATCGCAACATACTCGAAGGGTTGAAAGCCGCAGCGGAGAGGGACGACGTGCAGATAACGTCAATAGGCATAGATACGTGGGGCTGCGACTTCGTGGCTGTCGGCAACGATGGCGGCTTCCTGCGCCTACCCTACTCATACCGTGACCCGCATACCGAAGGAGCACCTGACAAGCTGTTCAGCCGTGTGCCACGCAGCACGGTCTATGGTCTGACAGGTATTCAGGTCATGAACTTCAACTCCCTGTTCCAGATGGACACGCTGCGCCGCAATGCCGACCCGACATTCCTGTCTGCCGACAAGTTGCTGTTCATTCCCGATGCCCTGAGCTATATGCTGACGGGACAGATGGTGACGGAATATACCGTAGCGACGACGGGACAGATTGTCAACGCACAGACACGCCAACTCGAGCCGCAGCTGCTCAATGCCGTGGGACTCAGTGCCGACAAGTTCGGGAGGTTTGTCTATCCTGGCGAGACAGTAGGCACACTGACACCCGAAGTGCAAAGGCTCACGGGACTTGGAGCCGTGCCCGTCATAGCCGTAGCAGGACATGACACGGCATCGGCTGTGGCTGCCGTCCCCGCCAAGAACGGGAACTTCGCCTACCTCAGCAGCGGCACATGGTCGCTCATGGGCATTGAGACACACGAGCCGGTGATAACTGCGGAGTCGGAGGCCTTGAACTACACCAATGAGGGTGGTGTCGACGGCACCATACGCGTGCTGAAGAACATCTGCGGCATGTGGCTGCTCGAGCGTTGCCGGTTGCAGTGGGGCAACCCCGACTACGGCAAGCTCACTGCCGAGGCACTTGAGGCAGAGCCGTTCCGCAGCATCGTCAATCCCGATGCACCGGAGTTTGCCAATCCATCGAATATGGAAGAAGCCATAAAGGACTACTGTGGGGCGCACGATATTCCCGTACCGAAGACACGCGGACAGATGGTGCGCTGCATCTACGAGAGCCTGGCACTGCGCTACCGTCAGGTGCTCGACAACCTGCGCCGGCTGTCAGACACCCCGATAGAGGTGCTGCACGTCATCGGCGGAGGCAGCCGCAACGAGATTCTTAACCAGTGGACAGCCAACGCCATTGGCCTGCCTGTCATGGCAGGGCCGTCGGAAGCCACGGCATTGGGCAACATAATGCTGCAGGCCATCGCTGCCGGAGAAGCCAAAGACGTGGCTTCGATGCGGCAGACTGTGCGCCGCGGCATGAAGATGGAGGTGTTCCTGAGCGAGGATGAAGACAAATGGGAGGCTGCACTACGGAAACTGGAGAACCTGTAACACAGAAATATATTCACAAAACACAAAAAACATACAGACCATGAAAGAAGAACAAATCAAGAAGGCTTATGAGATAGCCAAGGAGAGATACGCCGCCATCGGCGTTGACACAGACAAAGCCATAGCACTGCTGGAGAAGACGCCAATATCGCTTCACTGCTGGCAGGCAGATGACGTGCTCGGCTTCGAGAACGTCACGTCGCTCAGCGGAGGCATACAGACAACAGGCAACTACCCTGGCAAGGCCCGCAACATCGACGAGCTGCGTCAGGATGTGCTTTACGCCAAGTCTCTGCTCGCCGGCACCTACCGCCTGAACCTGCACGAGACCTATGGTGAGTTTGGCGGTGAACATGTAGACCGCGACCAGGTTGAGGTGAAGCATTTCCAGGGATGGATTGACTGGGCGAAGGAGCACGGCATGAAGCTCGACTTCAACTCCACATCATTCTCCCACCCCAAGAGCGGTGACCTCTCGCTGGCAAACCCCGACAAGGGAATACGCGACTTCTGGATTGAGCACACCAAGCGTTGCCGCCGCATTGCCGATGCCATGGGTAAGGCACAGGGCGACCCCGCCATCATGAACATCTGGGTACACGACGGCAGCAAGGACAACACCGTGGAGCGCAAGCGTTACCGCGAGATCTTCGCAGCCTCGCTCGACGATATTCTGTCGGAGAACCTGCCCGACATGAAGACCTGCCTCGAAGCAAAGCTGTTCGGCATCGGGCTGGAAAGCTACACCGTGGGTTCGCATGACTTTGTGGCAGGATATTGCGCCACACGCAAGCTCATGTACACGCTCGACACCGGCCACTACGAACAGACGGAGAACGTCAGTGACATGATAGCGTCGCTGCTGCTGTTCGTTCCGGAGCTGATGCTGCACGTCAGCCGTCCCGTGCGTTGGGACTCGGATCATGTGACCATCATGAACGACCAGACGCTCGACCTGTTCAAGGAGCTGATGCGTGCCGATGCACTGGACCGTGCACACATCGGTCTCGACTATTTCGATGCATCCATCAACCGTATCGGGGCATACGTCGTCGGCGTACGCGCCACGCAGAAGTGCATGCTTCAGGCATTCCTGGAGCCGCTGCCCACGCTGCGCCGGTATGAGGACGAAGGCAAGCACTTCCAGCGTCTTGCCCTGCTCGAAGAGGCCAAGTCGTTGCCGTTCGGTGCGGTCTACGACTACTTCAACCTCAAGAACAATGTTCCGGTGGGCGAAGAGTACATCCGCAACATCGAACAATACGAGAAGGACGTTACATCCAAGCGTGACTGATGGAGATACTCATAGGACTACTCATTATAGCTGTAGGCGCGTTCTGCCAGTCGAGCAGTTACGTGCCCATAAACAAGGTCAGGAGCTGGAGCTGGGAGTCATACTGGATTGTCCAGGGTGTCTTCGCATGGATTGTGTTCCCTCTGGCAGGAGCATTCCTCGCCATACCGTCAGGGCATAGCCTGGGCGGACTGTTCGCCGCAGCCAACCCGTTCGATGTTGGCATGACCGTGTTCTTCGGCATGCTGTGGGGTGTCGGCGGACTGACCTTCGGTCTCTCGATGCGTTATCTCGGTGTCGCCTTGGGACAGTCCATAGCCCTCGGCACGTGTGCCGGACTGGGCACGGTGCTGGGCCCCGTCATGCTGAACCTGATTTATCCTGATGCAGGACACTTGCAGAAGCTCACGGCGGCGGTGCTAATCGGTGTCGTGGTGACGCTCATCGGCATTGCCGTCATCGGAGTTGCCGGAAGCATGAAGGCGAGCCAGCTGAGCGAAGAGGAGAAGAAGAAGGCCGTGAAGGACTTCAACTTCCCGAAAGGCATTGCCATAGCCCTGCTGGCAGGATTCATGAGCGGATGCTTCAACGTCGGACTGGAGTTCGGCAGTAATCTGTACTTCCCCGAAACGGGAGAGATGTACCGGTCACTGCCGGCAACGCTGCTTGTCACGCTTGGCGGCTTCGTCACCAATGCCGCGTACTGCCTCTATCAGAACGGCAGGAACGGCACTTGGGGTGACTATCGCCAAGGCTCACTGTGGGCGCACAACATTCTCTTCTGCGCCCTTGCAGGACTGCTGTGGTACAGCCAGTTCTTCGGGCTGAGCCTCGGCAAGGGGTTCCTGACGGGCTCGCCCACACTCACCACCTTCGCGTTCTGCATTCTGATGGCTCTCAATGTGGTGTTCTCGAACGTGTGGGGCATCATACTCAAAGAATGGAAAGGAGTGTCAGGACGGACCATCGTGGTGCTCGTCGCAGGCATAGCGATACTGATCATTTCGACCTTCGTGCCTGAACTGCTGAAATAAACAACACATATATATAATAGGAGAAAAACTAATGTCATCGATACTTGACAATCGAACAAAGCTGTCTGAAGAGGTATGGAAAGTTGCCGAAGTGGCCGGATACCTGTGGCAGAAAGGATGGGCCGAGCGCAACGGCGGCAACATCACCATAAACATTACGGACTGCGTGGACAGCGGCATCAGGGAGATGCCCGCCATCAGTGAGGTCAAACAGATTGGCATCACGCTGCCGCATCTCAAGGGCCAGTACTTCTACTGCAAGGGTACGGGAAAGCGTATGCGCGACCTGGCACGCCGACCCATGGATAACGGCGCAGTGATACGCATCCTCGACGACTGTGCCAGCTACGTCATCATTGCCGACAACCCTGTGCAGCCCACCTCCGAACTGCCGGCACACCTCAGCGTGCACAACAGTCTGATAGGCAAAGGCTCGCCCTACAAGGCTTCGCTGCACACACATCCCATTGAGCTGGTCGCACTGACGCACAACAAGCACTGGCTCGAGAAGGACACGGCAACGAACATGCTGTGGAGCATGATTCCTGAGACCAAGGCCTTCTGTCCGCGCGGCTTAGGCATAATACCCTACAAGCTGCCAAGCTCCGTGGAGCTGGCCGATGCCACGCTGAAAGAGCTTGACGACTATGACGTGGTGATGTGGGAGAAGCACGGGGTCTTCGCCGTCGATGTCGATGTCATGTCGGCGTTCGATCAGGTCGATGTGCTCAACAAATCGGCACTGATCTACGAGGCGGCCAGGAACATGGGCTTCGAGCCTGACGGCATGACCGATGAGCAGATGAAGGAAATGTCGGTCGCCTTCAACCTGCCCAAGTAAGCACATCGGATTTTCCACCGGCGACAGCATAAGAGCTGACACGCCCCATCGGATTTGGACGTACGTTCGCAGATTTGTGGACGTACGTCCATAGTTTTATAGGCTTGACGGCACATAGGCAGGCTCGTCTATAATACCCATAGAACCTATAATGCCCATA
>CAVERK010000099.1:0-9597 GCA_963618035.1 bacterium
AAAATAACAGCATTTTTAAGTGAGCAACGAAATCTTAAATGAAAGAGCCGTGGTGTGGACGTACGATTTAGCGGATTTTTGGCAGTGCGTGTCAGCAGTTTTTCATACCTTTACGCCTTGTTGGAGGAGTATCGCACCAAGGCTCCAACGTCCCGCAAATATGGAAAATAAGAAAAAACATATATATAATGACTTACAAATGGAATTATCTGCCCATTTCAACCGACCAAGCGGAGGAGATCCAACTGCTGGCTCAGGAACTGGCGATCAGCCCAATCCTGAGTAGGCTTCTGGTGGAGCGCGGTATAGACACCGTCGACAAGGCCAAGAAGTTCTTCAAGCCACAGCTGCCCGACCTGCATGACCCGTTCCTGATGAAGGACATGGATCGCGCTGTGGAACGTCTGAACCAGGCAATGGGCAGGAAGGAGCGCATACTGGTGTATGGCGACTATGACGTGGACGGCACGACGGCTGTGTCGTTGGTCTACAAGTTCGTGCAGGAGTTCTACTCCAACATCGACTACTACATCCCCGACCGCTATGAAGAGGGCTACGGCGTGTCCCGCAAGGGCATTGAATATGCTGCACAGACGGGCGTGAGCCTCGTCATCGTGCTCGACTGCGGCATCAAGGCAGTGGAGAGCATCGGCTATGCCAAGACACTGGGCATAGACTTCATCATCTGCGACCATCACGTACCCGACGAGGTGCTGCCGCCGGCTGTGGCTGTGCTGAACGCCAAGAGAGTGGACAACACCTATCCGTTCGAACATCTGTCGGGTTGCGGCGTGGGCTTCAAGTTCATGCAGGCGTTTGCCATGAGCAACGGCATCGAGTTTCACCGCCTGATACCGTTGCTGGACCTGTGCGCCGTGAGCATAGCCTCGGACATCGTGCCCATAACGGGCGAGAACCGCATCCTGGCATACCACGGCCTGAAACAGCTGAACAGCAACCCCAGCGTCGGGCTGAAGGCCATCATAGACATCTGCGGGTTGGCAGACAAGGAGATAAGCATCAGCGACATCGTGTTCAAGATCGGGCCGCGCATAAACGCATCCGGCAGAATCCAGAACGGCAAGGAGGCGGTCGACCTGCTGACGGAGAAGGACTTTGCCGCCGCACTGGAGAAGGCGAACCGCATAGACCTCTACAACGAGACACGCAAGGACCTGGACAAGAGCATGACCGAAGAGGCCAACCGGATTGTGGACAAGCTGGAGGGGCTGAAGGACATGCGTGCCATCGTGCTGTATAACGAGGCATGGCACAAGGGTGTGATAGGCATCGTGGCATCAAGGCTGACGGAGGTGTTCTACCGTCCCACGGTGGTGCTGACACGTGCGGGAGACCTGGCAACGGGTTCGGCACGTTCGGTGTCGGGCTTCGACGTCTACAAGGCTGTGGAGCACTGCCGCGAACTGCTTGAGAGCTTCGGCGGCCACACGTATGCCGCAGGCCTGTCCATGAAGGTGGAGAACGTGGCGGAGTTCTCGCGCCGCTTCGAGGAGTATGTGGAGCAGCACATACTGGAGGAGCAGACCAACCCCGTGATTGACATCAATGCCGAGATTGACTTCAGGGACATAACGCCGAAGTTCTTCACGGACCTGAAGAAGTTCAACCCCTTCGGCCCCGAGAACCCCAAGCCCGTGTTCTGCACGCACAACGTGTATGACTACGGCACGAGCAAGGTCGTCGGTCGCGACCAGGAACACATAAAGCTGGAGCTGGTCGACAACAAGTCGAGCAAGGTGATGAACGGCATCGCCTTCGGACAAAGCTCAAGCGTGAAGTACATCAAGACGAAACGCTCGTTTGAAATCTGCTACACCATCGAGGAGAACACCCACAAGCACGGTGAGGTGCAGCTGCAGATTGAGGACATAAAGCCGAGCTGACGCAGCGTGGAGACCAAGGCTGATACGGCAACGTCAGCAGCGGCAGCGACGACAGACTATCTGCCGATACTGAAGGAATACTGGGGCTACGGTTCGTTCCGTGGCATACAGGAAGACATCATACGCAGCATAGGCGCGGGCCGCGACACACTGGGGCTTATGCCTACGGGCGGCGGCAAGTCCATCACGTTCCAGGTGCCGGCACTGGCGAAGGACGGGCTGTGTCTTGTCATCACGCCACTGATTGCACTGATGAAAGACCAGGTGCACGCCCTGCGCAGCAAGGGCATCAAAGCCACAGCCATACACTCCGGCATGAACAGCAGCGGGATGCTGACAGCACTCGACAACTGCATCTACGGCGGCTACAAGTTCCTGTACATCTCACCCGAGCGGCTCGACACCGAGGGCTTCCGCCAGCGGCTGGCGCACATGCACGTGAGCATGATTGCCGTCGACGAGAGCCACTGCATATCACAATGGGGCTATGACTTCCGCCCCTCATACCTGAAGATTGCCGACGTGCGCGACATGCTGCCCAATGTGCCGGTGCTCGCACTGACAGCCACAGCCACGCCGGAGGTGGTCGAGGACATCCAGAAGCGGCTGCGCTTCAGGGAGCCGAACGTGTTCCGCATGAGCTTCGAACGCCGCAACCTGGCGTATGTGGTGCGGCGCACCGAGGACAAGGAGGGCGAGATGCTGCACATACTCCAGCGTGTGGGCGGCAGCGCAATAGTATATACCCGCAGCCGCAGGAAGACGCGCGAGCTTGCGGAATGGCTGCAGAAGAACGGCATCAGTGCGACATTCTACCACGCGGGGCTGGACGACGCGACCAAGGACGTTCGACAGCACGAGTGGCACACCGACAAGACGCGCGTCATGGTGGCGACGAACGCCTTCGGCATGGGCATCGACAAGCCCGACGTGCGTATGGTGATACACGCCGACCTGCCGAACTCCATAGAGGCGTACTTCCAGGAGGCGGGACGCGCCGGCCGCGACGGAGGCAAGGCCTATGCAGTGCTGCTCTTCAGCAAGGCAGACCGTACCAGCGTGGCACAACGTGTGGACAGCACGTTCCCGCCGAGAGAGTACATCCTGAGCGTGTATGAGAAGCTGCAGTACTACTACCAGATGGCAATGGGCGACGGCTATGGCTGTGTCAAGAAGTTCGACATCAACGACTTCTGCATGAAGTTCCACTTCTTCCCCATACAGGTGGACAGCGCACTGAACCTGCTGACGCAGGCGGGCTATCTGGAGTATGGCGAGGAGATGCGCAGCACGTCGACGCTCATGTTCCTGCTGCGCAAGGACGAGCTGTACCGCCTCAACGACGACGACCCCAACACCGAACGACTGATACAGTCGATGCTGCGCACATACACCGGACTGTTTGCCGACTATGTGCCTATACAGGAAGAGCTCCTGTCGGCACGCACGGGGCTGGACAGGAACGACATCTACAACAGGCTTCTTGCCCTGTCGGGCCGCCACATCGTGAGCTACATCCCACGGAACACCACTCCTTATATAATGTACGCGCGCGAGCGCGTGGAGCTTCGGGACATCGTGATACCCGCGTCCGTCTACGAGGAACGGCGCGAACGGCTGAAGGCGCACATCGATGCCATGCTGGACTATGCCGGCAACGACACTGCCTGCCGCAGCCGGATGTTGCTGGACTACTTCGGCGAGGACAACCCGCACGACTGCGGACAGTGTGACAACTGCCTGCGCCTGCACAGGCATGACGCGGAGGAAGGCCTCGGGGAGTAGTGAGGCGGGAGGACAAGGAGACAGACACACTTGTGACAGAACGAAAACAAAAACGAAGATATATATGGGATTTCTATCATCACTATTCGGCTCGGGACGACAGACACCCGAGCAGCAGCGGGACAAGCAGACAGAACGGGATTTCGACGTACTGAAGTATGACGGCGTGCGGGCACAGGGCATCCGCCGCTTCGACTATGCACGCAAGTGCTTCGAGGAAGCGTTGCGGCTGAAGGAGGACTACGAGACGCTGGGCTACCTGTCGAGCCTGCTCATAGCCACCAACCACGCCGAAGATGCCGTCGGACCACTGCGGCGCATGATTGGGCTGAAGCCGGAGGCGACAGACGCACACAACACCCTCGGCAACGTCTATTACATCCTTGAGAACTACACCGACATGGAGCGGGTGCTCGACGATGCACTCGCCGCCACGCCGGACAACGCCCTCACGCACTACATCATGGGCAAGGCAAAGCGGTCGCTGGGCAAGGCCGACGAGGCCATTGCGCACCTGACGACAGCCATCGGCCTGCGGGAGTCCTTTGCCGACGCACTCCTGCTGCGTGGCGAGATCTATGCCGACAACGGAGACTATGATGCCGCACTTGCCGACGCAGAGGCCGTGCTGTCCATATCCGACGGCGACGAGAACGCCATGATGCTGAAGGCGCGTGTCATGTCGCAGACCGGCAGGACGGCAGAAGCCGAGCAGGCATACCGCCTCGTGCTGGATGCCAACCCCTTCAACAGGCAGGCATACACCGACCTTGCACGTCTGCTGTCGGCACAGCAACGCAATGACGAAGCCTCGGCACTGCTGTCCGAAGCCATCGACCTCAGCCCCGACTTCGCGGAGGCATACAGCGGGAGAGCCGCCATCCGCAGGCTTGCAGGCGACGAAGCGGGTGCGGCGAGCGATGAGGAAGAGGCACAGAAGCTGCTGGCGGCGGCAGCCGACAATGCCGATGCCACCCAGCCCGACGCATCGCAGGCAGTCAGGAAAACCGACATCCTCGGGCTGTAAGGTTCACAGCGACCATCTAACTCGCTCAAAATCAGCGTCTCCATGGACGTACGTTCAAGGGGTCTGTGGACGTACGTCCAGAGGTTCTCTGGTTGAACGTTCATAGAGCTGTGGTTGAACGTCCACAGGTTCTCTGGTTGAACGTCCACAGAAACGCCTGTTTTCGCACGCTTTTTCATTGATTCCGATTTATTGCTGAATGATGTTTTTTCGGGCGGTTAATAATGGACTAATCGGTTCATTCGCCCATTTGAACCGATTAGTTTGACTGTTTTAATCGATTAAGCTACTTTTCCTCCTCCTCTTCCATGGCGGGCATCTCCGTCTCCTCTGCCATGGCCTGCATGGCTTCGTCGTACTCCTTCTGATACTCCTCGGCTGTGGCTTCGCTTACCTCCGTGTATCGGTATTATAGCATAAAGAAATATTGCTGTCCAAATCCTTGCACATTAAATAAAATGATTACCTTTGCAACGGATTAAGACCAAAGAGACAGACCTATGAAGTCATCGTTTGCATACGTGTATTACTTTTACTTTTACTTTTTTAGCCGAGAAGTGAGAGCGGGAGTTTGCGTATGTCAGTGACGCTAAGGACTTGAAGAAAAGAAAACTGAAAACAACGATATGTCAATCCCGCTCCACACAGTGTGTGAGGCGGGATTTTTCATTCCGACACAACGAAAAGAAGAAGAAAGGAGAGATGAAGAAAGTAGCCATACAGGGCGCACGCGGGTCATACCACGACATTGCAGCCCACCAGTATTTCGAGGGCGAAGACATTGAGCTGATCTGCTGCGCCACGTTCGAGGACATCTTCACGGCGATGCGCGACGACAGCAGCGTCGTCGGCATGCTTGCGATTGAGAACACCATTGCCGGCAGCCTGCTGCACAACAACGAGCTGCTGCGGCAGAGCGGCGTGCAGATTGTGGGCGAGCACAAGCTGCGCATAACGCACAGCTTCGTCTGCCTGCCCGACGAGTCGTGGGAGGACATACGCGAGGTCAACTCGCATCCCATTGCACTGATGCAATGCCGTGAATTCCTGGCACGCCACCCGCAGTTCAAGGTGGTCGAGGCTGAAGACACGGCACTCAGTGCCGAGCAAATCAAGAAGGAGAACCTGCACGGCCACGCTGCCATCTGTGCCAAGTATGCCGCAGGACTGTATGGGATGAAGGTGCTGGAGGAGGGCATCGAGACCAACAAGCACAACTTCACGCGCTTCCTCGTGGTGGCAGACCCGTGGCAGGCAGACGAGCTGAAGCATGCACACGGCGGCACGCCCGACAAGGCCAACCTCGTCTTCACGCTGCCCCACAAGGAGGGCAGTCTGTCGCAGGTGCTGTCGATCCTGTCGTTCTACCAGATAAACCTCACCAAGATACAGTCACTGCCCATAATCGGGCGCGAGTGGGAGTACCAATTCTACATCGATGTCGTCTTCGACAACATCTTGAGATACAAGCAGGCCATTGCCGCCATAGAGCCACTTACCAAGGAACTGAAGATATTAGGAGAATATGAAGAAGGAGAGTCAAGAATCTAAGATACGGCCGGCAGAACGGCTGTCGGGCGTGAGCGAATACTACTTCTCGCGCAAGCTGAAAGAAGTGGCACGCATGAATGCAGAGGGCATGGACGTGATCAGCCTCGGCGTGGGCAGTCCCGACATGCCGCCGGCAGAGGAGACCATAACGACGCTGTGCCGCACTGCCAATGACCCGTCGGCACACGGCTACCAGCCCTACACGGGAATACCCGAACTGCGCCAGGCCTTCGCCGGATGGTACAAAAGATGGTATGGCGTCAGCCTCGACCCTGCCACGGAGATACAGCCGCTCATCGGATCAAAGGAGGGAATACTGCACGTCACGTTGGCATTCGTCAACCCTGGCGATCAGGTGCTGGTGCCCAACCCTGGGTATCCGACCTATACCTCGTTGAGCCGGATACTGGGAGCCGAGGTCGTCTACTACGACCTGAAGGAGGAGAACGGATGGCTGCCCGACTTCGACGAGCTGCGCCGCATGGACATGAGCCGCGTCAAGCTGATGTGGACCAACTATCCGCACATGCCGACAGGCACCAATGCCACGCCGGAGCTGTACCGCAGGCTCGTGGAGCTGGCGCGGGAGAAAGACATTGTGATTGTCAACGACAACCCGTACAGCTTCATCCTCAACGACCAGCCGATGAGCATCCTCGGCGTTCAGGGAGCGAAGGACTGCTGCATAGAGCTTAACTCGATGAGCAAGAGCCACAACATGCCAGGCTGGCGTGTGGCGATGCTCGCCTCGAATGCCGACTTCGTGCAGTGGGTTCTGAAGGTGAAGAGCAATATAGACAGCGGCATGTTCCGCGCCGTGCAGCTGGCTGCCGCCAAGGCCCTGGAGGCAGACCGCGAGTGGTATGATGCCAACAACAGCAACTACCGTTCGCGCCGCCATCTGGCAGGACAGATCATGGATGCCCTCGGCTGCACCTACGACGAGCGTCAGGTGGGTATGTTCCTCTGGGGCAAGATACCCGACAAGTACAGTGACGTGGAGCAGCTGACAGAGCGTGTCCTGCACGAGGCACGTGTCTTCATAGTCCCTGGCTTCATCTTCGGCAGCAACGGCCAGCGGTTTGTCCGCCTGTCGCTGTGCTGCAAGAACGACCGCCTTGCCGAGGCACTGGAAAGAATCAAACGAATGAAATTATAGCAGTATATCAACATGGAGTTAGAGTTAGAACCAATTGAGTTGGATGGCGTCAAGAACGAACGCCCGATAGTGATCGCCGGCCCCTGCAGCGCAGAGACCGAGGAACAAGTAATGACAACGGCACGCGGCCTGGCACACAACGGCATCAAGGTCTTCCGCGCCGGCGTGTGGAAACCGCGCACCAAGCCTGGAGGCTTCGAGGGAATGGGCGAGACCGCCCTGCCCTGGCTGGAAGAGGTGAGGAAAGAGACCGGCATGTATGTCACCACCGAAGTGGCGACAGCCAAGCATGTGGAGGCTTGCCTGAAGCACAACATCGACATCCTGTGGGTCGGCGCACGCACAACAGCCAATCCCTTTGCCATGCAGGAGGTTGCCGACGCACTCAAGGGCGTGGACATACCGGTGCTGGTGAAGAACCCCGTCAGCCCCGACCTCGAGCTGTGGATAGGCTCGATGGAACGCCTGAACCAGGCGGGCATCAAGCGCATGGCAGCCATACACCGTGGCTTCAGCAGCTTCGAGAAGCGCATCTACCGCAACCTGCCGCAGTGGCACATCCCCATAGAGCTGCGCCGCCGCATCCCCACACTGCCCATCATCGTCGACCCGAGCCACATGGGCGGCAAGCGTGAGCTGGTGGCACCGCTGTGCCAGCAGGCCATGGACCTGGGCTTCGACGGCCTCATCATCGAGAGCCACTGCAATCCCGACGCGGCGTGGAGCGATGCCGCACAACAGGTCACGCCCGATATCCTCGACTACATCCTCAACCTGCTGGTCATCCGCAAGGACCATTCCAACACCGAATCCCTGACCGAGCTGCGCAAGCAAATCGACGAGTGCGACGACAACCTGATACAGGAGCTGGCAAAGCGGATGCGCATAGCACGCGAGATAGGCACCTTCAAGAAAGAGCACGACATGACCATACTGCAGACGGGACGCTACTCGGAAATCCTGGACAAGCGCGGCTCGCAGGGTGCGCTGTGCGGCATGGACTCTGAATTTGTGCGCACTGTCTTCGAGGCCATTCACGCCGAGAGCGTACGCCAGCAGATGGAGATAATCAACCAGTGAGCTATTGCCGCGCCACGGCAACAGCGACAGAGAATAATGACTTTGGACCAATGAGAATACTTATTTTAGGAGCAGGAAAGATGGGCACGTTCTTCACGGACGTGCTCAGCTTCCAGCACGAGACGGCTGTGTTCGACACCGACGAGCGCAAGCTGCGCTTTGTCTACAACACATACCGATTTACCAACGTCGACGAGATACGCGACTTCGACCCCGACCTTGTCATCAATGCCGTGACGCTGAAGTACACGCTCGATGCCTTCAACACGGTGCTCCCCGTACTGCGCAAGGACTGCATCATCAGCGACATAGCGTCGGTGAAGACAGGGCTGAAGGAGTTCTACGAACAGTGCGGACTGCCGTATGTGTCCACGCACCCCATGTTCGGCCCCACCTTCGCACGGCTGGACAACCTGAGCCATGAGAACGCCATCATAATAAAGGAGGGCGACCACCTGGGACGCATCTTCTTCAAGGACCTCTATCAGACGCTCGGCCTGCGGATATTCGAGTACACCTTCGACGAGCACGACGAGACCGTGGCATACTCGCTCAGCATCCCGTTCATATCGACCATCACCTTCGCGGCCGTCATGAAGCATCAGGATGCCCCTGGCACCACGTTCAAGAAGCACATGGCCATTGCCCGCGGACTGGCCAGCGAAGACGACTATCTGCTACAGGAGATACTCTTCAACCCCCACACCATCGAGGAGATAACCAACATCCGCACGGAGCTGAAGAAGCTGGCGGAGATTATCGACAGCAAGGATGCCGACGGCATGCGGGCGTACCTCAAGAAGATACGTGCCAACATAGCCGCCAACAGCGACTGATTATAGAACTCATACCATTGGCGAATATACCTTAGATTGCGATACGAAAAGCCTTTCATATTTATTGCTGTCCGCTAAAACTCAAAGAGCAAGGAATTTTGTGTCCGCAGTGCCGATAAACAGGCATTGCGAATTGTATTCCTGAAAAGTAAGCCCCACTTAAACTAATATTAAGACCATTTTAGCGGACAGCAATATTTCTTTATGCTATAATACCGATACACGGAGGTAAGCGAAGCCACAGCCGAGGAGTAT
>CAVERK010000100.1:0-9511 GCA_963618035.1 bacterium
AGCCTGCAATCTGTCCTGCCTCCTTGGTGGCCTGACGCTGCGAGTCGGAGAAGTATGCCGGAACGGTGATGACCGCATCCGTGACCTCCTGACCCAGATAGTCCTCGGCGGTCTTCTTCATCTTCTGAAGAATCATTGCCGAAATCTCCTGTGCGGTGTACAGACGACCGTCGATGTCGACACGCGGCATGTTGCTGTCGCTTCTCACCACCTTGTACGGGACACGTGCAACTTCCTTCTGCACCTGATCCCAGTTCTCACCCATGAAACGCTTGATGGAATAAACCGTCCTCAGCGGGTTCGTGATTGCCTGACGCTTTGCAGGGTCACCGACCTTGCGCTCTCCGCCATCGACGAACGCCACAACCGAAGGGGTCGTGCGCTTGCCTTCACTGTTGGCTATCACCACAGGCTCATTGCCTTCAAACACTGCGACACACGAGTTTGTCGTTCCCAAGTCTATACCAATAATCTTTCCCATATCTGTTGTTTTTTTTGTTATTCGACATTAAGTTTACTAATCCCGCCGGCCTCTCGTCGAAGCCGACACCCTGCGAGGGACAAACGTTGTGCCAAACCGCCGTGACCGTGCCAAAGGCTACTGTGGTCGGGACAGGTGTCACGTTTCATGCCAGTTTGGCAGACGGTTACACCGCTCTCATGATAAAAATGTCTTGCAGTCCGGCATCTGTCGGATAAAAGTCCTATCTTTGGGAGCATAAACAAGAATGTTCAACCAAAACCAAACCAAAGAAAAACAACAGACGAAATGGCTAAAGTGATTATCATAGGTGCCGGTGGCGTTGCCACCGTTGCCGCTTTCAAGGTTGCCAAGAATCCGGATGTCTTCACCGACATCACCATTGCAAGCCGCACCAAGGAGAAGTGCGACAGGATTGTCAAGGCCATCGGCAATCCCGCCATCAAGACAGCACAGGTCGATGCCGACAACGTGGATCAGCTCGTCGAGCTGTTCGACAGCGTGAAGCCGGACATCGTGATGAACCTCGCCCTGCCCTATCAGGATCTGACCATAATGGAAGCCTGCCTGAAGTCGGGAGTCAACTATCTCGACACGGCCAATTATGAGCCGCGCGACGAAGCCCACTTCGAATACAGCTGGCAGTGGGCATACAAGAAGCGTTTTGAGGACGCAGGGCTGACAGCCATACTGGGCTGCGGATTCGACCCTGGTGTCAGCGGAGTGTTCACAGCCTATGCCGCCAAGCACCACTTCGACGAAATCAGCTATCTTGACATCGTTGACTGCAACGCCGGAAACCACCACAAGGCGTTCGCCACGAACTTCAACCCCGAGATAAACATCCGCGAAATCACACAGAACGGACGCTACTATGAGGACGGCAAATGGGTCACGACAGGACCGCTGGAGATCCACAAGGACCTGACATATCCCAACATCGGGCCGCGCGACTCATACCTGATGTATCATGAGGAGCTGGAGTCGCTGGTCAAGAACTTCCCCACGATAAAGCGTGCACGCTTCTGGATGACCTTCGGCAAGGAATACCTGACACATCTGCGCGTGATACAGGACATCGGCATGGCACGCATCGACGAGGTGGAATACAACGGCATGAAGATTGTGCCGCTGCAGTTCCTGAAGGCCGTGCTGCCCAATCCGCAGGACCTCGGCAAGAACTACGAGGGCGAGACCTCAATAGGCTGCCGCATACGCGGACTCAAGGACGGGAAAGAACATACCTATTATGTATATAACAACTGCAGCCATCAGGAGGCATACAAGGAGACCGGCATGCAGGGCGTCAGCTACACCACGGGCGTGCCCGCAATGATTGGCGCAATGATGTTCCTGAAGGGTCTGTGGAAGAAGCCAGGCGTGTGGAACGTCGAGGATTTCGATCCCGATCCGTTCATGGAACAGCTCAACAGGCAGGGACTGCCTTGGGTCGAGGTGTTCGACGGCGACCTGGAGCTATAAGAAGACATACAACACATACACACAGTATTTACATTTCAAGCACTGATTCACACAATGGCAAAGACAGAGAAGAAAGAAGATATGCCGCCGGCAGAGCAGAAGCTGAAAGCATTGCAGGCTGCCATGTCGAAGATTGAGAAGGACTTCGGCAAGGGTTCGATAATGAAGCTCGGCGACGAACACATAGAACAGATAGAAGTGATACCGACAGGCTCCATCGGCCTCAATGCCGCCCTCGGTGTCGGCGGATACCCGCGCGGCAGGATCATTGAGATCTACGGTCCCGAGTCGTCGGGAAAGACCACACTGGCACTGCACGCCATCGCCGAGGCACAGAAAGCCGGCGGCATAGCGGCATTCATCGATGCCGAGCACGCTTTCGACCGCTTCTATGCAGAGAAGCTCGGCGTTGACATCAACAATCTGCTTGTCTCGCAGCCGGACAATGGCGAACAGGCTCTCGACATCGCCGAGCAGCTGATACGTTCGGCAGCAGTGGACATCATCGTGATTGACTCCGTGGCTGCGCTGACACCGAAGGCGGAGATCGAGGGCGACATGGGCGACAACAAGGTGGGCTTGCAGGCACGACTGATGTCACAGGCACTGAGGAAACTCACGTCGGCCATCAGCAAAACCCGCACCACGTGCATCTTCATCAACCAGCTGCGCGAGAAAATCGGCGTGATGTTCGGCAATCCCGAGACGACCACAGGCGGCAACGCGCTGAAGTTCTACTCGTCAGTGCGCATCGACATACGCTCCAGCTCGCCCATCAAGAACGGCGACGAGGTCTTGGGACGCACCACCAAGGTCAAGGTCATCAAGAACAAGGTCGCGCCCCCATTCCGCCGCGCACAGTTCGACATCATGTTCGGCGAAGGAATATCGCGTACAGGCGAGCTCGTAGACCTTGGCGTGGAGCTTGACATCATCAAGAAGTCAGGTTCGTGGTTCAGCTACAACGACACGCGCCTGGCGCAGGGACGCGATGCCACGAAGCAGATGATGGCAGACAATCCGGAGCTGGCAGACGAGATCGAGAGCAGGATTATGGCTGCAATCAAGGACACGAACATCGACCTCGTCTCCAACGACAAGGACGAGACCGCAAGCGTCGGCACAGGAGCAGACAGCGAAGCATAAAAAAGACAAGAGCATGATTTCCGGCGTTGTTCTGACACAGGGAGCAACGCCGGATTTTGTTTCACCGCCAAATCGGAGCTACGAAGCAGTCTGCCGCGCCGACTTGTCTTGCGCCAAGCATTATCAGCGGCTTCCTGTCGTGCCTGTTTTTCCAGGCCTCAAGCTCTTTTATGACGGTTCGATTAAACATACTAACGCTCATCTATGTGCGGAAAATGTGTAACGCTACACATTTTTGATACTTGTTTCGTGCAAATATACACATTTTCCGCACTTCGACAAGAAAAAGCTGACCGGCATAAACAAGACAGGTGTGCAGCGATTGATTCACTGCACACCCGTTTTTATATGCCGTTATGCCTACGGTCGTGAGAGACCGCGCGGACAATCATCCTTTCCCCTTAGAAGAACAGGTAGCGGTCGTCCTTGACGTCGGCCTTCAGATAAAGGTCGCTCATGTACTGCTGCTGGGCAATGTTGACGCGCATGGTCTCCAGACGTGTCATCTCCGATGCCTCGTCATAGGTCTCGTCGCCTGCGCTCTGGTTGTAGCGTTGCAGCACGAACACACCGCCATTGCCCTTCAGAGGAGCACTCAGCGCGTTGTCCTTGGCTGTCGCTGCCAATGCACTTATCGCCGGTTCGGCGGTCTGCGTTGCAGCCACGTATGCCGATGCTGCAAAGGTGACGCGCTTGATGGAGTCAGACACAGCTCCAGGCAGGTTCTTGTACTGGTCGAGCGTGGTTGCGTTGGCAGCCTTCATGTCGGCAATGATCTTGTCTGCCTTCTTGTCGCGGATGAGCTGCGGACGAAGCTGGTCTGCCACCTGCGCCAAGGGACGATAGCCTTCCTTGTTGACGCGTGCCAGTCCGACCATCATCAGGTGGTCGCTCTCACCGCACTCGTACATCGGCGAAGCCTCCCCTGCCTTTGCACTGAACACCCATCTCAGGGCATCCTTTGTGCCGCGCACGCTTCCGATGTTGTGCGAGCTGCTGCTGACATCACTCTGCGTGTAGAGACGATAGCCTGCATCCTCTGCGTTCTCCACCATCTTCTCGAACGTGCTGTTTGCAGCCACGAACTCGCTGAAGCTGTTGTATGCCTTGTTGTATGTCTCCTTGCTGAACTCTATCGGCAGCTTCACGACAGCCACCTTGTATTTCTCCACAGGATTGCTGCGCTTCGTGACCTCAATAATCACGTTCGCCTGGCTCAACGAGAGATTTGTCAGCTGGTTCTGCGGCAGCGTGGTGATTGCTGCGATGTACTTCAGGTTCTCGCCGTCAATCTGTGCGCCCTGATAGTTGGCAGACGTGATTGTCTGTGCCGCGCCGGTCTGTCCGTACTTCTCTGCCATCTCCGTAAAGTCGGCACCGCCCTTGATGGCGTTGAAGATGCTGTCGGAGAGCTGCTGCGCACGTGCCTGTGTCTCGGCTGTCACCTGAATCTGACGGAACTCTATCTCATCAGGCATCGTGGCCTGGGCAATCTTCTTGAACGAGTTCAGTGTATTGTCCGACGTGTTGTAGTATGGTCCGAACACGCCGCCTACCTCCACGGAGTCAAGACGTGAGACAACGTCCGACGGCAGTCCGCTGGCTGTGTAGTACAGGTCTACGTACGACTCATCCGACCCTGCCTGGCGGACAAACGTCGCGTAGTCATCGACATTGCCGCGCATCTGCGTCGTGTATTCTTCGATTTCCTTCTCCAGAGCGGCACGGTCCTCGGCACTGGCTGTGACCTGAACATCAATGTAGCGGATGTCGCGCGTCTCGACATACTGGCGGAACTGCTCCTTCTTGGCATCGTATGCTGCCTGAAGCTCCGACTGGCTGACGACGACCGTCGAGTCCACCACGCTGGTGTACGGCACGGCTGCCATCAGGAAGTCCGACTGGTTGACACGCGCGTCGAACGACAGCTGGCTCTCGACCTTGTTTGCCAGCAGCGACTTGGTGATCAGAGCCTGATACTTCTCCGCAAGACGGTTCTGGCGGATCATCTTCTCGACAAACGTCCAGTAGCTGTAGAGCTGCTGGTAGTATTCTGCCATGTCGGCAGTGGTCTGCGTGGTGCTCATCTGCTGATACTGCACCAGGAACATGTTGAGCATGTCCTTGTCGAACGCGCCGGTCTGCTGGTTGCGGAACGGGGTCTGTGCCAACAGCGGGTATGTGCCCTCGTTGACGATGTCCTGCATCTCCTTGTCGCTGACCTGAAGCCCGAGCTTCTCGGCCTCGGCCTCAACAATCTTGTTGTTGACGTAGCTGTTCCACACCTGATCCTTTATGGCGTCGTTCTGCTCGTCGGTCAGTGCGCTGAGACCCTGCGAGAACTTCACCGCATTGGAATATTCCTCGACCAGTGTCTGGAAATCCTGCGCCGACAATGTTTCTCCGTTAACTTCGCCTGCATCCTGCGACTGGTGCGGAGCCAAAACTCTCCACGCGTCGCCGGCGATGAAGGCAAACAAGCCCAAGGCTATTACGCCAACCAGCAGGGGGCCATGAGACCTGATACTTTGTAATGCTGCCATTTCTTAAGTTTATCGTTTTTTTGTTTCCTTATATTCACGTTGGTTCAAAAAATCGCTGCGAAGATACGCATTTTTGACGTTACACGACTATATATCACCTGAAAAAATCCGCAGGGAATTATCGTCCTGCCGTCTGCACGGTGTCCACGGACGCACTGTCTGCCGCGATGCTGTCCGGTGCGGCAGTGCTGTCGTCGACATAGAAGACACCCTCCGGACGGAATATGCGGTAGACCGTCATCTGCTGGTTCGACTCAAAGCCGTGGCCCGTTATGATGCGGTCTGTCTGCCGTATGCGTATGAACTTGTCGGAGTAGACCCGCTGCGTGTTCTGGTTCCAGAACATCTGCTGCGTGTTGAACTGCTCCCCCTTCAGGTTCTTTATCTCGACATTGCCGTCGAGCTCCCACAGCCGCTGTCCGTCGAAGTAGTATGCCGTGTCTGCCTGAATGCTCGCCTGCGTCTGGAAGTTCTCATCGAAAGTCTCCAGATACACGCCCTCCTCAAACGCCCAGTGCGACGGGTCCTTGCGGTCGAACACCTGCCACAGCGGAGCCGTGATGCGATAGCGCACCACGCCCGAGTCCGAGATCAGCGTCGACACGCCGCGTGTCTCCAGCACCGGCAGCGAGTCCCGTTCCGTTATGGCTTCGGCAAACTGCTTGTCCTGTCCCGAGCACGCCGACACCACGCATAAAACAGACATAACCACTGCCCCCACCGGAGCAATGGCTATGTCTTCTATGAGTCTTCTGAAGCGGTTCTGATGCACCTGCATTCGGAAGTGGCGTGTGAGGTTATCTTACCACCGTTGACTCGCCAATCCAGCCGCCCACGGTCACGCGGTCGCCCTTGCTGATGCCGAGCATGAACAGGTCTTCGGCCTTCGGGGTGTAGCGCGAGTAGGACGAAATCAGCTCGTTGGCCTGCTCTGCACAGCTGGGGTCTACCGACTTTGCCTTTGCCAGCAGGTCGAGGCATACGAAGTATGTGCACATGTTCATGGCGCGCTCGTCGCTCCAGTTGGGGCTTGACGCGTAGAGCTGTGCCAGCAGGATGTAGGGAGCGCCGAAGTCGTCGCGGTAGCTGATGGCAGACTTGCAGTACTTGCGTGCCTGCGAGTAGCTCTTTGCCTGCGACAGGGCCGCAGCCGTGGCGTATGCTATCTCCGCCTTCTTTGCGTCGTCGGTCTCGAGGTTCATGCCCTCGTCGAAGTACTTCACGGCAGCGTCATAGTCGCCCTTCTTGTACGACATCCACGCCACGCCGATGGCAGCATCCGATGTCGGGTTGATCTTATACAGATAGTCAGAAGCTGCAAAGTAGGCGTCGCTCTCGTTGCAGTTCATCATCTTCAGGATGGCAACGGTGTTCTCCAGGAACTCCTTGTTGGCCTTGTTCTCCTCCACCTTGGGACCGTAGATGCTCTGCAGCGACTCGCAGTCTGCCACGCCGCTGTTGATGAAGATGGCAACCAGGTTGTCCTTGGCAGCCGCGAAGTTCTTCTTGGCAGACTCCGTCGTGGCCTTTGTCAGAGCTTCCTCTGCCAGTGCAGACGTGTTCAGATAGTCCTGGAAGAACTGGTCCGTGTGGTTGGTGTCCTGCTTGATGAGCTTCTGCGACGTGTCGAGGAACGTCAGCAGCACCGAAGCCTTGGAGTTGGCCTTCTCGGTGTCTACCGATGTCTTCAGCCATGCGTAAGCCGTGTTCAGGTCCGGTGTCGGTGCATACTGCAGGTA
Source organism: bacterium (assembly GCA_963618035.1). GTDB lineage: Bacteria > Bacteroidota > Bacteroidia > Bacteroidales > Bacteroidaceae > Bacteroides. The sequence goes on from CAVERK010000100.1 coordinate 7,392, forward strand.
GTCCTTCGCCTTGTCGGCTGTGGACTCTGCGACAGACTTCACGCCCTTCATCTTCGTGGCGAACTCGGGGATGTACTTGGCACGCAGGTCATAGACATTCATCAGCTCGTCGAAGTACTTCTTGTAGTCTGCCGAAGCCTTGTCGGTCTCGCCCAGGAAGGCGTGCAGGATGTCAATGGCATCGGTGAAGGTGTAGTACTTTAGCGTAGGGCACTCCGCCAGAACCGCCTTGTTCGGCTCGTAAGCGTCCTTGAAGTTCTTTGCCTTCACTGCCTCATGGGATATGCTGCTGTTCGTGATGCATTCCTGGCTTTGAGCAAAGGCTGGTATCACACCTCCTGCGAGGAGTGCGATTGCAAATAGGTTTCTGATTTTCATTGCTTTTGGTCTTTTTAGTTGTTATTATTTCGTTTTTCCTTTTTTCCGCTCATTCTCCGTGCCGTTACGGCCTGTCGTGTCCCGATGCCCGCCATATACCTTATTATATATACAGCGCGTCAGTTCACCTTGTACTTATAGAACCACCTCTCGTTGAACGTCACGCCGATGTTCACCCTCAGCGTATTCTCGTTCAGGAACGACGCAGTCTTGCCGCTGACCCTCACATACTGTGCCGACACGTTCAGCATCGACCGTCCTCCCACGAGGGGGATGCCGAAGCCGCCCGTCACGCCATACTCGTCTGCCGCCCTCCTGCCTTCAACCTTATAGTAGGGCTTGCTCCAGTAGGCACCGAAGCGGTAGCGCGTGCGCTGCACGAAGCTCGCCCCCTGACGGTTCGGGATATACTCCGCTCCCGCTGCCACCTTGAGGCGGTCGGCAAAGGCATCGCCGTTGTCCATAAACCGCGCCTTGCTCCACCGCTGGTACGTCCCGTCCAGCCCCACGGTCAGGCGGTCGTCATACGTGTACGTGGCACCCACGCCGATGGTGGTCGGTATGCTGTAGACAGCTGCCGTGTCGCGCATGTTCTGTGTGTACCCGAGCGTCTCGTTGCCGAGCGTCTCGTTGATGTACGCACTGTTGTTCAGGTCGTGTCCTGGCGAGAACACCGCACCCACCGTGGCGAAGTGCTTCTTTCCGAGCTGGCGCGTGTACTGCACGCCGAAATCCATCTTGTAGCTCTTCACCGACACCTCGTCGATGCGTGTGAACACCATCGCCGAACTGTTGTACGGGAAGCCCTGCGACAGCGTGTGGCTGACATCGCCCCAAAGGTACGAAAAATTCAGACCCACAGAAAGGCCTCGGAAGATTTTGTACCCCAAGCCCACATAAGCCTGATGCAGGCCGCCGCTGCCGTAGTAGTTCGTAGACGTATAGTCCGTCGTGCTCTCCTTGTCCGTGTCTATGCTCGTAACGTCATACCCCACGTTGGAATACGGCAGCAGCCCCAGGCTCATCGCCAGCGTCTTGCCGAGGCGGAAGTGCATGGTCAGGTAGTCGAAGCTGGTGTTCTTGGCGTTCTGCCTCAGCGTGCCGTCGTCGAAGTTCGTGTTCTGCAGCGTCACCCCGCCCTCAAACTTGAACGTCAGCGAATCTATCGCCGTGTACGATGCAGGGTTCAGGTAGTTCGTATGGTATTTGTCGCGCAGGCCATATCCGATGCCTCCCATGGCGCGGCTGTTGCTTGCGCCCATATCCGACAATGCCCCGTAGCCATACCGCGTATATGGCGAGTTCGTGTTGTTCTGCGCGTGCATGCCGGTGACCGTTGCCGCCAACGCCAGGCACCCCAGCAGCAGTATCCTTTTCAGGTTCGTTCCCTTCGTATAAGTTGTTTTCTGCACAATCTCTTCTAAAAACCGAATATTGCCGCAAAGGTGGGATTTTTTATCGTCGTGTCAAAACAAAAAGCCGTGCCGTGCCGTTAAAAAAAACAAATGCCCCCAAGTCTTTGCTCTAACCGACAAGCCCAAGCATAGGATCAGTAGAAAATTAGAAATATGTTTTCACGGCAAACAAGAACTGGTCAATAAAGATTTTCTTGAATGCGGCGATGTTGTTCTGCTCATAGAACATGAGCATGGCTTTCTTGTAGTCGATGGAGTCGACCGTACGGAAAGAGATGGGACAATAGCCGTTGGCTATGAGGATGGCATTGCTTGTTATGCGTGCCG
>CAVERK010000101.1:0-9362 GCA_963618035.1 bacterium
TGACCGACCTGAAGAAATCTATTAGCCTCTTCGGCAAAGTTGGTTAACCCTTTGGACAGTTTTGGTTAACCCTTTTGGCAGAATCGGTTAACCGAAACAAAAGGAGTACTGGGAGAGAGGGAGACAGCAAATAGTAGCCCGACAACAAGAGAAGGATATGCGGGTTCGGGATAGCGGACAGCAATAATATATAATAAGGTGTAGCGATTGGGCTGTGAGGAACTGCAACTGCGGGTTCCTTACAGCTCAATCTGTTGTATCAGTGCTTCAAAAGAGGTGCAGTCCAGGACCTGTCCGCCGCGCTTCAGCCGAAGCCCGTTTCTTGATGTCACCTCTATGCGCATGCCGCAATGCCCGTCATCAGCAGGCAGGATGTTGAACCCGTGTCGTCTCAAGGCGTTCAGCGTCCAGTGCATCAGGGTCTTGTCTTCGCAGACCACGGAGATGTCCCGTCCTCCGCAGACCGTTGGATTGTAGGAACCGCTGTCATAGTCGAAGCAGATGCCCTTGTTGTCGAACAGGCTGTCCATGTGTCCTGCCAGCACCATGTCTTCGGTCTCGCCGCACAGCATGCCGTGCTCTGCCGAGAGCAGCCACAGACGGTCGGCAAGTGTCAGAGCCTGCTCGATGTCGTGCGTCGACAGCAGTATGGCCTTGCCCTGCTCTGCCGCAAGGCGGTGCAGCAGATTCATTATTTCGATGCGGCTCACCACGTCGAGAAAGGCCGTAGGCTCGTCGAGCAGAATCAGCGGACACTCCTGCACCAGTGCTTTGGCAATCATCGCCTTCTGCCGTTCGCCGTCCGACAGCTCCGCCACGTAGCTGTGCTTCTTGTGGCTGATGCCCACATTCTCCAGTGCCTCGTCTATTATGCGCTTGTCTTCTTTCCGCAGACGGCCGAAGAACCCCGTGTGCGGCTGCCGTCCCAATCCCGCCAGCTCGTAGACGGTCAGCCCGCCGGCAAAGGTCTTGTCTGTCAGCACCACGCCTATCGTGCGCGAACGCTCCCGCTCGGTGTATTCCGGCAGGGGCTTGCCCATCACCGTCAGCTCGCCTCCGAGAGCCGGTTGCGAGGCCGACAGTGTGCGCAGCAGCGTGGACTTGCCTGCACCGTTGGCTCCGAGCAGACACGTCAGTTCGCCCTGTCGCAGGCTGAAGCTGAGCCCGCTGTGCACGGTATGCACCTTCCGGTCTGTGCGGTATCCTATGCTGAGTGCGTGTGCCGTGATTGCTGCGTTGTGTTCCATCTCTTTCTCTCGGTGTGTGTCAGTTGAAGTACTGTATGCGGCGTTGGTTCACGATGACATAGATTATCACCGGTGCTCCCAGGAACGGTGTCACGGCATTCAGCGGGATGATGCCCGACTCTCCAGGCAACAGGCATATCAGATTGCACAGCAGTGCCACGGCGCATCCCGTCAGCATCGTGACAGGCAGCAGCGAGTTGTGGTTGGAGGTGCCGAGCATCAGTCGTGCTATGTGCGGCACAGCCAGTCCGATGAACGACACCGGTCCGCAGAATGCCGTTGCCGCAGCCGTCAGTATGCCTGTGGCAACGAGCAGCATGTTGCGCGTGCGTCTGATGTTGATGCCGAGGTTCTCGGCATAGCGGTCGCCCAGCAGCAGGGCGTTGAGCGGCTTTATCAGCATCAGTGCCAATGCCAGTCCCAGCAGGATCAGCGATGAGAAGTAGGGCAGTTGCTGCATCGACAAGCCGCTGAAGTTGCCCAATCCCCAGATGGTGTATGAGTGTACGCCCTCGGCGGTGGCGAAGAAGTTCAGCAGCGAAATGGCAGACGAGGCGATGTAGCCTATCATGATGCCGGTGATGAGCAGCATGATGCTGCTCTTTATCAGTGTCGAGAAGAACAGTATCAGCGCCATCACGGTCATGGCTCCGACGAAAGCCCCAAGCATCACGGCGAGGAAGCCGGACAGCGTGATCCCTGCCGTGGCAATGGTGCCTCCACCTGCCAGCATCACAAACGCCACTCCAAGGCTGGCACCAGAGTTGATGCCAAGAATCGACGGCCCTGCCAGCGGATTGTTGAATGCCGTCTGTAGCATCAGTCCCGAAGTGGCGAGGGCTGCGCCGCACAGCATGGCGGTGATGGCTTGCGGCACGCGCGACTCCAGCACGATGAACCTCCAGCTCTCGCGCTCGGCATCGCCGCCCAGCAGTATGCGTGCCACTGCCTCTGCCGGAATGTTCACCGATCCGAAGAACAGGTTTGCCGTCACCAACAGAATGATGACGACGACCAATGCCGTGCCGTATACCATTCCTCTGTTTCTCATTTCAGTGGCGTGTAATATTTCGGCTCATAGCCTGGCAGCAGCGACGGATGGAATATCTTTATCAGATCCTTGAGCAGCAGATCCGGATGGAAGGGAAAATCCTCGTAGAAAGGCACATAGGCTGTGTTGCATCCGTAGATATGCCGCTCCTTGAATGCTCGGAAGCCGGCATACGGCGCGTAGTCGCGTTCCATCTGCTCGTATGTCATTTCCTGTGGCTGGTTGTATCTGACGAGCCACAGCTGTGCGTCCTGTCCGCGCTCGAACACCGCCTCAAACGACAGCGGTATGGAGCTGCTGACGTTGCGGTCGCCAAAGACGTACTGTGCTCCGGCATCGGCATACAGCTGTCCTGTGGTGCTTCTGCCTCCAGGCACATACCATGCCGAGCCGCTCTTCAGGTCGGTTATCAGTGTGGGTCTTTCCGTTGCAGCGGCTGCCACCATCTGCTTCAGCTCGGAATATTTCTCCTCCACAATGGCAAACAGGCTGTCGGCCTGTGCCTCGCGTCCGAAGAGCATGCCGTAGAAGCGCATCCACTCGGCGCGTCCCAGGGGCGATGTCTCCATGTAGTCGGCACATTCTATGATGGGGATGTTGAGCTTGTCCACGCGTCCGTGTCCGCCACTGTTCTCAAACGGCGACAGCATCAGTGCGTCAGGGTGCAGGTCGATAATCTTCTCTATGTCGGGGTTCATGCCGTCACCTGCATCGACAATGCTCCCGTTGCGGCAGCCCTCAATCACCTCGGGCACCTTTATATATTGCAGCTCGCACACGCCGCCGATGCTCCCGATGGCTCCCATCTCCTTGATGAGGCTACAGTGTACGGCAGTGTAGACCAGTGCATTGTCCAACGGTGTGCGCACTAATGTGCCGTTTGGTATGTGTGGCGGCACCTCTGCGTTCTTGTCCACCAGCACGTATGTGTGCAGCGTTCTCGTCGTGTCCCACGGATTGCGCAGCCGCGCTTCTATGTAGCCCTCGCCGCGTATCAGCTTCAGGTTTTCGGCATAGCGCAGGCTGATGCTTTCTTCTGTGGAAGAAAAGGTTCTGCCCCCTCCGCCACAGGCGGAGAGGAGCAGAACCAACGATGCTGCCATTACAATGTGAAAGTACTGTGTAGCTTTCTTCATGCAAGTCTTTTCCTACATATATATATTATGGTGCAGACGCTCACTTCATGATAGTCATGCTCACAGCACCTGTGCCTACGTCATGCTTCTTCACGAACGTGCCGTCCGACGAATATTCTGCCACGTAGCCTGGAGTGCTGTAGCTGGCATAACCGTCCACCATATTGTATGAGGTGATGTAGATGCTTCCGTTGTCAGGGTCAACGGCGATGCCTGCGGGTGAGTCTACCGGCTGCGACACGAAGCTGTCTGAGGTCTTTGCCGTTGTGGTCGTGTTATACTTGGCATAGGTGACCTCCGTTGCGCCCCACGGTGCGTTGATGACATACAGTGAGTTTCCGCTTACGGTCATTATCGTAGCTGCAATCCCTGTGTCGGTAGCATTGTCCTTGCTGTCGATCTTCCATATTGTGGCGGGTATGTCGTTGTAGTTGCCCATGCAGAGCAGCAGCACGTTGCCGGCATTGTCTGCACCGATGCGTGTCGGGTTCACGGCAACCTCAATCTTCTTCTCCTCGGTCATGGACGACAGGTTTATCTTAGACACGCTCTTGCCGTCGGCATAGCCGTTGCTCCAGTTCATGCCGTCAGAGTTCACCACATAGAGATAGCCGTTGGCGATAGCCATCTCCTCGGGGTTGGGGCCTACGGCAACGGTCTTGTCGATGGTGTTGGTGGCAGGGTCGATGCGCGACACGTGTCCCGAGTACATTGACACATACACATACTTTCCGTCGCTGACGATGTCGCGCGGCGATGTTCCCTGTGTTTCGGTGGGCTGTATCTGCTTCACGCTCTCAAGGGTGTTCTTGTTCACGACCTCAATCGTGTTCGACTCCGATACGGCAATGTACAGGTTGCTGCCAAGAATCACGCCGTCCTGCACGGTCATGCCGAGGCTGCGGCCGTTGATGGTCTTGAACGCATTGTTCAGCACCGTGTTGTTCTTCAGGTCGATGAACGAGAGCGAGCCTTCCACAGCCTTGCTCTGGTTGCCTCCGTTGAATACGAACACACCCTGTTCTGCCACGGTGTTCTCCGGCAACACCGGCTCGTCGTTGTTGTCGCTACATGCCACGAATGCGCCCGAAATAAGGGCTGTCATGGCCAAAAGCCTGATGGCTTCCTTCAGATTGATCTTTTTCATTTTTTTTGTTGTTGTTGATATTATAGAGTTAAACTTAGAGTCAGTTTGCACGTGCGTCCAGGCATCGGGTAGAACTTGACCACCGAATACTGCTTGTCCAGCAGGTTCACAATGTCTCCGCGCACCGAGACTTCGTGTCCTTTCTTGCACCGGAACGTGCGGTATGCCGCCACGCCGCACTCGATATATCCCTCCATTTCGTTTGCTTTGGAGTTCTGCTCCGACGAGTAGCGTTTGCTGACACCTGTGGAGTGGAACGAGAGGTTCACCCACGGGTTCTCCCATGCCACGGAGAACGAACCCCAATGGCGTGGCGTGTAGGGTATCTGGTCTTCATAGTATGCAGAGTTGGGGTCGGTCTTGTCCACCGCATACTGGTATGTATATGCCAATGAGCCTACGAGGCTGTGCCCCCGACCCAAGCCCAGCGTGGCGTTGGCTGTCACGTCCGCACCGATGATGTCCACGTGCCCAAGGTTCACCATTGTCCAGAAGAACATGTTGTAGGGCATTGCCACAATCTTGTTCTTCACGTAGTTGTAGTATCCGTCGGCAGAGAGCTGTAGGCTCGACTTGCCGTCGCTGCTTGTGTGGCCGAAGGTGACACCGGCATTCAGCTGTCGTGCCACCTCGGGCTTCAGGTCGCGGCTGCCCCAACGGTCGAAGTAGTTCTCCGTGAACGTCGCCACGCGGAAGATGTCCTTGTATGATGCTCTCAGGTACAGATTTGCAGCTTCCCACGGCTTCCACGATGCCGATAGCGACGGTGACAGGCGGCGTGCGTCCGCTGCCGGCGTGCCTTCCTTGACATCGTTCAGGTAGATGGAGCTTAGCAGCATGCCCGTCAGCGTGAGCCGCTGTGTGCGGTAGCGTGCTGTCAGCGATTGCAGCACGGTGTGGCGGAATGGCTTGGCAGCATTGTTGGCGTTCATGTTAAGTGTTCCGTAGGCATAGTCGGCAGCATAGGAGAATGCCCATTCCTGCTGCGGCACATACAGCACCGCTGCCGATCCGTAGTACTCGCGCTGCAGGTAGGTGTTGTCCCTCACTCCGTTGGGATATTCTTGCGACTCGTCGTGATAGTGCGTTGATGCCCAGTTGAACTTCCCGTTGAGCATCAGCGACAGCCCATTGTTCCAGAACGTGCGGTAGTGTGCCTGTGCAAAGAAATTGCGGTCTTTCAGCCGCTCGGCGTTCTTGAGGTTGTAGTAGACAATCTGCCCTGGCAGTTCGCGGTCCGAGTCGTAGAAGTACACCTTTGTATTCAGTGTGGAACGCTGGCTGGGATGTGCATACAGGTTCCACTCGCCTCGCCAAGTCTCTATCTGATTGTTGCCACGCCGTTCCTTGGTCTTCAGCTTGCCGTTGACGAGCGTGAAGGGATAGTTGTTGTCGGCCCGCATGAAGTCGCCCGACAACGATGTGCTCAGACCGCTTGTTATGCGCTGGTCGTAGCGGACGAACGGGTTCACCATGCCGTATGATCCGGCCTTTACCTCTGCCTTCAGGGCGAAAGGCTTGTCTTCCAGCTGCGGCTCTGCCGACTGTAGGCGCACCGATGCCGCCGATGCCACCGTGCGTGCCGGCAGGAATATGTCGTCGTTGTCGCCGACGGTCAGCGACATCTCCTGCAGGTTGTCTATCGAGAAGCGCGACAAGTCCACCTGTCCGCTCTGCGTGTCGCTTATCGTGATGCCGTCATAGACCACTGCCGTGTGCTGTGACCCCAGGCTGCGCACCGACACCGTCTTCATGCCACCTGCACCGCCATAGTCCTTTATGTTAGCACCCGAGAAGCGGCGCAGTGCGTCGGCAATGTCCGTTATGCCCTGCTGCCTTATGGCATCTCTCGAAATCAGCTGTACCGGTGCCGACGATGTGACGTTGGGCGACATGCGCCGTGCCTTCACCGTGACTTCACCTATCTGGTGAACCTTTCCGGTGATGGTGTCCCTGACATTCTCCTGTGCATCTGCCGCAACGGGAACCAGAAACGCCCAAAGCATCAGGCAAAACCATGCAGCAAGGGCATAGTGTCGGCTGTTCATAGACTCTAAGCGATAAAACTGTTCGTTCTTCTGTCTTAAATCTTCGGGTACGTGCACCGTCTCATGCGTCTCTGTCCATGCGCACGCACCGTTTGTATGGTCTTCAGACTCTTTCCTCGAGAGGCTGAAGCAGGGCTTCTCAGCTTGTCTTGCAGGTCTTCTGACTTGTCTCGGCTTGCTTGTGCCTTCCCGCCCCGCATCGTGTGCGCAGGCAGTGGCTCCGGTGTTCAAGCAAGCCCTGTTGCGGTGTCTTCCCCACATCGTGCGACACGCATGTTCCTGCGTGTCATGGTGTGTCATCAGGAAGCTCGCCGGCGTGAGACTCACAGCAGCGGGACTGTTCAGGACTTCCACCTGATTCCTTCTTCGTCCGCTTCATCGCCGGTTCTATACTTGGATGTCGCGGAACAAGACGGCGCAAAGGTAAGCTATTTTGACATACAAACAAAAAAGTGGCAGACTAATCAGCCCATGTTGTTTTTGGCGTATCTTTACGCCCGAACCTCAACGTGAGGCACACGTGTTCAATCAGACTACTTATGATAAAGGCATTGTTTTTCGACATAGACGGTACGCTGGTCAGCTTCAGCACCCACAGGATTCCGCAGTCGGCTGTCGACGCACTGTCGGCTGCCAAGTCGCGCGGCGTGCAGATATTCATCTCCACCGGCAGGCCGTGGCTGCTGATAAACAATCTCAGTCCGTTGCAGGAGCGCGGACTGATAGACGGCTACATAACCATGAACGGTGCCTGCTGCTTTGCTGCCGACGGCACTCCCATCAGCAAGATGCCCATCAGCCGCAGCAGTGCAGAGACCATCCTGCACTACACGTGGGATCGCAACATCCCGTGTGTGGTTGTCGGCAGTCATGATGCCTGCGTGTGCCGTCTCGACAGACAGCTGCGCGACCTGTTCTACCGTCATCTGCAATGTCCCGTGACGTTCGACGACGTGACTGTCGATGAGGCTCTGAGCCGTGGCGATATATATCAGATGTCACCCTTCTTGGACATGGCGCAGGAGGCGGAGCTGCATCCTGCTGTGTCCGATTGTGAGATGGGACGCTGGCATCCTGCCTTTGTCGACGTGACTGCCCGTGGATGCACCAAGCAGAAAGGCATTGACGACATTGCCCGCCACTTCGGCATTGCGCTGGAAGAGACGATGAGCTTCGGCGACGGCGGTAATGATATTTCCATGCTGCGCCATGCACACACGGGCGTGGCTATGGGCAACGCACAGCCTGATGTCAAGGCGGCAGCCGACTATGTGACTGCAAGCGTCGACGACGACGGCGTGGCTTTGGCACTTCGCCATTTCGGAGTGATATGAAACGATACGGCTGCCGTGCAGACGGACGGAAGACCGCGTAAGCGCAGTACCTGTAGGACGGTTAATTGTGTAATCAAACAGAATAAATAAAAAGGAAGAAAATGGCAACAACAAACGTAACGGACAGCATCAGGTATATCGGTGCTGACGACAAGGACATCGACCTCTTCGAGGGTCAGTATGTGGTGCCGCAAGGCATCTCCTATAACTCGTATGTGATCATGGACAAGGACGTGGCAGTGATCGACACCATCGATGCACGCCGCACCTCCGAGTGGCTCGGCAATCTGAAGGAAGCCCTCGGGAGTCGCAAGCCATCATATCTCGTTGTCAGCCACATGGAGCCGGACCATGCTGCCAATGTCGGACGTTTCCTCGACCTGTATCCCGAAGCCAAGGTGGTATGCACAGCACAGGCTGTCAAGCTGATAACGCGCTTCTTCGGCATCACGCTGCCGGTGGAGCAGCTCGCCATCGTGAAGGACGGCGACACGCTGTCGCTGGGCGAACACACGCTGCAGTTCATCACAGCGCCTATGGTGCACTGGCCCGAGGTCATGATGGAGTACGAACAGAAGGAGAAAGTCCTGTTCTCTGCCGATGCCTTTGGCAAGTTCGGAGCATTGGACTATGACGACCCTGAAGGCTGGACGTGCGAGGCACGTCGCTACTACTTCAACATCGTCGGCAAGTATGGTGCGCAGGTGCAGGCTGTGCTGAAGAAGGTCGGAGGTCTTGAGATAGACAAGATATGTCCGCTGCACGGTCCGGTGCTCGAGGGTGACCTCACGCCCTACCTGCAGCTATATGACACGTGGAGCTCATACCGTCCTGAGAGCGAGGGCATCTTCATCGCCTATTGCTCGCTTCATGGCAACACCGCCGAAGCAGCTGTGAAGCTGGCGGAGATAATACGTGCGAAGAGCAACGTAAAGGTTTCGCTCAGCGACCTGCGGCGCGACGACATGGCAGAAGCGGTCGAAGATGCCTTCCGCTATGACCGTCTGGTGCTGGCTGCACCGACCTATGATGCCGGCATCATGCCTGTGATGGAAGACTTCATCAGCCATCTGCGCAGCAAGAACTTCCAGAACCGCAAGGTCGCATTCATAGACAATGGCTCGTGGGCACCTGCTGCCGGCAAGAAGATGCGTGAGGCGATGGAGCAGCTCAAGGACATAACCGTCGTCGAGCCGATAGTGACCGTGGAGTCGACCGTCAAGCAGAAGACCATCGACGACCTGACACGCCTGGCAGAGGCTCTGCTGGCTTGAAAGGAAGGGGGAAAGAAAACGAGTGAGACTGCTGTGATGTTCATTCACGGCAACCTCACTCGTTTTGATTGCGGTGCGTACGAGACTCGAACTCGTGACCTCCTGCGTGACAGGCAGGCATTCTA
>CAVERK010000102.1:0-9253 GCA_963618035.1 bacterium
ATTATAACCTGTGGCTCCGTACTCCAGATACGCACTATCGGGTTGAATGACCGGTTGTTGGTTGTGCGGCAAAAGTCTTTTATCAGGACAAAATCACCATTCACAGCCCGACCTCTGCCGTCATACCGTCGTAGGCGAAGTGCATGTGCGGCGGCAGGGCGGCATCGATTTCGGCATGAAGTCCGGCGTAGTGGCTCATGTGGATGAAGTAGGTGTGGCGGGCGGCCAGCATGCGGGCGTTGGCAATGGCTTCGGCAATGTTCTGATGCGACGGATGCTCACGGACATGCAGCGCGTTCATGACAAGCACCGGCAGGCCGCTGAGACAGGCGCGGCTCTCGGCGGGCATGGTCTTCATGTCGGTGACGTAGCCCAGGCGTCCGCCGATGACATACCCCAGGATGGGCAGTGTGCCGTGCATGACGCGGACGGGCATTATCTCGGTGCCGCCGACAGTGAACGGCCGGAAGGGTTCGACGGCATGGACATCGAGCAGCGGCGAGCCAGGGTAGTGCTTCTGCCCGAAGCAGTAGGGCAGACGGCTGTGCAGCTGGTCGATGACGCGCTGCTCGGCATAGACGGGCACGTTGCCGAATGCCTGATTGGGGCGCAGGTCGTCGAGTCCGGCAATGTGGTCGAAGTGCTCGTGGGTGAGCAGGATGGCATCGGGAGCGACAAAGGGACGCACGCCGAGCCACTGCCGGCGGAAGTCGGGACCGCAGTCGATGAGCAGGCGCACGCTGCCGGCGGTGACGAGAGCCGAGGAGCGCAGACGGCTGTCGCGCGGGTCGGACGACGTGCAGACGGGACACGTGCAGCCCAGCGTGGGCACACCGCCCGATGTCCCTGTGCCGAGAAAGCGTATCGTCATGGTTGCATCCATCGCTTGCCTATTCTATGATGTTGACCTCGGGGCTGAGTGGCAGGCCGAACGCCGAGAGCACATCGTGCTGCACGGCCTCGGCGAGACGCATGATGTCGCTGCCGGTCGCGCCGCCGGTGTTGACGATGACCAGTGCCTGCTTGCCGTAGACGGCTGCCGGTCCCAGCTGTCGGCCTTTCCATCCGCACTGCTCGATGAGCCATCCGGCAGGGATCTTGGCACTGCCGTCGGCCTGCTGGTAGAACGGCATTGACGGGTGGCTGCACAGCAGGCTGTCTTTCTGCGCGGCACTGACGACGGGGTTCTTGAAGAAGCTGCCGGCACTGCCCAGCTCTGCGGGGTCGGGCAGCTTGGCACGGCGGATGCCGATGACGGCCTGACGCACGTCGGAGAGGGTGATGACGCTGCGCCCCTCCAGTGCCTGACGGATGGCCTTGTAGCCCAGCTGCAGAGTGCCGCGCTTGCTGAGGCGATAGGTCACGTGGGTGATGAAGATGTCCTTCATGTGGGGTCGCTTGAAGATGCTGTCGCGATAGCCGTAGCCGCACTCGGAGACATCGAAGGCGAGACTGCGCCCCTGCATGTCGACGGCCTCGACACGGCTGATGACATCCTTCACCTCTACGCCGTAGGCTCCGATGTTCTGCACCGCGCTGGCACCGACCTCGCCAGGGATGAGCGAGAGATTTTCCACGCCCTGCCATCCGTTTACGACGCAGAACGCCACGAAGTCATCCCACACACAGCCTGCACCGACGCGCACAAGGACTTCGTCGCCACTCCCGCCAACGACGCTGACACCGCATATCCGCGAGTGCAGGACGGTGCCGTGATAGTGCGGGCTGAGAAACAGCAGATTGCTGCCGCTGCCGACGTGCAGATGGTGCGGAGCTATCAGGCCGCTGCCTATGAGATGCTGCAGCTCTTCGGCCGAGGAGTAGTCGTGGAAGCTGTCGGCCACGACATCGAGACCGAAGGTGTTTGGTATTCTTGCCGGCTGGCAGCCGGAGGGTGTCGTTGTTGTCGTCATATACTGGTGTCCTCAAATTTATAGAGCATCCACTCACCGCGACGCTTGTGGAAGTAGAGTATGGCGGAATAGCCGTCGGAGCCGTTGAGCTTGATGACCTTCGAGGTCGAGGTCTCGTCGTTCTGCTGTCCGTAGTCGATGTTCGGAAGCACGTCGTCAGGCAGCTCGGGACGGAAGGCGAACCATTCGCTGACACCGAGCGTGGTGTGCAGGATGGAGAACTCGTCGTCGGGGTCGACGGTGACGAACTCCAGCGGATTGGCGACATGGCGGCTCTGGAACAGGCTGTCGGTGACGAAGCGGCGGTAGAAGCCGGTGAAGCCCTCGTCGGCATCCGCCAACGGCTTGAGGTCGATGCGGCTGAGCATCCACGCACCGCGCACACGCTCGAAGAGGTAGGTCTTTTCCATCATCGTGTTCAGGTAGACCCACTCCACGCGCACGGCGTTGAGCGAGGTGTCGCCCTCGAGGTCGAGGTCGGACTCGCGGTCGAAGAGTATGTAGTATGTGTTGCTGCGGTTGAACGTCGTGTCCTGCTTCCAGTACTTGCGTTCGATGCGATAGACGGTATCGGCATCATGGAACTCCAGGGGGAACACGACGCGGCGGCGCTGGAAGCGGGCATCGGACGAGAAGTTGTACATGAAGTCCTCAAACAGCTCGTCGGCACGGACGGGCTTCACCTCTTCCTCCTCTATCCGCCGGAGGCTGTCGGCCAAGGCTGCGGAGTCGGCACGCGCCAGGGCTGCCGAATCCACCATGTCCTCAATGGCGGCAAACGGGGTGCGGTCGTTCTTCCCGATGTTGCAGGAGAACACCATCCCCGTGAGGAACAACAATATGACTATCTTTACCAGCTGTCTCATCTTTTCATGCAGACGCAAATTTTGCAGCCGCAAAGATACATCATTTCACTCAGAGACAGATGTCCTTGCCCCAGCAGAAAAAATCGGTGTGCGCGTCGCACCACGCACTACAGTGCCTGCAGGTCTTCGGTGGTGTAGCCTTGCGGCAGCGGGCGGCAATTGTACTGCGAGGCCATGATTTCGCCGTAGGCTCCGGCAGAGCGTATGGCGATGAGGTCGCCGCGCACGGTCTTGTTCAGGTCGACGGCCTTGCCGAACACGTCGGACGACTCGCAGACCGGTCCCACGACATCGTAGGTCTCGGCAGGCAGTGCGGAGCTGATGTTCTCAATCTTGTGGTAAGCCTGATAGAGCGCGGGGCGTATGAGGTCGGACATTCCCGCATCGAGAATGGCGAACTGCTTGTTCCTGCCCTGCTTGACGTAGAGCACGCGCGAGATGAGCGAGCCGCACTGCCCCACGACGGAACGTCCTGGCTCGAGGTGCAGCGTCTGCCCCTCGCGGCGGCGCAGGTGCGTGCCGAATGTCCGCAGCCACGCGCCGAAGTCGGGCACGGCATTGCGGTCAGGGTGACGGTAGTCGATGCCCAGTCCGCCGCCGACATTGATATTGCGGACTTCGACGTGGTTGCGCTCCAGCCGCGACGTAAGTTCATTGATGCGGTTGCAGAGAGCCTGGAAATCGCCCATGTCGAGAATCTGCGAGCCGATGTGGAAGTGCAGTCCCTCGAACGACACGCTGTGCATGGAACGCGCAGCTCCGATGACGCTGTCCATGTCGTCCATGCTGATGCCGAACTTGTTTTCTGCCAGTCCGGTGGTGATGTTGGCGTGCGTGTGCGCACCAACGTCGGGATTGATGCGCAGAGCCACGTGTGCCACTGTCCCGCGTGCTGCCGCCAGCCTGCCGATGACCTCAAGCTCGGGCACGGACTCCACGTTGAAGAACCCGATGCCGGCCTCAAGCGCAAGGTTTATCTCCCAGTCGGCCTTGCCCACTCCGGCGAAGACGATGCTCTGCGGTGCAAATCCCGCCTGCAAGGCTGCACGTATCTCGCCGCCGCTCACGCAATCGGCTCCCAAGCCGTAGTTGCTGATGAGGCGCAGCACCTTGTGGTTGGCGTTGGCCTTGACGGCATAGTGCACCTGACACGCCGGTACTTTCTGCATCTCGCTGCGCAGGACATCGAGCGTGCGGCGCAGCAGCGGGGTGTCGTAGTAGTAGAACGGTGTCTGAAGCTTCTCAAACTTGTCCGTGGGGAATGTTCCTTCCATCAGTCTTTCCTCTCTGACGGCTCACTTGCCGTTGAACAGCTTGTCGCTGAGCTGCTGCAGGGCTTTCTTCTTGTCGGACTCGCGTATCAGCAGCGAGATGTTGTAGTTGCTGCCACCGTAGGAGATCATGCGCACAGGCACGTCGTGCAGCGCATCGAGCACGCTGGCCTCGAAGCCGATGTTCTCCCACTCCAGGTCGCCGACGATGCAGACGATGCACATGTCGCGGTCGACGGTGACGGTGCCGTACTTGCGCAGGTCGTCGAGGATCTCGTTGAGATGGCTCTGGTTGTCGATGGTGACGGAGACGCCCACCTCGGAAGTACAGATCATGTCGATGGATGTCTGGTAGCTCTCGAATATCTCGAACACCTTGCGCAAGAAGCCGTATGCCAGCAGCATGCGGCTCGACTTGATCTTTATGGCGGTGATGTTGTCCTTGGCGGCGACGGCCTTGACGGTGCCGCTGACGGTCTCGTTGGAGATTAGCGTTCCAGGAGCCTGCGGGTCGAGGGTATTCTTAAGCCGCACGGGGATGTTGGCGTACTTGGCAGGCTGTATGCACGTCGGATGCAGTATTTTCGCTCCGAAATATGCCATCTCGGCCGCCTCCTCGAAATGCAGGTTGCGTATCGGTGCCGTGTGGTCCACGATGCGCGGGTCGTTGTTGTGCATGCCGTCGATGTCTGTCCATATCTGTATCTCGTCGGCTCCGACGGCTGCGCCGATCAGCGATGCCGTGTAGTCACTGCCGCCGCGCTGCAGGTTGTCCACCTCGCCGTAGGCATTGCGGCAGACGAAGCCCTGCGTGATATACAGGTCTGCACCGGCGTTCAGGTCGAGTTGTGCCGCCAGCTTCTCCTTAATATATGTAGAATCAGGCTCGCCGTTCTTGTCTATGCGCATGAATTCGAGCGCGGGCAGCAGCACCGAGTTGCAGCCGCACTCGTGCAGGTATGAGTTCATCATGGCGGTGGACATCAGTTCGCCCTGCGAGAGAATTTCTTTCTCCTCGAACATGGTGAAGAGGTCTTTGGTGAACGAGCGCATGTAGTCGAAGTGCGACTTCAGCTCCTCGCGCGTCTTGCGGCGATATTCGTCTGTGCCATACAGCTCGTCGATGTGGCGGTTGTACTTGGCTTCCAACTTGTTTATCAACTCGTTCGCGCCATCGGGATTCTTGCGGTACAGGTAGTCGGAAATCTCGACAAGGGTGTTCGTGGTGCCCGACATGGCCGATAGCACCACAATCTTGCACTCACCGTCAGCCGTTATCAGCCTTGCCACGTCCTTCATGCGCTGTGCCGAACCTACGGACGTTCCTCCAAACTTCAATACTTTCATACTGTGTCTCTCTCCCTTCTTTATATTTCTTGTTGTATATCGTTCTGTCTGTCTTCGTACTTGCTGTCCCCGTCAGGCCTCATCCGCAGCCGAGACCTTCACGAGCCTGTGGTCGGCACAGCGGTAGACATCGCCAGGGAACTCGTCGATGAGCTGCATGTTGTGCGTCGCCATGATGACCAGTGCCCCTGTGCGGCTGATGTCGTGCAGCAGCTTCATGATGCTGCGGCTGGTATCGGGGTCGAGGTTGCCCGTAGGCTCGTCTGCCAGTATCAGCTCCGGAGCGTTCAGCATGGCCCGTGCTATCACCACCCGTTGCTGTTCGCCGCCCGACAGCTCGTGCGGCATCTTCCGCGCCTTGTCCTCAAGTCCCACGAGGCGCAGTGCCACGGAGATACGCCCGTCGATGTCCTTGCGTCCGCTCCATCCGGTGGCGCGGAGCACGAACTCCAGATTGTCGTGCACCGTGCGGTCGGTCAGCAGCTGGAAGTCCTGGAACACGATGCCCAGCTTGCGGCGCAACAGTGCGATGCTTCTGCGCTTCAGGCGGCGCAGGTTGAAGCCCAGCACCTCAGCCTCGCCGCTGTCGATGTCCAGCTCGGCATACATGGTCTTCAGCAGACTGCTCTTGCCGGCACCGACACGTCCCGTGAGGTAGACGAACTGCCCCTTCGAGAGTTGCAGGTCCACGCCCTCGAGCACTGCCGCGCCCTCCTGACTGAAGGCCACATCCTTATATCTCACCAAGCACTCGTCCATCGTTCACAGGCTTCTATAAAAACGAACTGCGGAGTTATCCCCCTTGTATCAATGTTTCTTCCAGTTTGGCTTGTGGCGTTCCTGCAGCTCGCGTGCCAGGTCTTCAATGCCGAGACCTTTCGACGTAAGCAGCACGATGAGGTGATAGAGCAGGTCTGCCCCCTCGTAGACAAGGCGGTCGTTGGTGCCGTTTGTGGCTTCGATGATGGTCTCCACAGCCTCTTCGCCCACTTTCTGCGCCATCTTGTTGATGCCCGACGAGAACAGCGACGTGGTGTACGAGCCGGCAGGCATCTCCTTGTAACGCTTGCTGATAAAGCCCTGCAGCTCCTTCAGGAACATCACCGGCTCGGCATTCGTCTCACCCCAGCAGGTGTCTGTGCCGAGATGGCACACGGAGCCGTTGGGACGCACCTCGATGAGCAGCGTGTCGTTGTCGCAGTCGGACTTGATGGACACCACGTCCAGATAGTGGCCGCTCTCCTCGCCCTTGGTCCACAGGCACTTGCGCGTGCGGCTGTAGAAGGTCACGCGGCCGCTCTTCTGCGTGCGCTCATAGGCCTCCTCGTTCATGAAGCCGAGCATCAGCACCTTTGCCGTGTCGGCATCCTGTATTATGGCAGGAACCAGCCCGCCCATCTTGTCAAAATCCAACATATATCTGCCTTCCAAGTATCAAACAATCGCGTTTTCTTCTAAATCCTTATCTTTATGCCACAGCCGCAAAGGTACGACTTTAATTCGGGAATACTGATGTCACCGAAATGAAAAACGCCTGCCGCCAAGGCAGCATCGGCATGTCCTGCGTCGAAAGCATCGCGGAAGTGCTCCATCGTGCCGGCTCCGCCCGAGGCAATCACGGGTATCGACAGCCCGTCCGTCAGGCGCGCCAAGGCTTCATTGGCAAATCCCGCACGCACGCCGTCGTGGTCCATGCTGGTGAAGAGTATCTCTCCCGCACCGCGTTCCTGTCCCTCGCGTGCCCACTGGAACAGCTCGCGCTCTGTCGGCACGCGGCCGCCATTGAGGAAGCACGTCCAGCTGCCGTCCTGCATCTGCTTGGCATCGATGGCAAGGACGCACACCTGCGAGCCGTAGCTGCGTGCTATGGCATCAATCAGTTCGGGATTGCGCAACGCCGCCGAGTTGACCGACACCTTGTCGGCACCGGCCGACAGCAGGCGGTCCACGTCTGCCAGTTCGTTGATGCCGCCGCCCACGGTGAACGGGATGTTGATGTTTTCGGCAATGCGCGTCACCAGCTCGGTGAAGGTCTTGCGGCCTTCGGCACTGGCAGTAATGTCGAGAAACACCAGTTCGTCTGCCCCCTGAGCGGAGTAGGCACGCGCCAGCTCCACAGGGTCACCGGCCTGGCGCAGACCCTCGAAGCGCACGCCCTTGACGGTCTGCCCGTCCTTTATGTCAAGACACGGTATGATGCGTTTTGCCAGCACGAGTTCCTCCTCCCTCCATTTGTGAATATGTACTTCTCATTTCAGCCCGAGTATCTCCTCAATCTCGCGCCACGATATGCGCCCTTCATAGAGAGCCTTGCCCATGATCACCGCCGGCACGCCGGCCTCGTCCAACCGCCGGATGTCGTCACTGCCGCTGACACCGCCGCTGGCGATGAGGTGCATCGACGGATGCTTCTGCAAGATCTCCACATACAGCTCCACCGCCGGTCCCTGAAGCATGCCGTCGCGGCTGATGTCGGTGCAGATGACGGTGCTGACGCCACGCTCCTCTGCCGTATAGAAGTCGAGGAACGCCATCAGGTCACTGCCGCTCTGTTCTTTCCATCCGTTGACGGCGATGTCGCGTCCGCGCACGTCGGCACCGAGGATTATCCTGCCGGCACCATGCGTCCGCAGCCACGAGCAGAACACGTCGGGCTGCTTCACTGCCACGCTGCCTCCCGTGACCATGGCCGCTCCGCTGTCGAAGGCAATGCGGAGGTCGTCGTCGCTCTTCACGCCGCCGCCGAAGTCTATCACTAGACCGGTGTGTGCCGCCACACGCTCCAGCGTGCGGTAGTTGACGATGTGCTTCGATGCCGCACCGTCGAGGTCGACCATGTGCAGACGCACGATGCCGTGGTCCTGCATCCGCAGAGCCATGTCCAGCGGGTCGCCGTAGTCGGTCACGCGGTCGTAGCGTCCCTGTTCCAGCCGCACACAGCGACCGTCGATGATGTCAATGGCGGGAATCAGTTCTATCATAGTGCAAGGAAGTTTTGCAGTATACGTTCGCCCACGCTGCCGCTCTTCTCCGGATGGAACTGCGTGGCATAGAAGTTGCCCCGCTGAAGAGCCGCGCTGAAGGGCTGTATGTAGTCGCAGGTGGCAATGGTGCATCCGCACAGCGGCACATAGTAGCTGTGGACGAAGTAGACGTAGGCACCGTCGTCAAGACCCGTGAACAGCGGTCCCTGCATGTCGCGGAGCGAGTTCCATCCCATGTGCGGAACCTTGTCCTCATGCCGTTGCGGAGCGAAGCGCAGCACATCGGCATCGAACACGCCCATGCAGTCAGTGTCGCCCTCGTCCGAGTGGCGGCACAGCAGCTGCATGCCGATGCAGATGCCCAGCACGGGCTGCCGCAGACCGGCGATGACACGGTCAAGACCCGTGTCGCGCAGGAAGCGCATGGTGCCGGCGGCCTCACCCTGTCCAGGGAATATCACCTTGTCCGCCGAGCATATTTCGGCGGCATCGCGCGTCAGCAACGGCTCCACACCTATGCGTCGCACGGCGTTCAGCACCGAGCAGACGTTCCCCGCATTATAGTCCACAATGGCTATCTTCATCGTTCTCACTTCTTTCAGCGTTCAGCGCACAAATATATACATTTATCGGATTTACACATCTTGACGCACCATTTTACGCGCGTACAGCTGCACGGCTTGTTCATTTTCATACTATTGCTGTCCGCTAAAACTCGAAAGGTCATAGATATTCCGCCCGAGGGTGCGACGCGCACTCGGTCTGAAACGTTTAGCGGACAGCAATAATTCAAAAGGTTCGAACGTTTCATTCCGATTTATTGCTGAATGATGTTTTTTCGGGCGGTTAATAATAGAGGTATAAACCTTTCG
>CAVERK010000103.1:0-9139 GCA_963618035.1 bacterium
GTCAGAAAATGTGGCTGAGAATCTTGTCGGTGGCACCGGCTTTGCCTGCGACATAGTTGCGTGCATTGACTCCGCTCTGTTTCAGGAAGTCGGCATCGGAGAGCAGGCGGTCGAACAGACGGTTCAGTTCGTCGGGACTGTTGATGGAGAAGGCTCCTCCCCCGTCGATAAGCTCGACAGCCTCGGCAAACTTATGGTATTTCGGGCCGAACACCACAGGCATGGCGTAGACGGCAGCCTCCAGCACATTGTGTATGCCTGCGCCGAAGCCGCCGCCAACATAGGCAATCTCGCCGTAGCGGTAGATTGACGACAGCAATCCGAAGCAGTCTATGATGAGGCAGTCGGCATCGCGCACGTTGGCCTCGGTGGCACGCGTGTAGCGGACATAAGGACGCTTCAGCTTCTCCACAATCTCCACCAAGTGCGCCTCGTCTATCACGTGCGGCGCAATGATGAGCTTCAGCTCGGGATGACGGTTGAAGTAGTCTATGAACAGGTCTTCGTCGGGTTGCCACGAGCTGCCTGCCACGATTGTGGTCTGTCCGCCCTTGAATGTTTCCACCAACGGCAGTTCCTTGGACTCCTGTGCTATCTGCAGCACGCGGTCGAAGCGCGTGTCGCCAACCACGGTGACATCTTCAACGCCTATCGCCGACAGATAGCGGCGCGAAGCCTCGTTCTGCACGAACAGATGTGTGAAGTCATGCAGCACGTTGCGGTATGTCGCTCCGTACCACTTGAAGAATATCTGGTTCCGGCGGAAGATTGACGAGACACTGTAGACCGGTATGTTGCGGCGGTGCAGTTCGTCGAGGTAGTTCTTCCAGAACTCATATTTTATGAAGAATGCCATGCACGGACGTGCCGTGTCGAGGAACTTGCGCACGTTGCGCGGCTTGTCGAAAGGCAGATAGCACACGATGTCGGCTCCGCGATAGTGCTTCCGCACCTCATAGCCCGACGGGGAGAAGAAAGTCAGCAGGATGCCGTATTCGGGATGCGTGCGGCGTATGCTTTCAATCAGCGGCCGTCCCTGCTCGAACTCCCCCAGTGACGCGGCGTGAAACCAGATGTACTTCCTCGACGGGTCTATCTGATGCCTCAGTATGGCATAAGACACGCGCTGCCCCTTGACCATCTTTCTCGGCTTGCGGCTGAACGGCGCGTCAAGATGAGCCAGTGCGGCATAAACGCCAATGGCTAAATTATACAGGAACATAATCTCTCTACTTGAGTATCTCCAATGCACGCTCCATGCGGCGCAGTGTCTCTTCCTTGCCCAGCACCCACGAGATGTCGAACATGTGCGGTCCCTTGCCCTCGCCCACCAGCGTCAGCCGCCAGGGGTTCATGATGTCGCCGGTCTTGTAGCCTTTCTGCTCAATCCACGCCATCACCACCTTTTCCTGATTGTCGATGCTGAAGTCGTCGATGCCGCTGAGCACTTCCATGAGTTCTGCCATCTTCTGTGCCGAGTCTTCCTTCCAACGCTTGCGCACGGTCTTCTCGTCATAGGCTGTCGGGGCAACGAAGAAGAAGTCCGACACGTCCCACAGTTCGGGGATCAGGTCGATGCGGTTCTTTATCATCCCCACGACGGTCTTCACCTTGTCGATGCCGGCACCGTCAACGCCGTGCTGCTCCAGCACGGGGGCATACAGCTGTGCTATCCGCTCGTCGGAAGCCGCAGTGATGTATTCGTGATTGAACCACAGGCATTTCTTGTAGTCGAAACGCGCACCGGCCTTGCTGCATTTGCTCAGGTCGAACAGCCGTACCAGCTCGTCCATCGACATTATGTCCTGATCGTTGCCAGGGTTCCAGCCCAACAGGGCGAGGAAGTTTATCACAGCCTCCGGCAGGTAGCCTTTCTCCCTGTATCCGCTGCTCACCTCTCCGCTCTTGGGGTCATGCCACTCCAGCGGGAACACGGGAAATCCCAGTCTGTCGCCGTCGCGCTTGCTCAGCTTGCCGCTGCCCTCGGGCTTCAGCAGGAGAGACAGATGCGCAAAGCGGGGCATGGTGTCCTGCCAGCCGAAAGCACGGTAGAGCAGCACGTGCAGCGGAGCTGACGGAAGCCACCAGCCGAAAGCACGGTAGAGCAACACGTGCAACGGAGCTGACGGAAGCCACTCTTCGCCGCGAATGACGTGTGTTATCTCCATCAGGTGGTCGTCGACGATGTTTGCCAGATGGTATGTCGGCAGCTCGTCTGCCGACTTATACAGCACCTTGTCGTCGATGATTGACGAGTTCACCGTCACGTCGCCGCGTATGATGTCGTCGACATGCACTTCCTGTTCTGGTTCCACCTTGAAGCGCACGACATACTGTGTCCCCCCGTCCATCAGCCTGCGGACTTCCTCCGCCGGCATGCTCAGGGAGTTGCGCATCTGCATGCGGGTAGATGCGTCGTACTGGAAGTTGGGGATTTCGGAGCGTTTTGCTTCAAGCTCGTCGGGGGTGTCGAAAGCGATGTAGGCACATCCGGCATCAAGCAGCTGATGCACATACTCCTTATATATATGCCGCCGTTCCGACTGCCGGTAGGGGCCGTAGCTGCCGCCGAAGCCCACGCCTTCGTCGAACTCTATGCCGAGCCACTTGAATGATTCGATGATGTATTCCTCGGCACCCTGGACAAAGCGGTGCGAGTCGGTGTCTTCTATTCTGAAAATCAGTTCGCCACCATGCTGGCGTGCGAACAAGTAATTATAGAGTGCCGTCCTGACACCGCCAATGTGCAGAGGCCCTGTAGGGCTTGGCGCGAAGCGGACTCTGACCTTCCTTTCTGTCATGATATCTATGTGTAACCATGAAAACGATTTCGGGACAAGACGCTTCGTCCCGACTTCATCTCATAATAAAACATCTGTTTCTACGGGCAAAATTACACGTTTTTATCTATACTGTCAGTTTTTCTTCGTACTTTTCGCAAATTTATGACTTTATGAAACATTTGGACAACATAAGCAACTCCCGTATCCGGTCCCTGCTTTACAAGGCGATAATCCTGCTTGCCACTGTGGCTCTGATTGTTTACTTCCTGCCGCGCGACGTGAAGTTCAGCTATGAGTTCGACCTCAACCGGCCGTGGAAGTACGGACAGCTCATTGCCGACTTCGACTTCCCCATCTACAAGTCCGACAAGATAATCAAGCACGAGCAGGACAGCCTGCTACAGCGGTTCCATCCTTATTATATTATGGACAAGGAAGTCGGCAAGTCGCAGATTGAGCAGCTGCGTGCCGACTACGACAACACCACGCTGCGCGACCTGCTGCCGTCCTACGGCTATCTGTCGTATATCCAGCGCACGTTGCAGCGGATCTACAACAGCGGCATCGTGTCTGCTGCCGACATGGACAGGATGCTTGCCGACAGCGTCAGCAGCATCATGGTGATCGACGACAAGATGGCAACGGAGACACCGTTGGGACAGGTCTACTCGTTCCGCACTGCCTATGAGCAGCTGCTGACCGGCGACAGTGCGCACTTCAGCCCCGAAGTCCTGCGCCGCTTCCCGCTGAACGACTACCTGAAGGAGAACCTCACCTATGATGCCGGCCGCACAGCCACCGCCAAGGAGGAGCTGCTCGACAGCTATTCATGGTCGAGCGGAGTGGTGCAGAGCGGACAGAAGATTGTGGAACGCGGACAGATAATAGACCAGAACACTTACAACATCCTCGAAAGCCTGAAGCGCGAGTCCGTGAACCGCAGCGAGACGATGGCGCAAGAGTGGTTTATGGTGCTCGGACAGGTGATTTTTGTGGCTGTCTTCGTGCTGCTGTTCATGCTCTATCTTGACATCTACCGCAAGGACTTCTTCAACCGGCACAACGGTCTGCTGCTCATCTTCTCGCTCATGGTGATCTACAGCGTGGTGACATCGTTCATGGTGAGAAACAGCATCCTGAGCGTCTACCTGCTGCCTTATGCCATGATGCCGCTCATACTGCGTGTGTTCCTCGATTCGCGCACGGCATTCATGTCGTTCCTCATCACCGTACTCATCTGCTCCATCGGTCTGCACTATCCGTATGAGTTCATACTGCTGCAGACGGCTGCCGGACTGATGGGAATCTTCAGCGTCGGCGAGCTGACACAGCGTTCGCAGATATTCCGCGCAGTGGCGCTGGTCATCCTGACGTATGTACTGGTCTACTTCGCCTACGAGCTTGTCTCGGAGACCGACGTGCGGAACCTGAACGTGCGCATGTACATCTACCTCGCCATCAGCGGCTTCCTCGCTCTGTTTGCCTATCCGCTCATGTTCATGGTCGAGAAGCTGTTCGGCTTCACGTCCAACGTCACCATGGTGGAGCTGTCGAATACCAACAATCCGTTGCTGCGCCGCATGTCGGAGACCGCCCCAGGCACGTTCCAGCACTCACTGCAAGTGGCCAATCTGGCTTCGGAAGCAGCCATGGCCATTGGTGCGAACAACCAGCTGGTGCGCACAGGAGCCTTGTATCACGACATCGGCAAGTTGGAGAACCCTGGCTTCTTCACCGAGAACCAGACGGGAGGGACGAACCCGCACGCCAACCTCAGCTATGAACAGAGCGCACAGGTCGTGATCAGCCACGTCACCGACGGACTGAAGCTGGCGGAGAAGAACAACCTGCCTCGGGTGATACGCGATTTCATCGCCACGCACCACGGCAAGGGCAAGACAAAGTATTTCTACATCTCATGGAAGAACGAGCACGGTGGACAGGAACCGCCCGAGGGTATGTTCTCCTATCCTGGACCGAACCCAGGCACGCGCGAGCAGGCCATACTGATGATGGCAGACGCTGTGGAGGCTGCGTCGAGAAGTCTGAAGGAATACACCGAGGAGAGCATCGACACACTGGTGAACCGGATCATCGACTCGCAGGTCGACGACGGCTTCTTCCGCCAGTGTCCCATCACGTTCAAGGACATCGATACCATCAAGACCGTGTTCAAGGAACGGTTGAAGTCGGTCTATCATCCGCGCATCAGCTATCCGGAGCTGAAGACTACTGCGGATCCACGTCAAAATACACCGTAGTGTTGCGGAAGCGGCTGTCGGTCTCGATGTCGTGCTTTATCTGCCGCAGTGCCGTCTCCACCTGCGCGAATGGCAGACTGTTTTCCACCTTTAGCACGATGCGGCGGAGGAAGAGGCTCTTGACCCTTGCCACCGGCGGCTTCATGGGTTCGGACACGCGGCTGCCCAAGACAGCCCTCATGCGTTCCGCCATGGCATTGGCGGCACCGTCGGCGGTGCTCTCGTAGCGGTGTCTCAGGCAGACGTAGACCAGCCGGTAGTATGGAGGATAGCGGAACAGACGGCGTTCTGCCAGTTGCGCTGCCGCCATGCCCTCATAGTCGTTGCGCTGCACGAGGTCTATGATGCCGTTCTCCGTGTCGTGCGTCTGCAGCACCACCACTCCGCATCCGTCTGTCCGTCCGGCACGTCCCGATACCTGCACCATCAGCTGGAAGGCACGCTCGTAGGCACGGAAGTCGGGATAGCTCAGCATGTTGTCGGCATTGAGAATGCCCACTGTCCGCACGTGCCCGAAGTCAAGCCCTTTCGATATTATCTGTGTCCCCACAAGGATGTCCGTCTGCTGTGTCTCGAAATCGTGCAGTATCTTCTCGTAGTTTGTCCGCGAGCCTGATGTGTCGAGATCCAGCCGTGCCACCCGAGCATCGGGAAACAGCGTGTGCAGCTCGTCCTCGATCTTCTCCGTGCCGAAGCCGCGCTGCCGGATGTCCGTGCTTCCGCAGTTGGGACAGGCGGCAGGCACGCCGGTGGTGTTGCCGCAGTAGTGGCACATCAGCCGTCCCGACCGCTTGTGGAAGGTCAGCGACACGTCACAGCGGCCGCACTTGGGTGTCCATCCGCAGTCGCGGCACTCCAGCATGGGGGCGTAGCCGCGCCGGTTCTGGAACAGGATCACCTGTGCCCCGTCGTCCAGCGTCGTCCGTATTCTCTCTATCAGCTCGGGCGAGAACTGCCCTTTCATCAGCTTCTTGCGCTTCAGCTCCTTTATGTCGACGGTCTCCACGCGGGGCAGCTGCACGCCACGATAGCGTTCCGTCAGCTTCACGAGTGCATACTTGCCGCTTTCGGTGGCGTTGTGCCAGCTCTCGAGCGACGGCGTGGCGGTGCCCAGCAGTGTCTTGGCACCGGCTGTCGTGGCCAAGTAGATGGCGGCATTGCGGGCGTTGTAGCGTGGTGCGGGGTCTTGCTGCTTGTAGGTGTTCTCGTGTTCTTCGTCCACAATCACCAGCCCCAGATTCCTGAACGGCAGGAACACCGCCGAGCGTGCACCGAGGATTATGGGATAGGGATTGTCCGACAGCTGCCTCAGCCACAGTTCCCTGCGCCTGGCGTCGGGCCATTTGGAGTGGTAGATACCGATATGCGGGCCGAAGACGTTCTTCAGGCGTTGCATTATCTGTGTGGTCATGGCTATCTCGGGCAGCAGGTACAGCACCTGTCTGCCGGACTTGATGGTCTCTGCCATCAGGTGTGTGTAGACCTCCGTCTTGCCGCTTGAGGTCACCCCATACAGCAGGCACACGTTCTTGACACGCAGTGCAGCCTTGATGCTGTCCAACGCCTGCTGCTGTGGTGCGGAGAGGCTATGCAGCGTGACCGCACCGTCACCGTTGATGTCATCGCCGTTGTCGGCATCTGCCG
This sequence comes from bacterium, assembly GCA_963618035.1. GTDB lineage: Bacteria > Bacteroidota > Bacteroidia > Bacteroidales > Bacteroidaceae > Bacteroides. Next base: position 6,689 of record CAVERK010000103.1, read on the forward strand.
GCTTCCGTCCCGTGCGGGACTTGCCACTCACCAATGGCGGCATCGCCGCCTTCAGCACGTCGCCCACGCTACACATATAATAGTCTGCCATCCACCGCCAGAATGCCAGCTGCTGTGGCAACAGCGGCGGCACACCTTGCAGCACGCCGATGATGTCCTTCACCGCATACTCCTGCGGCTCATTGTGGTGCAGTGCAACTACCAGTGCCGTGTACGTCCTCTTTGCCCCGAAGGGTACGCTGACAAGCGAGCCTGCCTGCAACGGCAACGGTTGCTGTTGCAGCAGTGGCGGCGGCACAGAGTAGGTGAAGCATCCCTCCAGCGGCAGCGGCAATATCACGTCGACAAACAGTCTGTCCATAGCGGGTGCTGGCTGTAGGGATTCTTCGACCTCCCCGTCGCTGTCAGAATGTGTAGGCCAGCAGGATCTGCCAGGTCTTGGTCTTGGCACCTGCGTCGCCCAGATTGGCCAACTCGAAGCTGTTGCCAAGGGGAATCTGATAGGTGAAGCCCGCCTGCAAGTGTCCCAGGAGCTTCACTCCGGCACCAAGGTTAAGACCCACCTGTGCGTCTTTCTTGTCAACGCCTGTCAAATCCACGTCCTTGAAGTTGAAGAAGAAGTCCGGACCTGCTGCAACATACACACCCAGTGTGCTGCCAAGGCCGATAGTGTACTTCAGGTTGACGGGAACCTCAATTCCCTGCTGCTTGTATGCGTCCTTGCCGCGCTGGGAGTACATCAGTGCTCCGTCCACACCCAGTCCCACGACGGGAACGGTGAACTCTGCCATCGGGCCTATGAAGAAGCCTGTGGTATTGTCGGAGATCTTGTTGCCGCTGACATCCAGTTTCGACAGGTTCAGACCACCCTTGACACCGAACTTCAGCTGTGCCTGTGCAGGCACAGCTACTGCGAGGCATACTGCCAACATCAATAGACTGATAATCTTTTTCATCTTTCTTGTTTGTTTTTGTTGTGATTCATATAGCACAAAGGTAGGCGTTTTTTTCGGTGCAAGAAGATGTGCGAACAATAAAAGTGCTATCTTTGCGCCGGAAAGATGCCGGAGTGGTCGAACGGACCGCACTCGAAATGCGGCGAACGGGTAACTGTTCCTAGGGTTCGAATCCCTATCTTTCCGCCAAGAGAGGGAGGGGCTTCCGGTTCTCCCTCTCTTTTCTTTTGCCACCCTTTTAGGTACCTGTCGTGGACTGCAACGGTACTGAATACTTCTTAACGGCGCAATCCGTTCAGACTACTCATTCTCCTGTGCGGCAGCGAGGCGGAACCTCGACTCCATGTCACCAAAGAGCAGGCGGGTGTCTATCGTCTTGTAGACGATGATGTCGCGCCCTTTCTTCGAGAAATCATACAGTCCCTCGTCGGTGATTGCCGGTGCCGGCGTGGTCTCGTAGAACGAGCTGGCAGCACCGGCCTCGAACGTTGTCGTCAGTGTGCTGATGAGGCACAACGGACTGTCGCCGAGCACATACGTGTCTGCCATGCGGGCGAAAGCTCCGAGCTTCGTGCTCAGATATTCGCCAATCTTGCCAAGGGGAGCAATCTTCTCCTGAATCTCGGCCATGCTGTACAGGCTCTGGCGGTACACGTCACGCGGAATCTGCCAGATGGTCAGGTCGGACTTGTTGAAGACAACCTTGGCAGCATTCACGTCAAGCCGCAGGTTATACTCCACAAGGTTCCTGTCCTTGAGATACTGCGGAGGAAAAGGATGTCCGAAGTCGTATTCCTGCCCGCCTATCCACACGAGTATGACGTTCCTGGAGATGCTCGGGTCCATGAGCCAAGCCGAGGCGATGTCCGTGAGCGGACCGCCGAAGAGCAGATACAGGGGCTTGTCGGCTGTCGCCTTCCTGGCTTCCTCTATGATGAGCTTCGCCCCTTCCGACTCTATCGGGGTACTGTCGTCGGTCATGGGAACGGGTGCTCCAGGCTGTATGTTGATCTGTCCGGCCTTGCCGCAGAGCTCCGCTATCTCCCTGGCCCGTGAGACGGAGACCTCGGCATTGTTGTGCTGTTCCTCGCCCTGTGCCTGGTTCCACGAACGCTGTGCTCCAACGTGTGCACCAACGATGCCGCGCACTTCGGCACTGGTGCACAGCAGCTGGTGGACAAGATGGAACAGGCCGTCGCCGTCACCGCAGAGGTCATTGTCGACAAGGACTGCCGTGCGCGGCCCGCGTGGCATATGGGGTTCTTGTGCCGATGCTTCGCCGGAAGGATTTACTGCCAGAGCCTGTGCACCTGCGGTCAGCACCGACAGACAGACCGCAACGGAAAGTAGTAAGTTTCTCATATTCGTTCCTTTTGTTTGATACTTCATATATACCCATAAAAGCAAAAAGCCCCACGCATTTGAGCTTCGTTGAGAGGCTTGGTGGGAACTGACACTGCAAAGCTACAAATGATCACTGACAACACAAACATTT
>CAVERK010000104.1:0-9125 GCA_963618035.1 bacterium
CCCTAACGATGCCCATTCATAGGGTCTAAGGATGGGCATTCATAGCACCTATGGATGCCCATTTAAAGCACCTAAGGATGGGCATTCATAGAACCCAAGGATGGGCATCGTTGGAGGGAGCTTGTCCTGCGGCGTGGGCATTATGGGCAAGATGGGCATTATGCCCATTCATAGGGATTCTATGAACGTTCAGTCATAGCATCTATGAACGTTCAGTCATAGCTCTGTGAACGTTCAACCATAGAGCTATGGACGTTCAACCATAGAACCTCTGAATGGTCATCCATAGAAGCGTTGATTTTCAGTATGTTACGGCTGTCTTTTCGCCTGGCGGTATGCTGTCCGAGGCTCTCGCGTGTGCGGACGTAAACAATAGGGTACAGAAACAGGAAAGCCGGAAGAGCTCCGTTGTTGGGGGAACTCTTCCGGCTTCGCCGTAATCGGTATTCCGTATGAGGCGGCAGACCTTTACTTCTTCACCTTGCCGTAGCGGCTCATGAACTTGTCCACACGTCCGGCTGTGTCGACCAGCTTGGACTTGCCGGTGTAGAACGGGTGTGACGAGCTTGAGATTTCAAGCTTCACAACAGGGTAGGTCTCGCCCTCGAACTCCACTGTATCAGTTGTCTTGCAGGTTGAACGCGACAGAAACATATCGCCGTTCGACATGTCCTTGAATACCACAGGACGGTAATTTTCTGGATGAATGCCTTTCTTCATTATCGTAGATATTTTAATTGTTCTTGTTAGACAGATATCTTGGTAAAAATGTGTAATGGTCTTTTCCTGTTTCCGGTGCTTTCCGGATTTTCAAGGCGCAAAGTTATGGCTTTTGTTGCAAACGCAAAACGTTTTGCATGCAAAAATCTCCGTCTGTGCGTGAAAAACGCTTTTCCGACGTACGTCCGCATTGCCGTGTTGCACGGAAAGCGTAACTTTGAAGCCGTAACCGCAAGAAGACAGGATTATAGCAAAATATGGAAATCATAAAGACAGAGATAGACGGCGTGGTCATCATCGAGCCGCGCATCTTCGGCGATGCACGCGGCTACTTCTTCGAGTCGTTCTCGCAGCGCGAGTTCGACGAGAAGGTGGCAAGGATCGTGTTTGTGCAGGACAATGAGAGCAAGTCCAGCTACGGTGTGTTGCGCGGACTTCATTTCCAGAAGCCGCCATACGCACAGAGCAAGCTGGTGAGGGTGGTGCGCGGTGCCGTGCTCGACGTGGCTGTGGACATACGGCGCGGGTCTCCGACCTACGGACAGTATGTGTCGGTGGAGCTGACCGAAGACAACCACCGCCAGTTCTTCATCCCGCAGGGCTTTGCACATGGCTTCAGCGTGCTGACGCCGGAGGTGGTGTTCCAGTACAAGTGCGACAACTTCTATGCCCCGCAGAGCGAGGGCGCGTTGGCGTGGGACGACCCCGACCTGAACATCGACTGGCGTCTGCCACGGCAGGACGTGCTGCTCTCGGACAAGGACCGCCATCACGGCAGCCTCAGAGACCTGGACAGCCCGTTTGAATACGGACAGCCATGAAACCCAATCGTCACGACATCAAACAGAAGGAATACAAATGAAAGGAATAGTACTTGCAGGCGGTAGCGGCACGAGGCTCTACCCAATAACCAAAGGTGTGTCGAAGCAGCTTCTGCCGATATTCGACAAGCCGATGATATACTACCCCATATCGGCTCTCATGCTGGCAGACATCAGGGACATACTCATAATCTCCACCCCGCACGACCTGCCTGGCTTCCGTCGTCTGCTGGGCGACGGCAGTGACTATGGCGTGCACTTCGAGTATGCCGAACAGCCGTCGCCCGACGGACTGGCACAGGCTTTCATCATAGGAGAGGAGTTCGTGGGAGACGATACGGCGTGTCTGGTGCTTGGCGACAACATCTTCCACGGTGCAGGATTCAGTGCCATGCTGAAGGAGGCAAGGCGTGCTGCCGAAGAAGACGGCAAGGCAACCATCTTCAGCTACTGGGTGAGCGATCCCGAACGCTACGGCGTGGCGGAATTTGACCGCGAGGGCAACTGCCTCAGCATCGAGGAGAAGCCAAAGAACCCGAAGTCGAACTACGCCATCACAGGGCTGTACTTCTATCCCAACCGCGTGGTCGACATAGCCAAACATATCAAGCCGTCGGCACGTGGCGAGCTGGAGATAACGACCGTCAACCAGCAGTTCCTGGCTGACGGACAGGTGAAGGTGCAGCTCATGGGGCGCGGCTTCGCATGGCTCGACACCGGCACGCACGACTCGCTGTCGGAGGCTTCGACATTCATTGAGGTCATCGAGAAGCGCACGGGACTCAAGGTGGCGTGTCTTGAGGGCATAGCCTACCGTAAGGGATGGATCAGTGCCGACAAACTGCGCGAGGTGGCACAGCCGATGCTCAAGAACGAGTACGGACAGTACCTGCTCCGCGTCATCGATGAGGTGGAACGGACCGGCAACCCGAACATCTGAACACACACAAGCACATCGTCCGCAAGGACATAACAGGAAAAAGGGAAAGGAACAAGACCAATGAATATACTCGTTACAGGGGCCAACGGACAGCTCGGACACGAAATGGAGCGCGTCGCGGGAATGAGCCGCCACAGATACTACTTCAGTGATGTTGCGGGCGACTGGATGCCGCTGGACATCACCGACCGCGAGGCAGTGAGCCGCATGGTCAGGGACCTGGGCATAGATGTCATCGTGAACTGCGCCGCCTATACCAACGTGGACAAGGCCGAGGACGAGCCTGACAAGGCCGACCTGATAAACAACCGCGCGGTGGAGAACCTTGCCGTCGCAGCCAAGGAAGCCGGTGCCACGCTGATACACATCTCGACCGACTACGTGTTTCAGGGCGAGCGTTGCACGCCATGCACGGAAGACTGGGAGACACAGCCCAACGGCGTGTATGGCAAGACCAAGCTGGCAGGGGAGAACGCCATAGAACGCACGGGGTGCAAGCACATCATCATACGCACTGCATGGCTCTATTCGCAATGGGGCAAGAACTTCGTCAAGACCATGCGCCATCTGACGGCAGAGAAGCCTGAACTGAAAGTGGTGTTCGACCAGGTGGGCACGCCGACGTTTGCCGGCGACCTTGCCGACGTGATTGCACGCATCATAGAGAAGAACCTGCTACACAACACGGGCACATACCATTTCAGCAACGAAGGTGCCATCTCGTGGTTCGACTTTGCGCATGAGATTTGTGAGCTGAGCGGCAACACGTGCGACATAAAGCCCTGCCACAGCGACGAGTTCCCCAGCAAGGTGAGGCGTCCGCACTTCTCCGTGCTCGACAAGACGAAGATAAAATCGGTGTTTGGCATCAGCATCCCCTACTGGAAAGACTCCCTGAAGCTGTGTCTGGCACAGATAGAAAGCAGGGAAGAACAAGAAGCACAATAGAGACACACACACTTAACAATCAGCAGTATGGAATACAAGAGACACATATTGATAACCGGCGGTGCCGGATTCATCGGCAGCCATTTGGTGCGCCTGTTGGTCAACAAATATCCTGACTACAGGATAATAAATCTGGACAAGCTGACGTATGCCGGCAACCTTGCCAATCTCAAGGACATCGAGGACAAGCCTAACTACCGCTTCGTGCGGATGGACATAGGTGACTGTGAGGGCGTGTCGCGCCTGCTCGCCGAGGAACGCGTCGACGGAATCATCCATCTGGCCGCCGAGAGCCATGTCGACCGTTCGATAAAAGACCCGTTTGCATTCGCGCGTACCAACGTGCTGGGCACGCTGTCCATGCTTCAGGCAGCCAAGACCTATTGGGAGGGGCTGCCGGAGGGCTTCGACGGGAAGCTGTTCTACCACATATCGACCGACGAGGTGTACGGAGCACTGCGGCTGACCGATCCGGAGGGGCTGCCCTCGCCGTTCACCACTAAGGCATCGAGCACGCTCCATCACAGTGCCTACGGCACGGAGTTCTTCACGGAGACCACACGCTATACGCCGCACTCGCCATACAGCGCGTCCAAGGCGGGCAGTGACCATTTCGTACGCGCCTTCCACGACACCTACGGCATGCCGACACTGGTGACCAACTGCTCGAACAACTACGGCCCTTACCAGTTTCCCGAGAAGCTGATACCGCTGTTCATCAACAACATCCGCCACCGCAAGCCCCTGCCCGTCTACGGCAAGGGCGAGAACGTGCGCGACTGGCTGTTCGTGGAAGACCACGTGCGTGCCATTGACCTGATATTCCACAAGGGCAAGGCTGCCGACACATACAACATCGGTGGCTTCAACGAGTGGAAGAACATCGACATAGTCAAGACCCTGATAAAGACAACCGACCGGCTGTTGGGACGTGCGGACGGTGCCGATGAGGATCTGATAACCTACGTCACCGACCGTCCTGGCCACGATATGCGTTATGCCATAGACTCGCGAAAGTTGCAGCGCGAGCTGGGGTGGGAGCCGGAGTACCAGTTCGAGGACGGCATAGAGAAGACCGTACGCTGGTATCTGGACAACCAGGAATGGATGGACAACGTCACCAGCGGCGACTACCAGCGGTATTATGACGACATGTACCGCAACAGGTGAACAGTGTCCGCAATGACGGACACACAGCATGGCGGAACAGGACTTATTGGATTATAGTTTGTTAAAAGATGGGGCGGCCTATTGCGGCTTGCTCCATCTTTCATATTTTTGCTATATAATTATGGTGTAAGACCCGTCAGGCGTGGCGGAGCATTGGTGTGGCATGAAAATTGTCAGCGTCACGGTGCAGTAATGCCGGCATTGCGGCGTTTATACCATAAACGAATGTTTCATCTTAAAAAACTACAGATATGAAGAAGTCATTTATCCTACTGCTTATGTCGATGTGCATGCCGTTGATGATGGTGGCACAGAATGTAGTTGACGATCTTTATTACGTCCCGACGAAGACGAATAAGGAGAAAAAGACAACAACCGTCGTCACGTCTGACGATGCCACGGTTGTCGTGAAGAACAACACGAAGAAAGGCGGTCGCAATGTCGACGAATATAACCGCCGCTACAGCTCTAACACCGATGGCAACGCGCAGCAGAGCTATAGGGAGTATGACGACGGTACGGACGGAGAATGGGTGAACGGCTTTGACGGGTCTGAGTCCGACTATGAGTACGCCACACGCATCATACGCTTCCGCAACCCGCGCTTCGCTGTCAGCATCACCAGCCCTTACTATTGGGACATTGTCTATGGACTGAACTCATGGGAGTGGAACGTCTATGTCGACAATTTCTATGCCTATGCATTCCCTACATATACCAATCCGCTGTGGTGGAACTGGCGTTTCAACTCCTTCGGATGGGGGTGGGGATATGCCTACAGCCCGTGGTGGTATGGCAGCTTGGGCTGGTATGACCCGTGGTACAGCCCATGGTACACGCCGTGGTACGGCGGTTGGTATGCCGGATGGTACGGAGGATGGTATGGCGGATGGGGTGCTCCCCGTCATCACGGCCCGTACTACGGCTGGGGCGGCTCACGCCCACGTCCGGAGAACCATACGTTCCGTGGACAGCCTGGCTACGTCAGCAACTACGGACGCGGCGCGACAGAACGCGGTCGTGACGGCGTGATGCGTGGCAACAACGGGTCTGTGCGCAGTGTGACCAGTGCAACGCGCGGCAGCAATGTCAACAGGCGCGTCGTCGGTACCCGCAACAACAGCGGCGTGTCGACAGGAAGCACAAGCCTGTCGAGGGCGAACCGTCAGGGCACAGCAAGCCGAAGCAACAGCGGCACGACCGTAAGGGAAAGCTCGGCAAGCCGCAGCAACAATGCGGCAACAGGCAGTTCGCGCTACACGCGTGCCACGAACAGCCGCAGCGGACAGTCATCATCGGTGGGCATCAGAAACAGCTCCACATCATCACGCTCGTCCGGCAATTCGGGCAGCAGCTCCATGTCGCGCACACGCAGCAATGTAGGCACATCGTCATCGCGCAGCAGCTCGTTTGGCAGCGGATCGTTCAGCGGCGGTTCGAGCCGTAGCGGCAGCTCGTTCAGCGGCGGCGGTTCGTCACGCTCGTTCAGCGGCGGTGGCGGCAGCCATGGACGTGGACGTTGACCACAGGGATTAATCAGGAAAAAACATGAAAGAGATGAAAAGAAATATTTTGTTTGCGGCTCTCGGCACGCTGGCACTCGCCGTGGCAGTGCCGGCGGGTGCACAGACCGTGTACGACGGAGCCAATATTACGGACAAGGACCTTAACGGAACGGCACGTTTCGTCAGCATGGGCGGAGCCATGAACGCCTTGGGCGGCGACATATCGACCATGGGCACCAACCCTGCGGGCATAGGAATATACCGCAGCAATGATGCGATGGTCAGCTTCGGACTGTCCGCCCACAAGACCAAGAGCGACACGTGGGACGGCAGCTACAGTGTGTCGAAGACGCGCGGCGACTTCAACAACATCGGCTTGGTGTATTCCACGAAGATTGGGAACACCACGTCCTTGCGCTATCTGAACTTCGGCTTCAACTATCACCGTGCAAAGTCATTCTACAGCAACCGGCGTTTCTCCGGCAATCTCGGCACCACGTCGCAGACATACCAGATGGCGACGCAGGCGGCAGGCATCTCCAGCTGGGGCCGTGCACCGTTTGACGACAACAACATCGGATGGCTTTCGGCTTTCGGCTACGAGGGCTACGTCATTGACCCCGTAGGCGATGATGCCCATTCCTACGTCGGCATGTACGACGATGGCTATGGCAAGCTGAACGTCGCGGAGCGTGGCGGGCTGGACGAGTATGACTTCAACATGGGAATGAACATCAATGACCGTGTCTATCTCGGTCTTACCATCGGTGTCTATGACCTGAACTACAAGAAGTACACCTACTACGAAGAGGCATATACCGGAGACTATCAGGGAGAGGGCTATGACCTGCAAGGATGGAACCGCATCGTCGGCTCCGGTGTCGACCTGAAGCTCGGTGCCATAGTCCGTCCGTTTGCAGACTCCCCGTTCCGCATCGGGTTGGCTATCCACACGCCAACGTTCTATGACCTTGACTACAAGACGAGCGGCTACCTGACCTCGACCGTCTACAGCTACGCAACCGATAAGCTGGAGCCCTATGCCGTGGATTCGCGCGATCAGCTCGGCAGCGGCGGCGACATGGTGCGCAGCTTCCAGCTCAGCACGCCGTGGCTGTTCAACGTCAGCATAGGCTCCACCGTCGGTTCCCGCTTTGCCTTTGATGCGGAGTATGAGTATCAGGACTACTCGACGATGAAGTTCAGCGATGTTGACGGCTATGATGCCACGTTCGACTTTGAGAACTCGACGCGCGACATGCTGAAAGGTGTCAGCACGTTCCGTGTCGGTGCGGAGTACAAGCCCCTGTCGCAGTTCGCAATCCGTGCGGGCTACAACTTCCGGTCGACCGTCTTTGAGGACAACGCCTACAAGGACCTGCCTTACTACTCCATCCAGACCGATACGGACTACTCCAACACCAAGAACCGCCAGACCGTCACCTTCGGTGTGGGCTATCGTGGCAGTGTGGTATATGCCGACCTGGCGTTCAAGTACGATGTCTGCAAAGCGGACATGTATCCGTTTGTCAACATCGACAACAACACCATCTACCCTGGAACAGCGACTGGAATCACCAATAGCCGCTGTCAGGCTCTGCTGACCATAGGAGCGAGATTCTGAAGACCATACACACCACGCCTCATCTCCGCGTAATGCGCAGTGACAGGCGTGGTGTCTCTTTTTCTTATCTGTTCACCACATTCACCGGCGCACCCTCGATGTAGGCTCTGACGTTGTCCGTCAGTATCTGCATCAGGCGTGTGCGTGCCTCGCGGCTTGCCCATGCTATGTGTGGCGTGATGAAGCAGTTGCGTGCTGTCAACAGCGGGTTGTCGGCTCGCGGCGGCTCCTGCTCCAGCACATCCATGCCGGCGGCCATTATGCGTCCGCCGTTCAGCGCGTCAGCCAGGTCCTGTGCGTTCACCAATGCTCCGCGTGCCGTGTTTATGATGATTGCCGTCGGCTTCATCGTGGCGAGGCGTTCGGCGTTCACCAGCCCGCGCGTGCTGTCGTTCAGCGGACAGTGCAGGCTCACGATGTCGCAGTTGCTGAATATCTCCTCGAGCGATGCCTTCCTGATCTCGTGCACCAGCTGCAGGTCCGACTTCGACGTGTAGGCATACACCTCCATGCCGAAGCCGATGGCTATGCGTGCCGTTGCCGAGCCGGTGTTTCCCAGTCCGATGATGCCAATCTTCTTGCCGTGCAGCTCCACCACGGGCGTGTCCATGAAGGTGAAGTCCTTACACCGTGTCCACTTGCCCCCGCGCACCTCCTCGGTGTAGTGTTCCACGCGGTCGCAGATTGCCAGGATGTGGGCGAACGTCATCTGTGCCACGGAGTCGGTGCTGTAGGCAGGGATGTTTGTCACCACGATGTCGCGCTCTTTGGCGGCATCGCAGTCAATGATGTTATACCCCGTGGCAATCACGCCTATATACTTCAGGCTGGGCAGCCGGTCCATCTCGGCAGCACCCAGGCACACCTTGTTAGTCAGCACGATGTCTGCATCCTTGGCATGCTCCACAAGCTCTGCCGGAGACGTGCGGTCATACACCGCCAGTTCGCCGAGCGACTGCAACGGCTCCCACGACAGGCCGTCGGGATTGCCTGCATATCCGTCCAATACTGTTATCTTCATGTGTTCTGTCTGTTGTTTCTGTTGTAGGAAAGCTGTTGCTATCCCAGTGCAAAGGTTGCCAAAATCCCCGATACGCGCAAGCAATCCCCGCAAATCCGTCGGGCATTCCCACAGCTTTGTCATTTAAACTTGATTATTTGCATTTTTGTTTCTGTGCGCCGCGCACCCCGAGGACATTAATCGTGTTGCCCTTAGACAGTAATGTCTCGACCCCTAACGATTAATGTCATTTTTTTGAGGGGACATTTGTTGTCATATCCTGATTTAGCTTGTCAGTTTTCCGGTTATATTACTGCTTCACTTGTCAGCTTCTGTGAGCCCATACCGGAAGGCTTGTCAGTGGTTGCCCTGACTACAGCTTTTTTGCTTGACACGC
>CAVERK010000105.1:0-9061 GCA_963618035.1 bacterium
ACACAGACTGTGGCGTGTGTGCCTCTCCGAGGCACGTATTGGGTGTACGCCTCGTACCCCCAGACTGCGGTCGCTTCGCTCCCTTAGTCAGGGGTTAGGCATTAGTGTACCTCTTCGAGGCACCACAGCAGGATGCCTACACCGCAGGACATGTAAAATCGGAGTGCACGTCGCACCGCCACAGGACGTGAGTGTTGGGTGTGCGCCTCGCGCCCTCGGTCTGAAACGTTTGGCGGACAGCAATATCCCGCTTTCTGTGCTATCCGTTCTGGAGCTTGCCTTGCAGGAACTGCCCTGTATAGCTGTCTGCACACCTGACAATGTCTTCGGGCGTGCCGGCGGCAATGACGCATCCGCCTCGGTCGCCGCTCTCCGGCCCCATGTCTATCACGTGGTCGGCACACTTGATGACCTCGAGGTTGTGCTCAATCACGAGTATGGAGTGTCCTTTCAGCAGCAGCGCGTCGAATGCCTCGAGCAGCTTCTTTATGTCGTGGAAGTGCAGGCCCGTGGTCGGCTCGTCGAAGATGAACAGGGTGGGGTCGGTGTTCTCGAGACTGAGGTAGTATGCCAGCTTGACGCGCTGGTTCTCGCCGCCCGAGAGCGTCGACGAAGACTGTCCGAGCTTGATATAGCCCAATCCGACATCCTGCAACGGCTGCAGACGCTTCACGATTTTCGTCTGCCGGTATTTGCCGAAGAACTCGATGGCTTCGCTGACGGTCATCTCGAGCACGTCGTAGATGCTCTTGTCGTGGAACTTCACCTCCAGCGTGTCTGCCTTGAAGCGTTTGCCGTGGCACGCATCGCAGGGGAACGTGATGTCGGCCATGAACTGCATCTCCACCGTGATGAAGCCTTCGCCCTTGCACTCTTCGCAGCGTCCGCCTTCGCTGTTGAAGCTGAAGTAGCCGGCGGTGTACCCCATCTGCTTGGACAGCGGCTGTTCCGCCCACAGCCTGCGTATCTCGTCGTATGCCTTTATGTATGTGGCAGGATTGCTGCGTGTGGATTTGCCTATCGGGCTTTGGTTGACAAACTCGACATCGTGCAGGTCGCGGATGTCGCCCTCTATGGTCGCAAATTCTCCAGGACGTTCGGTGGTCTCGTCAAGCTCGCGCTTCAGGGCGCGGTAGAACACGTCGCGCACCAGCGTGCTCTTGCCCGAACCGCTGACACCGGTCACCACGGTCATCACGTTCAGCGGGAATGTCACGTCGATGCCCTTGAGGTTGTTCTCGCGTGCTCCCGTAATCTTGATGAACTTGTTCCACGGACGGCGCGATGCGGGCACTTCTATCTTCTCTTCGCCAAGCAGATAGCGCACGGTGTAGCTGTCTGTCCCCCTGTGCAGGCCCTTCATGTCTCCTTGATAGACGACCTGTCCGCCCAGCCGTCCTGCCTTGGGGCCGATGTCGATGATGTAGTCGGCGGCACGCATGATCTCTTCGTCGTGCTCCACCACGACCACGGTGTTGCCGATGTCGCGCAGCTGCTTCAGCACGCCTATCAGCCTGTCGGTGTCGCGGCTGTGCAGGCCGATGCTCGGCTCGTCGAGGATGTACAGGCTGCCCACAAGACTGCTGCCGAGTGATGTGGCGAGATTGATGCGCTGGCTCTCGCCGCCGGACAGAGTGTTGCTGGCGCGGTTCAGTGTCAGGTAGTCAAGCCCCACGTCGATGAGGAACTTCAGGCGGCTGCGTATCTCCGTCAGTATGCGTTCGCCTATTCTCTTCTCGTTGTCGTTGAGCTTCAGGTTGTCGAAGAACGTCGCGAGATTGCCGACCTGCATGTCTGTCAGTTCGGTGATGCTGCGTCCGCCGACCTTGACGTATGTGGCTTCTTTCTTCAGGCGTGTGCCGTGGCATGCGGGGCACGTGGTCTTGCCGCGATAGCGTGCCATCATGACGCGATACTGAATCTTGTACTGGTTCTCCTTCACCATCTTGAAGAAGGCGTTTATCCCCTCAAAATACGGTGTGCCCTCCCACAGCATGCGGCGTTGCCCGTCCGTGAGCTGATAATAGGGCGTGAAGATGGGCAGTCCGGCTTTTTCCGCTCCACGTATCACCATGTCCTTCCATTGGCTCATGACATCGCCGCGCCAGCACACCACGGCACCGTCGTATATGGACAGCGAACGGTTGGGAATCACCAGATGTTCGTCGATGCCGATAATCCTGCCGAAGCCCTCACATTCGGGACACGCCCCGAGCGGCGAGTTGAAGGAGAACATCTGGTCGTTCGGCTCTTCGAACGTCATGCCGTCGGCCTCAAAGCGCGTGCTGAAGCGCAACAGCTGTGTGCTGCCGTCGCCCTGGTAGAAGCGCAGCAGGCACGTGCCGTCGCCCTCGTAGATGGCTGTCTCCACGGAGTCGGTGAAGCGGCTTATGGCATCCTGCTCGTGCGACACCGCCATGCGGTCGACCAGCAGGAACACGGCATCGCCTTTCTTCGGCCTGTAGTCTTCAATCTTCACGGCCTGTCCGTTCACCTCAAGGCGGTTGAAGCCCTCCTTCAGATAGATGTCCGCCTGCTGTTCCATGGTGCGTCCTTCGCGCAGGGTCACCGGTGCCAGCAGTGCCAGCTTCTGTCCGTCGTCGTGCCGCAGCATGCAGTCCACCACATCCTCGGCAGAGTGTTTCTTCACCTCTGCTCCGCTGACGGGACTGTATGTCCGTCCGATGCGTGCATAGAGCAGCCGCAGATAGTCGTATATCTCGGTGGAGGTGCCTACGGTCGAACGCGGGTTGCGGCTGATGACCTTCTGCTCGATGGCTATTGCCGGCGGAATGCCCCTGATGGAGTCGCACTCGGGTTTGCTCATGCGCCCGAGGAACTGGCGTGCATAGCTGCTGAGGCTCTCGACGTAGCGTCGCTGTCCTTCGGCATACAGCGTGTCGAACGCCAGCGACGACTTGCCCGAACCCGACAGTCCGGTGATGACTATCAGTTTGTTGCGTGGTATGTCGAGGCTGATGTCCTTCAGGTTGTTTATCTTGGCTCCGCGTATGCTTATGTATCCGTTGTTGTCTGTAGTCATGCGATTTTTTGGCGTGCAATGTTTGAAGCGGGCAAAATTACGCATTTTCAGCGGTATTTTGTCTATTTTTGCAACCCTGAATGAACCAACGACAAGATACCGTCACCATTTATAAAGACATGAAGAATATCATCCTGATGCTGTGCCTGGCATGGCTCGTGCTGACAGGCGCGTCGGCGCAACAGCAAACGTTCTACCCCAAACGCGAGTTCCGTGGTGCCTGGATTCAGGCCGTCAACGGACAGTTTCGCGGCAAGTCCACAGCCGAAGTCAAGCGCATGCTGACGCGCGACCTCAATGCCTTGCAGGAGGCAGGCATCAATGCCGTGATTTTCCAGGTGCGTCCCGAGGCCGACGCTCTGTATGCCTCGCGGCTGGAGCCGTGGAGCCGCTACCTGACAGGCGTGCAGGGACAGGCACCGAACCCCTATTGGGACCCGATGCAGTTCATGATCGATGAATGTCACAAGCGCGGCATGGAGTTCCACGCGTGGATAAATCCCTATCGTGCCAAGACGACAATGCGCAACGAGCTTTCGCCCAAGAGCGTCGTCAGCCAGCATCCCGAGTGGTTCGTGCAGTACGGCGACCAGCTGTTCTTCAATCCCGCGCTGGAGGAAAGCCGCAACTGGATCTGCCGCGTGGTGACGGATATTGTCAATCAGTATGATGTCGATGCCATACACATGGACGACTATTTCTATCCCTATCCCGTTCAGGGCAAGGACTTCCCCGACGATGCCGACTACGCGCGTCTCGGAGCGGGCTTCAGCAACAAGGGAGACTGGCGGCGCAACAACGTGAACCTGCTGATTCGCGATGTGCAGCAGACCATCAAGCGTCTGAAGCCGTGGGTCAAGTTCGGCGTGTCGCCGTTCGGCATCTACCGCAACGACAGGAGCGACCCGCTCGGCAGCCGCACCAACGGACTCCAGAACTACGACGACCTGTATGCCGACGTGCTGCTGTGGGCGCACAACGGATGGATTGACTATAACATTCCGCAGGTATATTGGCACGTGGGGCATCCTGCTGCCGACTACGAGACGCTGGTGAAATGGTGGGCTTTGAACTCTGAAAACCGCCCTCTCTTCATCGGACAGTCCATACTCAATACGGTGCAGAACAAAGACCCGCGCAATCCCGACCAGGACCAGATGGAGCTGAAATTCCGCCTCCAGCGTGGCTACCAGAGCATTGAGGGCAGCTGCCAGTGGTACACGCAGAACATCACGGAGGATGTCAGCAGCTACGCCTCACGCCTGAAGAACAACTACCACAAGTATCCTGCCTTGCAGCCGGTCTTCAGCTTCATAGACCACAAGGCTCCACGCAAGGTGCGGAAGATGAAGCCCGTGTGGACCGCCGACGGATACATCCTGTTCTGGACGGCACCGAAGTACAAGACCGAGATGGACCGTCCTGTGCGTTATGTCGTGTACAGCTTTGCCGAGGGCGAAGCCGTCGACCTCGAAGACCCGACACACATCGTGGCCATCACCGCCGACTGCTTCTACAAGTTGCCTTACGAGTTCGGACAGAACAAACGCCGCTATGTCGTGACTGCCCTCGACCGTCTCAGCAACGAGTCAAAGCCCGTCCGCAAGACCGTGAAGCTGTAAAATAAGGCGTTCCGACACCCCGAAAATATGCAAAATAAGGCGTTCTGCTGCGCCAAAATGTGCAAAATAAGGCGTTCTGACACCCCGAAAATGTGCAAAATAAGGCGTTCTGATGTGCCTAAAATGTGCAAAATAAGGCGTTGAACGGATTTTTCTTGTAACTTTGCGTCCGAGGATTACGGTGCAGGCGTGCCGTAGATAAACCAATAAAGGCAACGCAAAATGGAAGAGACAGCGATAGACAAGAGGACTCTTGAAGTCGTCCTTGGCGACCAGAAGACCGAAACACACAATTGGCCGGACAGACATCTGTGTCCGCGTGATGAGGAAAAGCTCGTGGATCTGGACAGTCCGCAGGCTCAGGTCGTCATCGGCGTGCGCCGTTGTGGAAAGTCGACCCTCTGCCTGCAGGCACTCTCCGATGCCGGTGTCCTGTTTGCATACGCGGATTTCGACGACGAGCGTCTTGTCGGTCTTGGTGCCAATCAGCTGAACGATGTCCTCGAAGTGTTGTACAAAATCTATGGGGACTTCAAATACATATTCCTTGACGAGATACAGAATGTCGCAGGGTGGCCGCTCTTCGTAAACCGGCTGTTGCGCATGAAGATCCATGTGGTTCTGACTGGCAGCAATGCCAAGCTGTTGAGCAGTGACCTGGCAACCCACCTTACGGGACGCAGCAGTGAGATTGTGCTGTATCCCTTTTCGTTCGCGGAATACTGTGACATGAAGGGCGTGGACTACAAGCTCCGCACCACAAAAGCAATAGCCGATCAGCGGAGAACCTTCGATGACTATCTGAGACAAGGCGGTTTCCCCGAGCTGCTGTTGGTAAGGAACAGCAGGAAATACGTCTCCAATCTCGTGGACAACATCTTGAAGCGTGACATCGAGCAACGCTACAAAATCTCATATTCTGCCCAGTTTGAGGACATGGCGCATCATCTGCTCAATGTCTCTCCCTGCATATTGTCTGTCCCCGAACTGGTGGGACTGTTCGGCTTCAAGTCACCGCACACCGTCCACAACTACGTCAAATACCTCAAGGAGGCATACTTGCTCGTCGGAGTGAAGAAATATTCTCCGAAGAGCAAGCAGCGCACAGCGGGGGAGAAGATATATGCCGTCGATGTGGCTATGATGAACCAGAGGGAAAACGCATTTGCCGGCGACAATCTTGGCTGGCGTCTTGAGACCGTCGTCATGGGGCATCTTGTGCGCAAGTGCAAGAATGAGGGACTGGATGTCTATCACCTGAGAGAACGTTCGGGAGAGTGCGACTTTGTCGTGTGCGACGGAAACAGAGTGCTTCAGTGCATCCAAGTGTCCTATGACATTTCGTCCGAGAAAACCCGTAAGCGGGAAATCAACGGCTTGCTCCTTGCCAATAGGAGGACAGGGTGTGAGGACCTGTTGCTGCTGACAGACCACGAGTATGAGGATTTGGAGAGGGACGGGCATCACATCCGGATCAGGCCCGTGTACGAATGGAGCACCGAAAACGTGCAGAATAAGGCGTTGGGATAAAAACAGAGAAGCCACCGAGGCGTTGCACCTTGATGGCTTCTGTGCTTCTTGAGCGTGTGACGGTGAGTATGCTCCGCGTCCCCTTACTTCGCGTAGCTCACGGATCGTGTCTCGCGTATCACGGTGATCTTCACCTGTCCTGGATATGTCATCTCGTCCTGGATCTTCTTTGCAATCTCGCCCGACAACAGTTCCGTTGCCTTGTCGTCGATCTTGTCGGCTCCGACGATGACGCGCAGCTCGCGTCCTGCCTGTATTGCGTAGGTCTTCGTCACGCCAGGGTAGGAGGCTGCCAGTTGCTCGAGGTCGTTCAGACGCTTGATATATGCCTCCACAATCTCGCGGCGTGCTCCTGGACGTGCTCCGGAGATGGCGTCGCAGACCTGGACGATGGGAGCCAGCAGTGTGGTCATCTCCGTCTCGTCGTGGTGTGCGCCGATGGCGTTGCAGATGTCCGGCTTCTCCTTGTATTTCTCCGCCAGCTTCATGCCGAGTATTGCGTGCGGCAGTTCCGGTTCGTCGTCGGGCACCTTGCCGATGTCATGCAGCAGTCCGGCACGGCGTGCCTTCTTGGGGTTCAGCCCCAGCTCGGTTGCCATCACTGCACAGAGGTTTGCCGTCTCGCGTGCGTGCTGCAGCAGGTTCTGTCCGTATGACGAGCGGTACTTCATCTTTCCTATCAGTCTGATAAGCTCCGGATGCAGGCCGTGGATGCCCAGGTCGATGGTCGTGCGCTTGCCGGTCTCTATGATCTCGTCCTCCACCTGCTTGCGCACTTTGGCAACCACCTCCTCGATGCGTGCCGGATGGATGCGTCCGTCGGTGACGAGCTGGTGCAGTGCCAGGCGTGCTATCTCGCGGCGGACGGGGTCGAATGCCGACAGCACTATCGACTCCGGCGTGTCGTTCACGATGATCTCCACGCCCGTTGCCGCTTCCAGCGCACGTATGTTGCGTCCCTCGCGTCCGATGATGCGTCCCTTTATCTCGTCGCTGTCGATGTGGAACACGGTCACGGAGTTCTCGATGGCTGTCTCCGTTGCCACGCGCTGTATGCTCTGTATCACGATGCGCTTGGCCTCCTTGTTGGCTGTCAGCTTGGCGTCGTCCATGATGTCGTTGATGTACGACTGCGCCTGTGTCTTTGCCTCCTCCTTGAGCGACTCAATCATGCGGTTCTTCGCCTCCTCGGCCGACAGTCCCGAGATGGCTTCGAGCTTCTCGATCTCCTGCTGCTGCATCCTGTCCAGCTCTTCCTGCTTCTTGGCGGCAATGTCCAGCTGGTTGTTCAGGTTGTCCTTCAGTGTCTCGGCTTCCTGCTTGCGGCGTTGCAGCTCTTCCTGACGCTGGTTCAGCACCATCTCCCGTTGCTTTATGCGGTTCTCTGCCTGCTGTATCTTCTGGTTGCGCAGTGCCACCTCTTTCTCCAGCTCGGCTTTCTTGTTCAGGAATTTCTCCTTCACCTCCAGCAACTTGTTCTTCTTTATCACTTCTGCTTCGGCATCAGCCTCCTTCAGTATCTTTTCAGTCTTTGTCTTGAGGATGTGTTTCTGCACCAGAAACATCACACCGGCTCCCAACGCCAGTGCCGCGATGCACAATCCTATGGTCACTAATGTCATACTGTCTATGTTGTTAATAATAAATGATTTTTAAAAAATGTCTGTCTTTCTAATTCCTATTCTCTTTTTAAGCCTTAAATCTAAAACTCCTTCCGTTAAAAACTTTCTCTCCCTCCCTGCGCTCGGTGACAAAAAGAAACGCGCTGCATCATCGCCATCTGTGCCGGCAGCCTCTTGTGCTGGGCTGTCGCCGCATGTGTGTGTTGCAGTGCGTGTGTCCGAAGAAATGCTAAGAATATCTCTGTGACAAGCTGCGAGGAGAAGAGTGCCTTACTCCTTCAACAAGGTGTCCATCTCGCTGTTGAGCTCCCTTATCTTGTCCGTAAAGGGTGTCGTATCGTTCCGGTCTTGTTGCATCAGGCTCGTGAGCGAGAAGTGGTAGGCCACCATCGCCAACGCCATCTCATGCGTCACCTTAGGATATTTCTCCTTGTACTTGTTGATATAGATCTCCACCTGTCTGGCTGCCTTCCTGTATATCTCCTCGTCGTCTCTCCTGATCGTGAGGGGATAGGTGGTGCCCGCCAGCATTATGTTTATTCTTATCTTGTCTTCGTCTTCACCCATACACCGTCCCTCTTCCTGTTTTCAGCTACCGTTGAATGTCCTTTCGCTCCTCAATTGTTGCTCTTCAGCAGGGCGATGCATTTGTCGACTTCACGCACCAATGCCGATAGTTTCTGCTTCGTCTCGCCGATGTCGCCACCGTTGAGGCTCGCCGCTATCGCCGCTTTGCGGTTGGAGTATGCGCGTTGCAGGTTGCTGTAGTCGGCCTCGACCTTGTCGAGACGTTCGGTCTTTTCTTGCAGAAGCCTCTCCGTTTCGGCGCATCTTTCTTTCAACTCGTTGTTGACGTACATCATGTGCCTTATGCGTGCCTCAAAGTTGCCGAGCAGCTTTTTCTCCTCTTCCGTCATTCTCCAATCCCCAAAAGACAGCACAAATTTACACATTTAAAACAGACCCGCAAATGTTTCGTGTCTCTTTGTGCCAATTATTTTTCTCCCGTACCCCGTGATGCAAAGATACAACACGCGACCCCCGTTTTGCAATACCCCTTGGAAGAAAGTTTGCCGGCTCGGATTTTTGCGACGTATAACGCGCACATCCACAGGTAGTTGCGCCTTAAAAAACTTTTTGTGCGCTGCGCATACCGAAGTGCGACGCGCACTCCGGTTTTGCACATCCCGCACGAAACCCCGCGCGGCGCGGGGTGCTTTCTTCTCTGTAACGCTGTGCTTTCC
>CAVERK010000106.1:0-8873 GCA_963618035.1 bacterium
GTATCATTCGAGCAAATCATACGTATCATTCGAGCAAATCATACGTATCATTCGGACACGGGCAAAAGAAATGGGGACACCGTTGTGTCATCTGCCGATGACACAACGGTGTCCCCTCTTTTTCCTGCTTTTCCCGAAGACCGTCAGGTCAGCCGGTGGATGACAAGACCGGAGCGGAGCTTGGGCTCAAACCATGTCGCCTTGGGCGGCATGATCTTGCCGCTGTCGGCAATGTCCATGATCTGCTTCATCGTGACCGGATAGAGGGCAAGGGCTGCCTTCATCTCGCCGCTGTCCACGCGCCGCTTCAGCTCGCCAAGGCCGCGCAGGCCGCCCACGAAGTCAATGCGCTTGTCCGTGCGCAGGTCCTTGATGCCAAGCACCTTGTCGAGGATGAGGCGCGACGATATGTCGACATCGAGCACCCCGATGGGGTCGCTGTCGTCGTAGGTGCCTGGGCGTGCCGTCAGGCTGTACCACTGTCCGCCGACGTAGAGCGAGAACTCGTGCAGGTGCTGCGGACGGTATTCGGCCGCGCCCCGTGGCACGACCTCGAAGTCCTGCGCCAGAGCCTCGAGAAGCTGCTCCACGGAGAGTCCGTTGAGGTCTTTCACCACGCGGTTGTAGTCCAGTATGGTGAGCTGCGATGCCTGGAAGCACACCGCCATGAAGTAGTTGTACTCCTCGCTGCCGGTGTGGTGCGGGTTCTGCCGCGCCTTCTCGGCACCGACGAGGGCGGCTGCCGCCGAGCGGTGATGGCCGTCGGCGATGTAGAGCGACGGCATCTTGGCAAACTCTGCCGTGATGGCGGCAATGTCGTCAGCCTCGGAGATCACCCAGAACCGGTGGCGGAAGCCGTCGACGGGAGCGATGAAGTCGTACTCCGGCTGCGTGGCGGCATAGCGCATTATGAGGCTGTCGAGGGTGCTGTTGTCGGGATAGGCGAAGAACACCGGCTCGATGTTGGCGTCGTTGACGCGCACATGCTTCATGCGGTCTTCCTCCTTGTCGCGGCGCGTCAGCTCGTGCTTCTTGATGACACCGCTGAGATAGTCGTCGACGTTGGCGCACACCACAAGCCCGTACTGCGTCCTGCCGTTCATGGTCTGGGCGTAGATGTAGTAGCTGTCGGCGGCGTCCTGCCGGAGCCAGCCACGCTCCTGGAACTTGCGGAACTCGGCGGCGGCACTCTCGTAGACGCGCGGGTCGTACTCCGAAGTCCCCTCGGGGAAGTTGATCTCCGGCTTGATGATGTGGTACAGGCTCATCTCGTTGTCGCCCGCTTCGGCACGCGCCTCTTCCGAGCTTAGCACGTCGTAAGGACGGCACTCCACCCTCTCGACAAGCTCCTTGGGCGGGCGTATGCCCTTGAATGGTTTAATCTTTGCCATAGGCTTTCTACGTATCTGTCCTCACTTGTTTACCTGAAACTTGCGGTCGCCGTCCCTGAGGAAGCCCACGATCTGGCGTGCGGCAGCGATGCCGGCGTTGATGTTGGCCTCGGCTGTCTGTGCGCCCATCTTCTTAGGCGTTGCGAAGTAGCGGCCCTGGAACTTCTCGGCAAACTCGGCTGCTGCCACGGGGGCAATGTCGGTGATGTACTTCAGGTCGGTGCGCTCATCGAGCAGCCTCATCAGTCCTGCCTCGTCGATGACCTCCTTGCGGGCGGTGTTGACCAGTATGCCTCCCTTGGGCATGCGGTTCACCATGTCGTAGTTGATGGAGCCTTTTGTCTCGTCCGTCGCCGGTATGTGCAGCGACACGATGTCGCACAGCCCGAACAGATCTTCCGTAGAAGCCACGGCATGGACACCGGCAGCCTCGATGGCCTCCTTGGGGCAGAAGGCATCGTAGGCATAGATATCCATCCCGAAGCCGTGCGCGATGCGTGCCACGTTGCGGCCTACATTGCCGAACGCCAGGATGCCGAGCTTCTTGCCCTTCAGCTCCGTTCCCGCCTTGCCGTTGTAGAAATTGCGGACGGCGAACACCAGCAGCCCGAACACCAGCTCTGCCACGGCGTTGGAGTTCTGCCCTGGCGTGTTCATGACGCACACGCCATGGGCTGTGGCGGCGGCCAGGTCCACATTGTCGTAGCCTGCACCGGCACGCACCACAATCTTGAGCTGCCTGGCTGCATCGAGCACCTCGGCATCAATCACGTCGCTGCGTATTATCAGTGCGTCGGCATCCTTCACAGCATCAAGCAACTGCTGCTTGGCAGTGTATTTCTCGAGCAGTGCCAGTCCGTAGCCGGCAGCCTCAACCTCTTTCCTGATGCCGTCCACCGCGACAGGGGCAAACGGCTTCTCTGTAGCAATAAGTATCTTCATGTCCGTGTGTGCTTTTAGTGTTTGCGTTCGAATTCCTGCATGCACTCAACCAGTGCCTTGACGCCCTCAAGAGGCTGCGCGTTGTAGCACGAAGCGCGGAATCCGCCCACCGAGCGGTGTCCCTTTATGCCGACCATGCCCTTTGACGTGGCAAAGTCGAGGAACTCCTTCTCAAGGTCACTGTACTCCTCGGCCATGACGAAGCAGATGTTCATGAGCGAACGGTCTTCGGGCACGACGGTGCCACGGAACAGCTTGTTGCGGTCGATCTCGGCATAGAGCAGTTCGGCACGCTCCTTGGCGCGGCGGTCCATCTCCGCCACACCGCCGTTCTTCTTGATCCAGCGCAGCGTCTCCAGTGCGGAATATATCGGAACGACCGGCGGAGTGTTGAACATCGAGCCTTTCTCCACGTGCGTACGGTAGTCGAGCATCGTCGGTATCTGACGGCTGACGTGTCCCAACGCACTGTCCTTGACGATGACGAGCGTGACACCCGCCATGGCCAGGTTCTTCTGTGCACCGGCATAGATGCACTCATACTTGCTGGCATCGATGGGGCGGCTGAAGATGTCCGACGACATGTCGGCAATCATCGGCACAGGCACGTCAAGGTCACGACGGATCTCCGTGCCGTAGATGGTGTTGTTGGTTGTTATGTGCAGATAGTCGGCATCGGCAGGACAGGTCCAGCCCTTGGGGATGTACGTATAGTTGGCATCGGCAGACGAAGCCACCTCTACCGTTTCGCCGATGAGCTTGGCTTCCTTCATGGCCTTCTTTGCCCAGACACCGGTGTTCAGATAGGCTGCCTTCTTCTCGAGGAAGTTGTAGGGCACCATGCAGAACTCCAGGCTTGCGCCGCCGCCGAGGAACAGGACGGAATATCCTTCAGGCAAGTCGAGGATTTCCTTTATCAGAGCTACCGCTTCGTCGACCACGGGCTGGAAATCTTTCGCACGATGGCTGATCTCCATCAGTGACAAACCTGAACCGTTGAAATCCAAAATCTGTTTGGCTGTTGCCTCGATCACCTCACGCGGCAAGATGGAGGGACCGGCATTAAAGTTATACTTCTTCATAAGTAAGAGTGTGTTTGATTAAACATCCAAGTCTTTTTAGAGGTTGCTAAGTTAGATATAAATATATGTACAAACAAAAAGAGGATGCCTTTATTTGGCTTCCTCTATCAAAGTGCGCATCCCCTTGATTTTCTCATGGCTGACCAGCGTCATAAGCTGTTTCATTTTGGCACGCCGGACGGCGGCGAAGGCGTAGCGGTCTTTCACGTCGACAGCCCCCAGGTCGCTGCGCTCAAGACCGCCTTTCTTGTAGAGGAAGCCCACGATGTCCACCTTGTTGAGCTTGTCCTTCTTGCCGCGGCCTATATAGATGGTGCTCCATTCGGGTCTTGGCGGCTTCGGCGTGTCTTCGGGCAGCGGATATTCCACGGTGTCCTGCCGGTCCACGTATTCCGGCAGCTGCTCCTCGGGACCGAGAAGCATGAACACCGAGCCTTTGGCATCCCAGCGTGCCGTGCGTCCGTTGCGGTGGGTGAAGGCTTCTTCATTGACGGGCAGGTGATAGTGCACGATGTTCTCGACGACGGGAATGTCGAGTCCGCGCGATGCCAGGTCGGTCGACACGAGCACCGGACACGAGGCGTTGCGGAACTTGTAGAGCGAGCGTTCGCGGTCGTCCTGCTCCATGCCGCCGTGGAACATGTCGCACGGGAAACGGTTTGCCTGCAGGAAGCCGGTGACGCGCTCCACGCTCTCGCGGTAGTTGACAAACACCATCGTGGGCGCACTGCCCAGCGTGCACAGCAGTTGCAGCAGCGTGTTCAGCTTGTCCTTCTCCGGCGACTTGACGACGTTCAGCGTCAGGCGTTCCCTGCTCTCCACCATCTGGCGGAAGTCCAGCTTCACCACGCCATCCTTGCCGGCACGCCTGCCGTCGGCGTTGCCGCTAAGTCCCACGAACTGCGGTATCTGCACTGCATCGGTGGCAGACGTAAGCACGCGCTTCCTCACACTCGGCAACTGGCTTATCACGGCAGACATCTCATCTTCAAACCCCAGCTCCAGACACTTGTCGAACTCGTCTATCACCAGCGTGCGGACAGTCGCGGCATCGAAGTTGTGCTTGCGCAGGTGGTCATTCATGCGTCCTGGTGTGCCGATGATGACCTGCGGCCGGTTGCCCGTCATGACACGGTGCTCGTCCATAGCCGGACGACCGCCGTAGCAGCTCATGGCACGCAACGGCGTGCCCATACTCTTGAATACGGTCTCTATCTGCAGGGCCAGCTCGCGCGACGGCACCAGCACGACAGCCTGTACGTCATCACTCGAAGCATCGAGCGCGTCGGCAAGCGGCAGCAGGAATGCCAGTGTCTTGCCCGTCCCCGTGGGCGACAGCAGCACCATGTCCTTGTCTATCTTGAAGGCATCGACGGCTGCACGCTGCATAGCATTCAGCTCGCTGATGCCAAGTCTGGAAAGTATCTTGTCTGTGTCCATACGTTCTTATAATCAAAACAACGATTTCGCCGCAAACCACACTATGGGCACAAGCAGTGCCGGAAGCATATTGAGTGTCTTGCAGTCCTTGAGTTTCAGCAACGACAGTCCCGAGGCCACAATCATGAGACCGCCCACGATGAGCAGCTCTGCCATGAGTGCGTCGCTGACGGCATCGGCAGATATGGATGCCACGAGATAGAACGCTCCCTGCCAGCAGAACAGCACGGCAGCGGCGGCAATGACACCGATGCCGTAGGTCGAGGCGAATACAGCCGACGACACGAGGTCGAGCGTGGCATTGGTGAAGAGGAACGTATTGTCGCCGTTGAGCGCACTAATCACGGGACCGAGCATCGACAGCGGTCCGATGCAATACAGCAGGATGGACAGCGAGAGTCCCTGCGCCAGGTTGTTCCCGCCCTTGCCATCGCCGCCGGACTTGCTGTGGCCGAAGCGGTCGACAAGACGGTGAAAGCGTCCGTCAATGTCAAGAGCAGTGCCTATGACACCGCCCAAAGCTATCGAGACGATGAAGAGCACCGGATATTCGCTCTTCGAGAAGTTGCTGATGGTGGCATTGAGTCCTATGGCAAGGCTCGCCAGTCCCAGTCCCGTGTACAGCACATCCCTGTATTTCTCCTTGATGCCACGGTTCAGCACGGCACCGGCTATCGAGCCTATGATGATTGTGCCTGTGTTCACTATTGTCCCTATCATTGCAATGCCTTTCTGGATTTTTCGCGCACAAAGGTAGCGCAAATCAGGCACAGGACAAAAGGCCTCTGTCCTCAATAGGCTTTCTTGTCGCCCTTGATGGTAGTGATGATGGTTTTGTATATGATGAACAGGTCGAGGCCGAAGCTCCAGTTCTCAATGTACCAGATGTCGTGCTTCACCCTGCCTTCCATCTGTGACAATTCGGTGGTCTCTCCACGGAAGCCGTTGACCTGGCTCCATCCCGTTATGCCAGGCTTTACCATGTGGCGCAGCATATACTGCTCTATGAGCTTTGAATACATCACCGTCTGTCTCTGCATGTGCGGACGCGGGCCGACGACACTCATGTCTCCAATCAGGACATTGATGAACTGCGGCAGCTCGTCGATATTGGTGTGTCTCATGAACCTGCCCCACTTGGTTATGCGGGGGTCGTCCTCCGTAGCCTGCAACACGTCTGCCTGATTGTTGACCTTCATGCTGCGGAACTTCAGGCAGTAGAATGTCCGTCCGTTCAGTCCGTTCCGTTTCTGCCAGAAGAACACTGGTCCAGGCATGGTAAACTTGGTTATCAAGGTCACAATGAGGGTAATCGGGAGGAACAGGGTGCAGAGGAACAGCAACGAGAAGACAATGTCGAAAGTACGCTTTGCCAAGCGTCTCCACGGGTTGGTCAGCGGACTGTCGTAGATGGTCAGCACAGGCACGTTTCCGATGGTCGTGAAATACAAGCGGTTGCTGACGCTGCCACCCAGCGACGGCAGACTGTAGAACGTCACCATATTGTTCACGCAATGGCGCACCAGCGGCTTGACCGACGCTTCCGTGCCTGCCCCTGTAGAGCAGAACACCGCACTCACGTTCGTGTGTGTCTTCAGGAAATCAATAACCCCGTCCGTGCCGCCAAGATACCGGCATCCGCTCTTGTCCATATCGGAGCTGCGGGTTCCGGCAAAGTAGCCCGTCACCTTGTAGCCCCACTGCGGATTGTTTGCCATCTCACGGTACAGGAGCGTGACGTTGTCGCCCTCGCCAATGAGCACGACCTCATCGTAATTGCCAGGGCGAAGACGGTAGTAGCGCACGAGCACGAACATCAGCAGGCGGAATCCGGAGCACACGGCAAGTACAAGCGCATACATCAAGACCCTGGCCCGCCACGACATGACACCGATGTGGCAGACATAGAGCAACACGGTGCAGATGACGGCAGTCGTCACCACGTTCTTCAGCACAAGGTAGAGTATCTGCCAGCGGCTGGCATTGCGCAGGTTCAGGACCGTTCCGCCACGCCACACCACAAACGCATAGACAACGCCGAGAATAGCCAGCGACGACTTTGCGCCCGGCAGAATCCACATCTGGCCGGGGTCACCCTGACTGAGCAGGACGACGATGTAGATGATGCAGCACAAGACCACGTCAACCGCCATCACCAATCCTGTTATCATCTGATTATGCGATTGGGACACGTACATTACCCCCCCCCCGTTTCTTTTCATTGTCCATGTCATTCTGTTATACCTTTATTTACACAGTCCGGCTGCACATGTATATAATCGCAGCAAGCTGCGAAATCTTGCATTCTGCACCTTGAAATTTTCAACTTACGTTATGTCTGTTGCCACACCGACAGCGAGCCGTCACAGCCGTTGCATCCCGAGACGCCCCGACCGCAGTCGACAAGTCAGCGTGTATTGCAAAGATAAATGTTTTTAATAAATGTCAAGCTATACTGATGCGCATTTTATCCCGATTAGGCCGATTTGGTTGCCCCGTTAGGATTTTCGCCACATAATCTGTACTTTTGCGCGGCTTTCCGCTGAAGGCCGCCCACGCACACACATATTATATATAGAGGTAGAAAGATGTATTTTTCAGATCTGGATTTGGACGACAGCGTCCTCGATGCTATTGATGCGATGCACTTCGAGGAGTGTACCCCCATACAAGAGAAGTCAATCCCGCCGATTCTCGAAGGCCGTGATGTCATAGGCGTGGCACAGACGGGAACCGGCAAGACGGCGGCCTACCTGCTGCCGGTGCTCAACCGCCTGGCCGACGGCGACCTGCCCAAGGACTCGATAAACTGCGTCATAATGGCTCCCACACGTGAGCTGGCACAGCAGATAGACCAACAGATGGAGGGCTTTTCCTACTTCATCGATGCCAGCAGCCTCGCCATCTACGGCGGCAACGACGGCATCATGTTCGCACAGCAGAAGCGGGGTCTGACCATGGGTGCCGATGTCGTCATAGCCACGCCAGGCCGCCTGATCTCCCACCTCAGCCTTGGCTACGTCGACCTGTCAAAGGTGAGCTACTTCATACTCGACGAGGCAGACCGCATGCTTGACATGGGCTTCTATGAGGACATCATGCAGATAGCGTCCTTCCTGCCAAAGGAGAGGCAGACCATAATGTTCTCCGCCACAATGCCGCCCAAAATACAGCAGCTGGCAGAGACCATTCTCCACGACCCTGTGGAGGTGAAGATTGCGGTTTCGAAACCTGCCGACAAGATTATACAAAGCGCATACGTCTGCTACGAGACGCAGAAGCTGGGCATCATCCGCAGCCTGTTCAACGACATACAGCCCGAGCGCGTCATCATCTTCGCCTCGAAGAAGCTGAAGGTCAAGGAGATTACACGCGCACTGAAACGTATGAACCTGAATGTCGACGAGATGCACTCCGACCTCGACCAGGCACAGCGCGACGACGTGATGCTGCGGTTCAAGGCCCGTAAGGTGGACATACTGGTGGCTACGGACATACTCTCGCGCGGCATCGATGTCGACGGCATACGTGTCGTGATCAACTACGACGTGCCCCGTGACCCCGAAGACTACGTCCACCGCGTAGGGCGGACGGCGCGTGCCAACAGTGAGGGACTCGCCATCACCTTCGTCAGCGAGACCGAGCAGGGCGACTTCCGCAAGATCGAGCAGTTCATCGGACGTGAGGTCTACAAGATTCCCGTGCCCGACAACCTCGGACAGGCACCCGAATACAGCACGTCAAAGCGCAGCAACGGCGGCCGTCGCGGTCAGGGACGGTCCAAAGGTTCGCACGGCAAGTCCAGGACGCAGCAGGGCACTCCCCGCAAGGGACGCAGGGGCTGACGGACACACGGCACGCCCCAAACCGCGAGGAACGTGCCCGCCACTCCCAATAATCCGCATTTTTCAGGGACAAGTCAGTACTACTTACCTTGCCATTGAAGTACTACTTACTTGGCAGAGTCAGTACTACTTACTTTGCCATTGAAGTAGTACTTACTTCGTCGCATAAATGC
>CAVERK010000107.1:0-8432 GCA_963618035.1 bacterium
GGGTCTAAGGATGGGCATTCATAGCACCTAAGGATGCCCATTTAAAGGACCTAAGAATGGGCATCCTTGTACCCCAACGATGGGCATCGTTGTAACACGCTGAAAATCAGCATCTCTATGAACGTTCAACCATAGCATCTATGAACGTTCAACCATAGCATCTATGAACGTTCAACCACAGCATCTATGAACGTTCAACCACAGAGCTGTGGATGACCATTCACAGAGCTGTGAATGGTCATCCATGGAAGCGTTGATTATCAGCGTGTTGCAGCTATGATTTCGGGTCAGTAGAAAATTTCACCTCGCGGTGAACACCCTTGCTCTTGGCTATGTAATTCCCGCTATTAGGGCTTACTCGGGACTTGCACCCGTTAGACAATGCTCATGCCGAGCGTACCATTAAAAAAGGAGTGCGTACCAAGGGCACGCACTCCTTTTTTTTAATCGGCTGAACAGGGGAATTACACCATGAGGACTGCAATCAGTGCAAGGATGGCGTAGAACTCGGGCAGGGCGCAGTAGATCATGGTGTTGACCATGACATCGTGTCCCTGGGAGATGCCGTTGATACCGTTGGCTGCGAGCTGTCCCTGACGGATGGCAGATACGAGGCAGACAGCACCGAAAGCGGCACCGATGCCGAGCATGAGCAGTCCGTCCTGCGCAAAGTCACGGCTGATGGACATGATGAATGCCACGAAGCCGTAGAGACCCTGTGTGGAGGGGAGTGCAGAAAGGATCATGTAACTTGCAGACTTTGAAGGGTCTTTCTTCAAGGCTGCTTCCGCAGCGTTGCCTGCGATTGTAGTGCCGTAGCAACTACCTACTCCGGAGAGGGCAAGCATGAGTCCCAGTCCGATGTAACCTAAAAGTACGTTGATGTCCATAGTGATTGATTTTTATTGATTTTGTTGTTTTCTTGTTTATTATACTTAGAGTTAACTGATTGTCTTGTTGCCAAACGGGCGGTACATCGTGCCCGTGCCCTCGTAGCCCGAGTTCTTGAAATACTCCACGAAGTTGAGACGCAGAGGATGGACGAAGGCACTGATGCTGGACATGGCGATGTTGAATGTGTGTCCGAAGACAAGGATGAGGCAGCAGACTGCCCATCCTGGGACTCCACCGGCAGACTCCTGCACCATGAAGGCAAGCTGGTTGAACACGCTGCCGAGCATGCCTCCGGCAAGTCCGAGCGCATACAGACGCATATAGGAGAGGATGTCGCCCATAAGTCCTGTGGCCATGTTGTAGGTGTCCCACACGCCTGCACCGATGTTGATGAACACGTTGCGGTGAATGTTGTTGAGCAGGTATATGCCTATCGCCGCTATGCCGCCGACGATGATGAACGTCCACGTGGATATGTCCTCGGGCAGAATCTGGAGGAACATGACCGTGCCGATGATGGGGAACGTGCTGACGACGAGGAACCAGCCCCACTCGCCAAGTGCGTTCTTGAAGCCATAGCGCGTGGTGGCGACCAGTGCCTTGACGAGCATGGCGACGACGGTATGGACCACGCCGATGCCGAGGGCGAGAACCATCTGCTTGTCGTAGGTGGTTCCTGGTATCTTGCCGGAGACCATGAACTCCTTGAGACCGGCAGGTACCCACGCGGCATCGTAGAGGCTGACCCCGAAGAATGCGCCGAGCACCGACCCGAAGATGGCGGTGAACAGCCCAAGCGAGATGATGAGGTTGGCAATGCCACGCATGGAGGGCATCTTCTTCTTGAGGATTATGCCCAGTATGATGTAGACTATGCCATAGCCGGCATCGCCGAGACAGAACGCGAAGAACAACGAGAAGAACGGCGCGATGAGCGGCGTGGGGTCGAACTCATTGTAGTCGGGCATGCCATACATGGCAGTGAGCCGCTCGTAGAGGCTTGTCCACCAGTTGTTCTTGAGCTTGATGGGCGGATTGTCGCCACGCACGGCATCGCGGATCTCATAGAAGACACTGCTCTGGTCGAGGTAACTGCGCACGGCGGCTTCGGCATCGACAGGTATCCAGCCCTCCATGAGGATGACCGCGCCTTCGGCCTGCGGCTCTCCGTCGAGACGCACCTTCATGAGGTCTATGTCGGCAGACAGTTCATTGTCGAGATGTGCCAGGGTGTTGTAGTTGGCGACACAGAACTGCGCCAGTTCATCCTTGGCGGCAGCAATGGCGGCAACGGTCTGCTCGCGACGGGCGCAGAGCTGCGAGAGGCTCTCCGAAGGCAGCTTCAGAGGCTCGATGCCGAGACTGACATCGTCGTGGGAGACGGTGACGAAACCGATGTGGCTCGCCGACTTCTGAATGACGACAATGTCGTGGTCCTCGCTCCACTGGGGATTGAACTCACGCTCGGTGCACGAATAGAACCTGATGTTGTAGCCGGCATCGGAGAGACGCTGCACGGACGACCAGTCGAAATCGCCCCACGGCCGGATGTCGGCAATCTCCTTGTCGATGACGGGGAGCTGCTGGGCGAGGCTCTGGATGTTACCATTCAGAGTATCGTACTGCTGAAGCAGGTCGTCGGCAGACACTCCACTGCGGACAGCTGGATCGGCAGGTGTCTTCATCTTGAACGACATGGTCTTCATGACCTCCTTGTAGACGGCACGCTGCTTGAGGGCGTCCTGCAATCCTGCGTCCATCTGTCCCTGCTGCCGCTCCTGCACATGGATGACTCCCAGCTCGCGGATGCGGGCAAGGAAGGTCTCGTAGTCGCGGTGATAGATCAGGAACGTGAGTTTCTTCATCTTGGTGATCATGCCACGACCTCCTTTCTCTGCTCCTGATGAGCCTTCATTATCTTCTGGGATGACTTGGAGAGGTTCTCCTCGTCTTCCATAAATCTCTTGATCTTCCTGATGGCATCGTTATAGCCTGGGATCTGCACCTTCTCGAAGAGGTTGACCTTCTGCGTGGTCTTCTTCCTGGCATGCTCCAACAGGCTGAGCTTGGCATCCACAAACTCGCGCTCGATGGCGGTATGGGCCAATGCCTTCAGGAGTTCCGTGCCTTCAAGATACCACTCCGGCGAGTTGAACAGGCTGAACCGCGCCAACGAGAAGTCTATCTCGTCGAGCTGCGGCACGCGCACGCCGGCAATCTTGCGGACGGACATGCGCACGTCGCCGATACGTATCAGCGAGGCATCGAACTCACTCCATAGGGCAAACATGGCTTCGTAGGACTGTATCCCGTTTTCAAGAGCCTCTTCCAGCTGCACGGCTTCGTCCTTGCAACGCTTCACCTCCATGCGCAGGGCACTCTCCTTGTTCTTGATGATGGGCAGAGTGCGCTCGCGCACCTTGAGCTGCTTCTCAAGCTGCTGGAGTGAGGTCTTATTGTATTGAAACTTAATAGCCACGGTGTGTGTATGAAAAAATGTTGTCTGTTATTTCTCTTTAGGCCAGTGCTGGTCCACAAACTCCTTCTTGATGTTGACCTCCTCGGGTCGGAAATACTTGCCGAAGAGCTGCCATGCCACGTCGAGCATCTCGGTGGTGTCGAGGTTGACATCAATGGCAAGAAGCCTGTCCGAATAGTCCTTGGCGAAGGCAAGCGTGCGCTCGTCGTAGTCGGTGAGGTCGAAGCCGTTCTCTTGCTTCGTCTTGGCATTGGCGGCATCGGCATACAGACGGACGGCGGCGTTCATGACCTGCGGATGATCCTTGCGCGTCTTCTTGCCGACGACGTTCTGCTTCAGACGCGACAGTGAGCGGAAAGGATCGACGATGACCTTGCCGATGTCGCTGTCGCGACGCAGGAAGAGCTGTCCCTCGGTGATGTAGCCGGTGTTGTCGGGCACGGCATGCGTGATGTCGCCGCCCGAGAGCGTGGTGACAGCGATGATGGTTATGGAGCCGCCGGCAGGGAACTGCACGGCCTTCTCGTAGATCTTCGCCAGGTCCGAATAGAGCGAGCCAGGCATGGAGTCCTTTGAGGGAATCTGGTCCATGCGGTTGGACACGATGGCGAGCGCATCGGAGTAGGATGTCATGTCGGTGAGCAGCACCAGCACGTTCTCGTTGTTGCGGACGGCGAAGTACTCGGCAGCGGTGAGTGCCATGTCAGGCACCAGCAGACGCTCGATGGGAGGGTCTTCGGTGGTGTTCATGAAGCTGATGATGCGGCCGAGAGCACCGGCATTGGAGAAGACGTTCTTGAAGAAGAGGTAGTCGTCGTTGGTCATACCCATACCGCCAAGGATAATCTTGTCCGCCTTGGCACGCATGGCCACGAGTGCCATGACCTGGTTGAACGGCTGGTCGGGGTCGGCGAAGAACGGTATCTTCTGTCCGGACACGAGCGTATTGTTGAGGTCGATGCCCGCGATGCCGGTGGCAATAAGCTCCGACGGCTGCTTGCGGCGCACGGGGTTCACGGATGGTCCGCCAATCTCCACCTCCTCGCCTTCGATCTCGGGACCGCCGTCGATGGGGTCGCCGAAGGCATTGAAGAAACGGCCTGCCAGCTGGTCGCTGACCTTCAGGGTTGGAGCCTTGCCGAGAAACACGACCTCGGCATCGGTGGGAATGCCCTGCGTACCCTCGAAGACCTGCAACGTGACTTCATCTCCGGCAATCTTCACCACCTGGGCGAGCTTGCCGTTCACCTTGGCGAGCTCGTCGTTGCCAACGCCGGTGGCTTTGAGCGAAAGCGTGGCCTTGGTGATCTGAGTGACCTTGGTGTATATCTTTTGAAATGCTTTGGTTGACATCTTTCTATATATGTGTGTTTATTCGTTAACTCTGTGTTATTCAGCGGCACGTTCCTTCACCATCGCCTCAATCTGGCTCTTGAAGTCGTTGTACTTCTCCGACTTGTAGGGCGCATAGTTCATCTGCTTGCCGAGGTTGATCAACTTCTTGAAGTAGTCCATCACGTCGTTGAAGTTGTCGAAGTTGAAGCGGGTGTGGCAGATGCCGATGACGAGGTTCATGATCTCTTCCTGACGGTCGAGAGGGGTGACGGCATCCACCTCGTCGAAGGCATCCTGCTGGAGCACGACGAAGTCGATAAGCTCGGACTTCCAGAACGTTACATGATAGTCCACAGGCACACCGTCGTCGCCGAGGATGTTGATCTGCTCGGAGATTTCCTTGCCACGCTGCAGGCGTGTCTTCAGCTCGTTGACCTTGTCGAGCCACGTCTTGTCGATGCGCTGCGATATGTATTCCTGGAACTCGGGATATTCGACGTACTTGGAATAGGAGTCTATGGGGTTGACAGCCGGATAGCGTTTCCTGTCGGCACGATCCTGCTCCAGAGCGTAGAAGCAGCGTGCCACCTTCTTGGTGTTCTCGGTGACAGGCTCCTTGAGGTTACCGCCGGCAGGCGACACGGTGCCGATGAAGGTGATGGAGCCGGTGTTGCCGTTGTAGAGGCGGACATAGCCCGCACGGCCGTAGAAGTTGGAGATGATGGACGACAGATCCATGGGGAATGCGTCGGGACCAGGGAGCTCCTCCATACGGTTTGACATCTCGCGCAGAGCCTGCGCCCAGCGTGAGGTGGAGTCTGCCATGAGCAGAACCTTGAGACCCATGCTGCGATAGTATTCGCCAAGGGTCATGGCAGTATAGACGGAGGCTTCGCGAGCCGCCACGGGCATGTTTGACGTGTTGGCAATGATGATGGTACGCTCCATGAGGCGGCGGCCGGTGTGGGGGTCTATCAGCTCGGGGAACTCGGTGAAGATCTCCACGACCTCGTTGGCACGTTCACCGCAGGCAGCGATGATCACGATGTCTGCCTCGGCCTGCTTGGAGATGGCGTGCTGCAGCACTGTCTTGCCTGTTCCGAAAGGTCCTGGGATGAATCCGGTGCCGCCCTCAGTGATGGGGTCGAGCGTGTCGATGACACGGACACCGGTCTCGAGCAGGCGGAACGGGCGGGGTTTCTCCATATAGTTGGTCATGGCGACCTTGACAGGCCACTTCTGAATCATGTTCACGCTGATGTCATTGCCGTCGGCATCGGAGAGCACAGCCACGGTGTCTTCGATGGTGTAGTCGCCCTCGGGGGCTACGGACTTGACGGTACATTCTCCCTCAAGACCGAACGGAGCCATAATCTTCAGCGGCTGGTGGTTCTCCTCGACCTGGCCTAACCAGTGGGAAGCCCTGACCTTGTCGCCAGCCTTCACGATAGGCACGAAGTGCCATTTCTTCTCCTTGTCAAGCGGATAGGTGTACTGTCCGCGCTTCAAGAATACGCCCTCCATCTTGTCCAAGTCGTTCTGCAGACCATCGTAGTTCTTGGAAAGCATTCCAGGTCCGAGCGTCACCTCAAGCATGTGGCCGG
Organism: bacterium; assembly: GCA_963618035.1. Lineage (GTDB taxonomy): Bacteria > Bacteroidota > Bacteroidia > Bacteroidales > Bacteroidaceae > Bacteroides. Next base: position 6,313 of record CAVERK010000107.1, read on the forward strand.
TGAACTCTGCCTCGGCACCGACCTTAAGGCCACGGGTGCTCTCGAACACCTGGACATAAGCCTGAGAACCCACCACCTTAATAACCTCGGCCATCAGCCTGTCGCCACCTGTCGTGATGTAGCAGATTTCGTTCTGCGCCACGGAGCCGTCGACATTGAGGGTCACCATGTTGGATATTACTCCACTAACAGTTCCTTTTGTTGCCATATAGATATTTGATACTATTTTTATTTTTAATCAGATTTCATCGGGGACTTTCACATCATTCTTGAACGAGGCGATGATGTCGCGGAACATCCTGTTGCCCTTGTCCTTGTCGAGAGACAGCCAGCGTTCCACCAGCTCTACCTGAAGGAGGAATACATACAGACGCTCTATGGAGAAGTATTCGAAGAATGTCTTGTCTTCCATCCATTTCCATTTTAGCTGGTCGACCTTTTTCTCACGCTCAATGAGGTTGTGCGTCTCCCCTATCTTCAGCACATCGTCAAGATAGTCAAGCTCTCCGGCGAGGCCGAAGTCTCTTGCATTTGACGTCCTGAGGGCTTCGCACACGGGCGTGTCGCCGACAATGACCGGCGGGACCTCTATCTTGAACTTCCTGGCATTGATGGCAGAAAGTATATTCTTCACGTTCAGGTTGAATTCAAACCATGACGACACGAACCCGTTCCCACATTTCATGGCATGAGAATAGTACAATGCCGACAACTTATCCTCAAGTGCGACCTCATCGACGGTCGCGTCGCCTTCTTTCTGCTTGAAATAGTCCACGATGAACGCAACCATATACTTGGGCAAGCCGTGGGTGACTGAAATGACACCGTCGTCTTCCTTGTACTGTCTGATTACGTCCAGGAAACATTCCGACTTGAACATACCACGTGGGTCTGTGGCAGCGGCGTTGTCCTTCAAGAGGCGAAGCAGATTGCGGTTGTCATATTGCAGATAGAAGAGGTCGACCAGTCTCTTGTCAGAGCCGGACAATAAAGGATAGAACTCCGTCTTGAAGTCAGCAACGGTATGATTCAACTTGTTGTCTTCCAAAGTAAGCTCCGGAAGTCCTGTCACCAAGTAATAATACTGACTCATAAGAGAGGCTCTTTATTTGAACAACAGATCAACCAGCTGGGGACGGAGGAAGTCTTTCAGGTAGTTCTCAAACTCCTCCTCGCCAAAGTCCACCTTATACGAGCCGTCGGCCGGCGATATGGAGACGGGTGTCTTCATGCCATTGACCTGCTCTATCTTCACCCCCTTGTCCAACAAGTCCTTTGCCTGCGCAGCGAAGAACTTCTTCAGACCTTCGGCATTCCCTGTGGAGATGGTGATGGGTTCTGTCGCCGACCACTGCTTTGCCAGCGAAAGGATGAATGAATTGAGGTAGTCCTTGTTGTTGGTAAAATCCTTGACATCTGCACTCACGATCTTGTCCGTGATGAGCGTGGCTATTTCGGACTTGAGGGCGTTCACCGACTGTCCGGCAAAAAGTTTCAGTTCCGACTTGGCATTCTCGCTCAGTTCGTTTGCGGACTTCTTGGCTTCGGCGATGATTGTGTCGGCCTGCGCCTGAGCTTCTTCCACTATCCGTTTTGCATCTTCCTTGGCCTTAGATACAATCTTCTGAGCTTCGACATTGCCTTTCTCCACACCCTCGTGATAGATTTTATCAGTCAGCTCTTGAATTCTATTTTCCATTATTAAGCAGAAGTTATATTAATTTATTAGATTCGGTTATGACAGCGGTGAGCTGCTTTCGGGTCTAAAGTTAGTAATAATAAATTCACAGGCACACAAACCCAAAGCAAAAATCGCTCTTTAATGACAAATTTTAATAAAAATAACACTTCTGCTGACTATATAATAATGTCCATAGAGCCTATCCTGCCCATAATGCCCATAAAAAAGAAGCCTGCCCCTGCATGAGCTTCCATAGCTCAGCGAAGGACAGGCCTCTTCTTGAAAACGGCGGCTACCTACTCTCCCACCTTGCGGGCAGTACCATCGGCGCGGGCGGGCTTAACTTCTCTGTTCGGGATGGGAAGAGGTGGAACCCCGCCACTATAGCCACCTTGATGTAAGGATGACATACGGTGTACAAGCTGCTGTAGGCTTCTTC
>CAVERK010000108.1:0-8428 GCA_963618035.1 bacterium
TCCTCGGGGTGCGCGGCGCACTGAAATGATTCTAAATTCCTTGTGCTGTGGGAAACTAAGGCTTACCTTTGCGTCCGGTAACGAATAGTGATGACGCAAGGGATACAGGACACATGAGACTATCTGAACTTAAGACTGGTGACAAGGCTGTGGTGGTGAAGGTGCTGGGACACGGCGGCTTCCGCAAGCGCATTGTGGAGATGGGATTCATAAGGGGCAAGAAGGTGGAGGTGATGTTGGCAGCACCGCTCAACGACCCTGTGAAGTATCGCATAATGGGCTACGAGATCTCCCTGAGACGCGAGGAGGCATCGCTGATAGAGGTGATGACCATGGGCGAGGCCGAACGGCTGGAGCACGAGAAGCGTGAGGCACAGCAGACAGCTCCGCAGCAGTCTGACGCGCCGGTGGCTGACGAAACTCCGGACATCGACGATGAGGAGCTGAGCCGTCTGGCCCTGAACGTGCGCAAGACCATAAACGTGGCTCTTGTCGGCAATCCCAACTGCGGCAAGACCTCGCTCTTCAACATTGCGTCGGGTGCCCACGAGCATGTCGGCAACTACAGCGGAGTGACCGTGGATGCCAAGGTGGGACACTTCCAGTTCGAGGGATATAACATTAACCTCGTGGACCTGCCTGGCACGTACTCGCTGTCGTGCTACAGTCCCGAAGAGCTGTATGTGCGCAAGGAGATTGTAGAGAAGACGCCCGACATAATACTGAACGTGATAGACTCGTCGAACATCGAGCGCAACCTGTACCTGACGACGCAGCTCATCGACATGAACCTGCGCGTGGTGTGCGCCCTGAACATGTATGATGAGCTGTTGGCGAGCGGCAACAAGTTCGACCACATGAAGTTGGGCGAGCTGCTTGGCGTGCCGATGATTCCGACCGTGAGCCGCAGCGGCAAGGGGCTTGACCGTCTGTTCCGCATCATCATCAGCATGTACGAGGGCAACGAGCTGCGCGACCAGGACGGACGTGTGTACCATTCGCGCCACATACACATAAACCACGGTGCCGATGTGGAGAAAGGCATCAGTGTGCTGATGGGCGAGCTGAAGAAGAACCAGGACCTGCGCGCGCGCTTCTCCACACGCTTCCTCGCCATAAAGCTGCTCGAGAATGACAAGGACATAGAGAAGGTAGTAGGCAATCTGGCAGGCGGCAGAGAGATTCTGAAGCTGCGCGATGCCGAAGCCGAAGACATAAAGAAGACCGTCGGCGAAGACAGTGAGACCGCCATCATGGATGCCAAGTACGGCTTCATATCTGGAGCACTGAAGGAGACCTTCGTCGATGCCCAACGCACAGACACGCGGCAAGTGACGAAGACCATAGACTCCATAGTGACGAACCGCTACGTGGGATTTCCCTTGTTCTTCGTCCTGCTGTTTGTGATGTTCGAGGTCACGTTCGCGCTCGGGCAGTATCCCATGGACTGGATTGATGCCGGCGTGGGCTGGATTGGTGATGCCATATCGGCACGCATGGCCGACGGACCGCTGAAGGCAATGCTCGTGTCGGGCATACTGGGCGGCGTGGGAGCCGTCATTGTGTTCCTGCCGCAGATACTGATACTCTATTTCTTCATCTCGCTGATGGAGGAGTCAGGCTACATGGCCCGCGCCGCCTTCATCATGGACAAGCTGATGCACAGGATGGGGCTGCACGGCAAGTCGTTCATTCCGCTGATCATGGGGTTCGGATGCAACGTGCCGGCGATAATGTCGACGCGCACCATCGAGAGTCCCCGAAGCCGGTTGGTGACAATGCTGGTGCTGCCGCTGATGAGCTGTAGCGCACGTCTGCCCATATACCTTATTATAACAGGCGTGTTCTTTGCCAAGTATCAGGCACTGGTGGTCCTGTCGCTCTATGCCATCGGCATCTTCCTCTCCATAGTCATGGCACGCATATTCTCAGAGTTTCTTGTCAAGGACGACAACATGCCGTTTGTGATGGAGCTGCCGCCTTACCGCTGTCCGACAGCCAAGGCCATATTCCGCCACACATGGGAGAAAGGCCGCCAGTATCTGTGGAAGATGGGACACATAATCCTTGTAGCGTCGATTGTCGTATGGTTCCTTGGCTACTATCCTGACCATGACAGCTACGACACGGTGGCGGAGCAGCAGGAGAACTCCTACTTGGGACAGATTGGCAAGGCCATTGAGCCTGTGTTCAGGCCGTGCGGCTTCGACTGGAAGCTCGATGTCGGTCTGCTGGCGGGAGCCGGTGCCAAGGAGCTTGTGGCAAGCACAATGGGCGTGCTGTATGCCGATACCGAGGGCGTTGAGGATACGGAACAGGCCACCGAGAGCGGACTGGCAGATGCCATACGTGCGGAGGGTGTGACACCGCTGATGGCTTTCTGCTATCTGCTGTTTGTGCTGGTGTACTTCCCGTGTATCGCCACCATATCGGCCGTAAAGGGAGAGACGGGGCAGTGGAAGTGGGCACTCTTCACCGCAGGCTACACCACATTGCTGGCGTGGATAATATCGGCCTCGGTATATCAGATAGGCATGCTTCTGGCATGACCCTCTCGCAGAAAACGCTTATAGGAGGAGACAGGCTATGGGATGGCAGGACATTGTGGTCGGCATAGTCATAGTGCTATGCCTTGTGAAGATGCTGATGAGCATCTTCGGAAAGTCGGGTGACAAAGGCGGGGGAGACGGCATTTGTGCGCACTGCACGTCGCCGTGCGACATCAAGCGGCTGTATGACCGCAAGCGCGACGCTTGTGAAAACAAGGAGAAAAAAACTGACGGTTCGTGTTGCAGCTAAAAAATATTTGTCTATCTTTGCAACCGCTTTCAGCAGCAACGGTGCTGTGCTTGGAGCAGAAACATAATGGTGCCTTGGATGAGTGGTTTAGTCTACGGTCTGCAAAACCGTCTACGGCGGTTCGAATCCGCCAGGCACCTCGTGAACATGGGATGGAGAACAAACGGATGGGTTTGTTCTCTTTTTTTATTGCAAAATCCATACATTTGTAATCCGATGACGGGAGGACATCCCGCTATAAATGGAATATCAACTTAAAAAGCAGAATAATGAAACTGAAATCTCTTCTTGCCGTGCCGCTGGTCTGCATGGCGGTGGCCTGCAAGCACAAAGGATGCTCCGTTCGTGATGCAGCTGCAGGTCGTGGAGGAGTAACCGTACAAAGACAGACCTTTCATTCCGAAAACAACAAAACCTGAAGATTATATGGAAAACAGAAGTTTAGTGACCATTGCCGACTACAGCAAGGAGAAGATACTCTATATGCTCGACATGGCCAGGGAGTTCGAGGCATATCCTAACCGCCGTCTTCTTGGCGGCAGGGTCGTTGCGACGCTGTTCTTCGAACCGTCGACACGCACCAGGCTGAGTTTTGAGACGGCGGCAAACCGCTTGGGAGCGCGTGTCATAGGGTTCAGTGACCCGAAAGCCACCAGCTCGTCGAAGGGAGAGACGCTGAAGGACACAATAAAGATGGTGAGCAACTATGCCGACATCATCGTGATGCGCCACTATCTGGAGGGTGCCGCACGCTATGCCAGTGAGGTCACGGAGGTGCCGGTGGTCAATGCCGGCGACGGAGCACACCAACACCCGTCACAGACCATGCTCGACCTGTACTCCATATACAAGACGCAAGGCACGCTGGAGAACCGCCACATTTATCTCGTGGGCGACCTGAAGTACGGCCGCACGGTCCATTCCCTCATCCAGGCCATGCGCCATTTCAATCCGACATTCCACTTCATTGCACCCGACGAGCTGCGCATGCCCGACGAGTACAAGCTGTACTGCGACGAGCATGGCATCAGATACGTGGAGCACCGCGACTTCACGGCGGAGAGCATTGCCGATGCCGACATTCTGTATATGACCCGCGTGCAGCGCGAGCGTTTCACAGACCTTGAAGAGTATGAGCGTGTGAAGAACGTCTACATACTCCACAACGCGATGCTCGACGGCACGAAGCCCAACCTGCGCATACTGCATCCGCTGCCGCGCGTCAACGAGATTGCCTATGATGTCGACGACAACCCCAAAGCCTACTACTTCCAGCAGGCAAGGAACGGACTCTATGCCCGTCAGGCCATACTGTGCGACGTGCTGGGCATAACGCTCGACGAGGTCAAGGCGGACTCGCTAAGACTGGGTGCAGAGAAGAAATAAGAGTAGAGGAAAGAAAAAGGATTCACACAATATGTCACGCGTAAACAAACAAGAACTACAGGTTGCCGCTCTGAAGAACGGCACCGTGATTGACCACATACCGAGCCAGAAGCTCTTCACCGTGGTGTCGCTGCTCGGGCTGGAGCACATGGACAACAACATCACCATCGGATTCAACCTCGAAAGCCGGCTGCTCGGCAAGAAGGGTATTATAAAGGTGGCGGACAAGTTCTTCTCTACCGACGAGATTAACCGCATCGCCGTGGTTGCGCCGAACGTGCGCATCAACATCATACGCGACTATGAGGTTGTCGAAAAGATAGAACTCGAACTGCCTGATGAGCTGGTGGGCATCGTGAAGTGCTCTAATCCCAAGTGCGTCACCAATAACGAACCGATGCGTACACGCTTCAGCGTGATAGACAAGAAGACGTGCACCATCAAGTGCCACTACTGCGACAAGGAACAGAGGCGTGGCGACATCACAATCCTGTAGCACGCCACAGCGCAACAACAAACGAGCATCCCTATGAAAGAAGACTGGAAGCCTGGCACGCTGATCTATCCGCTGCCCGCCGTGTTGGTGTCGTGCGGCAGCACGCCCGACGAGTACAACATACTCACTGTGGCATGGACCGGCACCATCTGTACCAACCCGCCGATGTGCTACATCTCGGTGCGTCCGGAACGCCACTCCTATGACATCATACGCCGCAACATGGAGTTTGTCATCAACCTGACGACCGAGCGTCTTGCGCGTGCCACGGACTGGTGCGGCGTACGTTCGGGCAGGGACCACAACAAGTTCAGCGAGATGAACCTCACGCCAGGGCAGTGCAGTGTCGTCCGGTGTCCGCTCATCGAGGAGTCGCCGCTGAGCATCGAGTGCCGCGTCAAGGAGATTCTTGCTTTGGGCTCGCACCACATGTTCATTGCCGACGTGGTGAACGTGCGTGCCGACAAGCAGAACCTCGACCCTGCGACAGGGGCGTTCGACCTCGCCGCCGCACGTCCGCTGGTCTATCTGCATGGCGGATACTACGGGTTGGGCGACAAGATTGGCAAGTTCGGCTGGTCGGTCAAGAAATAGCCAGCAGCCGTGCCACGTATGGCGTGAAGACAATCAGCCCCACCACGGCTGCGGTTATGGCTGTCACCAGCACCGCACCTGCGGCTATGTCCTTTGCCTTGCCTGCCAGTGCGTTCCACTCCGGCGACACCAAGTCCGTCAGTGTCTCCACTGCCGTGTTGAACAGCTCGGCGGCTATCACCATGCCGATGCACAGCATTACGGCAATCCACTCCATGCGGCTGATGCCGAGCAGCCAGCCGCACACCGTCACCGTCACCGCCGCCAGCAGATGGAAGTCGAGGTGCTGTTCCTGCCCGATGCAGGTCTTCAGCCCGTTCCACGCATAGCCGAAGCTGCGCACCTGCTTCTTGAAATCATGCTTCATCGTTTCCCTCCTGTCTCATGGTGTTGTCTACATTCGTGTTATGCTCTTCACTCCCTTGACGGCACGCAGTTTCTTCACCAGCGCATCGAGCTTGCCCGTGTCGCCGACCATCACCGTCAGCCGGCCGCTGAACAGTCCGTCGTTCGCGTCGATGTTGATGTTACGCAGTGATATGCCGTCTTCCTTGTTTATCAGCGATGTCAGGTTCGTGACGATTCCGATGTCGTCGTTACCCACCACCATGAGCGTGATGGGGTAGGCCGTGCCTGTCGACTTGCCGGCCCAGCGTGCCTTGACTATGCGGTAGCCGAAGCGTTCGCGCATGCTCGGAGCGTTGGGGCAGGTGGTGCGGTGTATCTTGATGCCGCCCGACACCGACACGAAGCCGAAGATGTCGTCGCCATAGATGGGGTTGCAGCACTTCGCCAACTGATACTGTATGCCCTTGAGGTTCTGGTCGATGACCAGCACGTCCTCCTTCTCGGCGTTCTCGTCGCCCTGCGGCTGCAGGTTGTAGCCGTCGGCACTGCGCGGCTGCGTCTCGCCTGCTGCGGCATCGCTGTCACGCCGCTGCTGCTCCACATATTGGTCTATGATGTAGCCCGTGTCGAGCGTGCCCTCTGCGATGCTCTGATAGAAGTCGGTTATGACCTTGAACCCCAACCGCTTGATAAGGTGCATCATCACCGCCTCGTCCAAGTCTATCTTGCGGTTCTTCAGCTTCCGCTCCAGCTCCTCACGGGCGAAGGCATGCTGTCGTGCGGCGTTCTCCTTCAGTGCCTGCTTGATTTTGGTCTTTGCCTTCGATGTGACGACAAACTTCAGCCATCCTTGCTTGGGTGTCTGTGAGGCCGATGTGGTCACCTCCACCTGGTCGCCGCTGTGCAGCACCTGGCGTATAGGCACGTTCTTGCCGTTCACCTTTCCGCCGGTGCAGATGCTGCCCAACTTGGTATGGATGGCAAAGGCGAAGTCCAGCACCGTGGCTCCGCGCGGCAGCTTGTACAGGTCGCCCTTGGGCGTGAATACAAAGACCTCGTCCTCATACAGGTCCATCTTGAACTGATCCATGGCGGCGCGTCCGTCATTGTCCTCCGAAGCCTCCAGTGCTTCACGCACACCGGTCAGCCAGTCGTCGACGCCGCTCTCGCCCTTGACACCTTTGTATCGCCAGTGTGCCGCCAGTCCGCGCTCGGCAATCTCGTCCATGCGCTCGGTGCGTATCTGCACCTCCACCCACCGGCCTTCGGGACCCATCACGGTGATGTGCAGCGACTCGTAGCCGTTGCTCTTCGGCACCGACAGCCAGTCGCGCAGACGCTTGGGGTTGGGCTGGTACATGTCCGTCACTATGGAGTATGCCTGCCAGCACTGCTGCTTCTCCTTGTCGGGCGGGGAGTCCAGGATGATGCGGATTGCAAACAGGTCGTAGACACCCTCGAACGGAACCTTCTGCTTCTTCATCTTCTGGTAGATGGAGTGTATGGACTTGGTTCGTCCCTTGATGTGGAACTTCAGTCCGGCCTCCTCCAACTGTGTCTGCAATGGTGCCGTGAAGCGTTCTATGTATGCGTCGCGGCTCTTCTTGGTCTCGTTCAGCTTGTCCTTGATGTGGTAGTAGACATCATGTTCGGTGTACTTCAGCGACAGGTCCTCCAGCTCCGATTTCAGTGTGTACAGTCCCAGCTTGTGGGCCAGCGGTGCATAGAGGTAGGCCGCCTCGTTTGCCACCTGTCGCCGTGCCTCGTCGTTTGCCGCGTCGCGTATCTGCCGCATCAGGTTCACGCGGTCGGCAATCATGATCAGTATCACGCGCATGTCCTCGGCGAAGGTCAGCAGCAGCTTGCGGAAGTTCTCCGACTCTATGGTCGGGCTTTTGGTGTACAGCTCCTGGATGCGTATCAGTCCGCGCACGATCACCGCCACATCCTTGCCGAAGCCGGCCTCGATGTCCGCAGCAGTCGTCACGCCGCTGCCGGCGAGGTCGTGCAGCATTATGGCCAGTATCCCCGCACGCTTCATGCCGATCTCGTCGGCCACAATGATGGCGGTCTGCAGATCCTTCACCAGCGGGTTCAGCCCGAAGATGTCGCGATGCAGTCTGCCCTCGTCCACGGCCTTGCCAATCAGCTCCTTCAGCCGCTGTATCTCATCGTTGCTGACGGTGCCGGCGGTCAGGCGCAGCAGCCTGTGATATGACGACAGGAGCAGCTGCCGTTCGTCTGCTGTAAAGAATTCCATATTATCCTCTCCTATGTGTCCGTATGCCTCCCTTTCGGGCGACTACCTTATGGCAAATGTAGACACTTTATGCCGAAATGCCGGCACGGTGTGCCGAATTTCACAAACTTTTATGCCGCGCCTCCGAGGCTGTACGTCCACAGGTTCTCTGGCTGTACGTCCACAGGTTCCCTGGCTGTACGTCCATAGGTTCCCTGGCTGTACATCCACAGGTTCCCTGGCTGTACGTCCATAGGTTCTCTGGCTGTACGTCCACAGGTTCTCTGGTTGAACGTCCACAGAGGCACGGATTCCCAAGCGTCGCCCCCAATGCCTATAAAGCCTATAATGCCCATAAAGCCCCTAACGCCCCTCCTGCCCATTCCCGTAACCCTCTGTCTTTCTGCCCCGATAAAAATATTTTGCAAAAAAGTTGTGCGGATATTTGGCGGTTTGCGGTGAACCCCCTACTTTTGCACCCGCTTTCCCACCACGGTGGGGACGCAAAGGAAGAGATCTATGAGATGTTGGTGAACAGGAAACAAGTAGCATAACAAGACAGGCTT
>CAVERK010000109.1:0-8416 GCA_963618035.1 bacterium
AAAATAAAACTGATACTGTAACAAACTGTAACGCTTAGTGAATAAAAGCCGCAATGATATGCAATCGTGCAGCAAGCCGTCACAAGTCACAGCGCAGCATGTTCCGTCTCCGTGGTTCCGGCATCGCAAAGCACAGCGTCACACAGCAGAAAGCACCGCGCACCGCGAGTTTTCGTGCAGGATGTGCAAAAATCGGAGTGCGCGTCGCACTCGGCGTGCGCACCGCACAAAAAGTTTTTTGAGGCGCAACGCGCTGTGGATGTGCGTGTTGCACACCACAAAAATCCCGACCTCCAAACTTTCTTCCAAGAGGTATTGCAAAGCGGGTGCTGCGTGTTGTATCTTTGCAGAGCGCACTACAGGAAAGTACATATACCCCCAATATGGAAAACAGGAAGACAAGGTTCGGCATCGTCGGCACAGGCAAGATAGTGGAGTGGATGCTCGCGGGCGCAAGCCATGACGCCCGCTTCGAGGCGGCAGCCGTCTGCTCACGCACGGAAGAGCGGGCGCACGCGTTCGCCGCAAGCCACGGCATACGCCACTGCTTCACCTCGATAGACCGGATGGCTGCCAGCGGACTGATAGATGCCGTCTATGTGGCTTCCCCCAACTGCTGCCACGCCAGGCAGAGCATCACCTGCATGGAGCACGGGCTGCACGTGCTGTGCGAGAAGCCGCTGGCAAGCAACGCTCGCGAGGCAGGACAGATGATTGCCGCCGCACGCCGCAACGGGGTGACGCTGATGGAGGCGATGGTGTCGACGCTAAGCCCCAACTTCGCGGTCGTGCGCCGCCAGCTGCCGCGTGTGGGCACCGTGCGCCGCTACGTGGCGAGCTACTGCCAGTACTCCTCGCGCTACGACGCACTGAAGCAGGGTACGGTGCTCAATGCCTTTCGTCCCGAGCTCTCCAACGGGGCGGTCATGGACATCGGCATCTACACCGTCTACCCCATGATAGCCCTCTTCGGCAAGCCGCAGTCGCTGAAGGCAGACGGCGTCATCCTCCCCACGGGAGCCGACGGACAGGGTGTGGTCAGTTTCGACTATCAGGGCATGAACGCCACGGTCATGTACAGCAAGATTGCCAACTCGTACATGCCGAGCGAGATACAGGGCGAGGCGGGCAACCTGCTCATGGACGACATCCACATCATGCGCCATGTCACCTACATCCCGCGGCCGGTGGCAGCATCGGGACGCGGCCCCGAGGAGGAGCGCGTCAGCGTGGGCGTGGAGCTGGACAGGGACATCTACACCTACGAGATGACGCATTTCCTCGACCTGCTGCAGCAGGGCAGGAGAGAGTCGGACGTGAACACGCTGCAGACCTCCCTCAGCGCCATGGAGGTCATCGACGAGATACGGCGGCAGCTCGGCATCGTCTTCCCCGCCGACAAGTGATGCGGTGCGCCGGTGCGACGCGCACCACGCCACAGCCTGTGCAAAATCGGTGTGCGCGTCGCACCGTCGCACCGTCGCACCCAATCGGTAATTTTGCTTAAAAAAGAGCGAATTTTTTGCTGTACGAAAAAAAGGCCGTACCTTAGCGTGGTTTTTCACAGACGGTGGAAACAGACACACGAAAACTCATATTCTTACGAATGATAGACCAGGACAAGATAATTAAGGTGAACATTGAGGAGGAGATGAAGTCGTCGTACATAGACTACTCCATGTCGGTCATTGTGGCACGCGCCCTCCCCGATGTCAGAGACGGATTCAAGCCCGTTCATCGCCGCATACTCTTCGGCATGATGGGCATAGGCAACACATCGGACAAACCATACAAGAAGTCGGCCCGCGTCGTCGGCGAGGTGCTGGGCAAGTATCACCCGCACGGCGACTCGTCGGTCTACGGCGCACTGGTGCGCATGGCACAGCCATGGGCGATGCGCTACATGCTGATTGACGGCCACGGCAACTTCGGCAGCATCGACGGCGACAGCCCTGCCGCCATGCGATATACGGAGTGCCGCCTGCGCAAGGTCGGCGAAGACATGATGCAGGACATCGACAAGGACACGGTGGACATGCAGAAGAACTTCGACAACGAGCTGGACGAGCCCACCGTGCTGCCCACACGCATACCGAGCCTGCTGGTCAACGGATCGAGCGGCATCGCCGTGGGTATGGCGACAAACATGCCGACACACAACCTGCGCGAGGTGGTCGACGCCTGCGTGGCATACATAGACAACCCCGACATCACCATAGAGGAACTGATGGACATCGTCAAGGCACCGGACTTCCCGACGGGAGGCTTCATCTACGGACTTGGCGGAGTGAGGGACGCATACACGACAGGACGCGGACGCGTCATCGTGCGCGGACGTGCCGAGATCGAGACGGGCGGGACGCACGACAAGATCATCATCACCGAGATACCCTACGGCGTGAACAAGGCCGAGCTGATAAAGTACATCGCAGACCTTGCCAACGAGAAGAAGATTGACGGCGTGGCAAACGCCAACGACGAGAGCGACCGCGAGGGCATGCGCATCGTCATTGACGTGAAGCGCGACGCCAACGCAAACGTGCTGCTGAACAAGCTCTACAAGATGACGCAGCTGCAGACGGCATTCAGCGTCAACAACGTGGCTCTCGTGCACGGCCGTCCGCGCACGCTGAACCTGAAGCAGCTGATACAGTACTTCATCGAGCACCGCCACGACGTGGTGATACGCCGCACCAACTTCGACCTGAAGAAGGCACGCGAGCGGGCGCACATCCTCGAGGGACTGATCATCGCCAGCGACAACATCGACGAGGTGATAGCAATCATCAAGGCGGCGAAGACACCGGCAGACGCCATCAGCGGACTCATGCAACGCTTCGGACTGGACGACGTGCAGGCACGCGCCATCGTGGAGATGCGCCTGCGCCAGCTGACAGGACTGCTGCAGGAGCAGCTGCACGCCGAGTATGAGGAGATAGAGCGTCAGATAAAGTACTTCGAGGAAATCCTGACAAACGACGACCTGTGCCGCAAGGTGATGAAGGACGAGCTGATAGAGGTAAAGGAGAAATACGGCGACGACCGCCGCTCGGAGATTGTGCTGAACCCCGACGAGATGAACCCCGAGGACTTCTATGCCGACGACGACGTGGTGATCACCATATCTCACCTGGGATACATCAAGAGCACGCCGCTGAGCGAGTTCCGCACGCAGGGACGCGGAGGCGTAGGGGCTAAGGGCACCAACACGCGCGACACGGACTTCGTGGAGCACATCTATCCAGCCACGATGCACAACACCATCATGCTCTTCACGCAGAAGGGAAAGTGCTACTGGCTGAAGGTCTACCAGATACCGCAGGAGAGCAAGACCTCAAAGGGACGCGCCATACAGAACCTGCTGAACATCGATGCCGACGACAAGGTGACGGCATACCTGCGCGTGAAGAACCTCGACGACAAGGAGTTCAACGAAAACCACTACGTCGTCTTCTGCACACGCAACGGCGTGATAAAGAAGACGCGCCTGAGCGAATACTCGCACCCGCGCCAGACCGGTGTCAATGCCATAAACATACTCGACGACGACAGCGTGATTGAGGTACGCCTGACCGACGGCAACGACGAGATAATAGTCGCCAACCGCAACGGACGCGCCATACGCTTCAACGAGAGCAAGGTGCGGCCGATGGGACGCACGGCGACGGGAGTGAAGGGCATGACGCTCGACAGCGACGGACAGGACGAGGCCGTCGGCATGATATGCACCAAGCCGGACAACGGCGAGAGCATCATGGTGGTGTCGGAGCAGGGCTACGGCAAGCGCAGCGACCTCGACGACTACCGCATCACAAACCGTGGTGCCAAGGGCGTGCGCACGCTGAACATCACCGAGAAGACCGGCAAGCTGATAGCCATAAAGGCGGTGACCGAAGACAATGACCTGATGATCATAAACAAGTCGGGCATCACCATAAGGCTGCGCGTGGCAGACGTGCGCATCATGGGACGCGCAACGCAGGGCGTGCGCCTGATAAACCTCGAGAAGCGCGGCGACGAGATAGGCTCTGTCTGCAAGGTGGACTCCGAACAGGAAGTGGAGGAACTGGCACAGGACGGCACTGAAGCCGCAGACGGCAACGCCGGCGGCGACGCTCCGCAGCAACAGGAATAAACGATAGGATAGGATACAGTAAAAACAACAACAACATTAATTCACTATTTCAATTTTTCAGATTATGAAGAAAGTATTTATTTCGATGGCTCTGATGCTTGCAGCAGGAACATCGTTCGCACAGGTCTCGGCCCTGAAAGAGGCAGACAAGGCTGTTGGCGGCGGTAACTACGCACAGATTGACCAGATGGTGGAACAGGCACTCCAGGACCCTACCGCCGCTTCTTCGGCAGAGGCATGGAACATGGCAGGCAAGATCTACCAGAAGATCAGCTCGAAGCAGATGGAGCAGCAGGTGCTGCAGCGTCCGTTCGACACGCTCGCCTTCTACAACGCACCGGTGAACATGTACAAGTACTTCTCCAAGGCCGACGAGCTGGCACAGCAGCCCGACGCTAAGGGAAAGGTCAAGAACAAGTACCGCAGCTCGATGGCAAACGCACTGAAGTCGGAGCGCGGCAACCTCATCAACGGCGGTATCTACTACTTCAACCAGAACACCGAGGCGACAAACAAGAAGGCCCTGGAGATGTTCGGCACATACGTCGACATGGCAGACAGCCCAATGATGGAGAAGGAGAACTATGCTGTCAACGACACGAACCTGAGCCTCATTGCCTACTATGCCAGCCTCGCAGCACTGCGCGTCAACGACTACAACAACGTGCAGAAGTATGCACAGGTGGCCATAAACGACAAGGAGAACGGCGAGACCGCTGCCGAGCTGCTCATCGAGTCATACAAGCAGCTGAAGCAGAACGACAAGTATGTCAAGGCCATTCAGGAGTCCATCGCGAAGTACCCGACCAACACCACGTTCTTCGCCAACCTCGTGGACTACTACACCAACAACAACCAGCTCGACGAGGCAATGTCGTACACCGACCGCATGATTGCGCAGAACCCCGACAACTATTTCTATCCTTACGTCAAGGGCTATCTCTACACCAACGAGAAGGACTACGACAATGCCATCGAGTGCTACAAGAAGGCAGTGAGCCTGAAGGACGACTTCGCCGATGCCTACTCGCGTCTGGGACTGATCTACGTCATCAAGGCACAGGACTTCTCCGCAGAGGCTACGACCGATGTCAACGACCCCAAGTATGCCGACGACCAGCAGACACTGCGCAGCTTCTTCGAGGCAGCACGTCCCTATCTTGAGAAGTGCCGCCAGCTGTCTCCGGACAACCGCAGCCTGTGGTATCAGGGTCTGAACAGCGTCTACTACAACCTGCACATGCAGAACGAGTATGACGCATTGCAGCAGCAATAAGAGCGAATTGAATACTGAACATACATATATATAACAACAAGGAGTGGGGGATGTGCCTGTGCGGTGCATCCCCCATTTGCCTTGTGTCTTGCACGTAAGGACAACAATCACTAACTTTGCGGTTGCGCACAACGCAAGAAAAGAGGTGAAGAGAGAGAAATGGTAAGGATCTTACGCAACATAATGCTGGCGGCAATTCTCACGGTATCGCTGCCCGAAGCCGTGCAGGCACAGAAGGACGTGCTCGAAGCCGCCAAGACAGCACTGGAGGCAGGCAAGGTGCAGGATGCGGAGAAACAGATAGGGAAAGCACTGCTGCACGGCGACACACGCAACAACCCCGAGACATGGAGCGTGGCAGGACAGATACAGCTGCTGAAGAGCGAGGAACAGCAGAAGAAGGCATACCTCGGCAAGGCATACGACACGCTCGTGATCTACAACAGCACGCTGGAGATGTGCCGCTACTTCATGCGGTGCGACTCCCTGGCACAACTGCCCGACGACAAGGGACGCGTGCGCAACAGGTTCCGCAAGGGCAATTCGCAGACAGCGGCGGAGGCGCGTGCCAATCTGCTGAACGGAGGCATATACTACTACAACAAGTCCGATGCCGACAGCGCCAATGCCGCGCGTGCACTGGACTTCTTCGGCACCTACGTCGACCTGGCGCAAAGCCCGCTGATGAGCCGCATGAGGATGACACCAGCCGACTCGGCAGAGGTGCACCGCACGGCATACTACGCCTGCCTCGCAGCCATGAAGACCGACAACTACCGCGCCGTGACCGAATACTACGGCAAGGGGGCATGCCATGAGCGCAGCCACGGCGCACTGGCCGCGCTCTACTGCTCCCAGGCATACAAGGAGCTGGGACAGACGGACTCCATGCGCACGGTGCTGATAGAGGCCCTGCAACGCTATCCCGACAACGAGACACTGTTCACCGCACTGACAGACCACTACACCTCCGAGCGCGACTACAACAGTGCCATCACACTGACCGACAGCATGATCGTGCGCGACGGCGGCAACTACATGTACTACTATATCAAGGGCTACCTCCTGTCCGGACTGCGCGACTACGACGGCGCACTGCGGCAGTATGCCAAGGCCATCGACCTGAACCCAGGATATGCCGAAGCCTACTCGAACACCGGACTGATCTACCGCATCATGGCGCAGGACTATGCCGACCGTGCCACGAACGACATCCACGACCCGCACTATGCCGAGGAGCAGGACACCATAAGGGGCTACTACCAGAAGGCGCGGCAGAACTACGAGAAGGCGCGTGAGCTGAAGCCCGACAGCAAAGACCTGTGGCTCGACGGCCTCTACAGCGTCTACTACAACCTGAAGATGGGCAAGGAGTTCGGCGAAATCGACCGCATGCGCTGATTGTATGAACAGAATGGCGGTGTGGCTACCAGAGAGTGAAGACCCGTGGTGACAGAAGCCATTCCACGGCCGAGACCACGTGTACGACTTTCCCCTGTATGCTGATGTCACGGGTCTCTGTGAATGCGACTAACGTCAGATTGTTGCAATGGAGGGCTTCTGATGCATTCAGCAATGAGGCCACCTCTCTGTTGAATGTCTTTTCGCGGTCAATGTCGTATGCTACCTGCATCAGCCCGACGGCCTTGTCCTGATTGCATACCACGAAGTCAACCTCCTTGGCACGCGGCGTTGCCTTGTAATAGTAGATGTCAAGATAGTCCTTGGCACAATGGCGCAGAAGCTCAATGAACACCACATTCTCCAAACGCCAGCCTATGTTCTCCGCAGCAAACGAGTCGACCCTGTTGTTCTGCAGCCCAGGGTCTACAATGTATGACTTGGCATTGCGAATCCGCTCCTTGCTCTTGAAGGAATGTTTCGTCAGGAGCTGCACCAGAAATGCCTGACGCAGATAGTCAACATATTTCCTCACCGTATTGTCCGTCATTCCCAACAGTGCGGCCATTCCCTCATAGTTCACCTCCTGACAGGCGTTGTTGATGAGATGGTGCGCAATCTTGCGCAGAGCATCCACATTGCGTACGTTGAAGCGTCTCCGTATGTCCTTGGTCACGATTGCCTCTATGAGGCTTTGTACGTAGCTGCGCTTGTTCCTGATATTCTGCATCTCAGGAAAGCCGCCGTTGGTGATGTATTCCATGAATGCCCGCTTCCTTTCCGCCTCTGCTTTTGTCGTGATGCCATGAGTGTCTATCTTGTGAAAATCACAATATTCTGAAAACGAAAAAGGGAAAAGGTGTATCTCGTTGTATCTTCCTGTCAGATGTGTCGCCAGCTCGCCACTGAGCAGTCTGGCATTGCTGCCTGTCACGAATATATGCAGACCGGTGCGCAAAAGACGGTTCACAAACAGATGCCATCCATCGACATTCTGTATCTCGTCCAGGAACAGATATTGGATATCAGTGCCATAGAGCTGATATACGCATGACAGCACGGTGTTCAGGTCTTCCGTTCTGATGTCTGCCAAGCGGTCGTCGTCGAGGTTCACATATCCGTATCTGATGCCACGGTCTGCCAACACTTTATGGCAGATAGTGGATTTGCCGCTTCTGCGTACTCCTATCACAACCTGGGCAAGGGGGCTGTCGAACTCAAACTGCTCTTCCTCCTTTCTGTTCACCCATGTTCCGGTCTTGTGGGCGCGAACCGTTTCTCTCTGTTCCGCAAGTACCTGTGCTATGATTTTTTCGTCCGTCATGTGCCAAACTGCTATGTGTCTGTATTTGTGGCACAAAGATATGGCTAAATTCGCTAAAATGCACAAAACAGCCCGCTATAATTCGCTAAAATGCACAAAATCGCCCGCTATAATTCGCTAAAATGCACAAAATAACTCCTCGTAAAAGCCTGCATGGAAGTAGTTGTTGGATGATGAAAGTCATGCTGGAGGATGTCATAAGTCGTCTCACATCGAACGTTGTGAATGCTCACATCGAACGATATGAACGCTCACATCGAACGTTGTGAATGCTCACATC
>CAVERK010000110.1:0-8404 GCA_963618035.1 bacterium
ATCTGCAATTGCAACTCGGTTGCAGCGGGCGGCAGGTACTTTTGCGCCACCGAAACAAGACTAAAGACACATCAATGAACACCTTAAAGTCCATCAGCCTCGTGGCTGCAATGCTGGTCACAGCAAACGCCTACGCCGACGGCAACATCACCGGCGCGGTCTTCAGCAAGAACACTTCCGAACCCATCGCCTTCGCCAACGTGGTGCTCGTCAGCCCCGACAGCGGCACGCCACTGCTCATCGGCGCCATGACTGCCGATGACGGCACGTTCACCATTGAGAAGGCACCTGCGGGTGCGTACATCATACGCTTCAGCAACATTGGCAGCGTGAGCCAGGAACGGGAGGTGCAGGTCGCGGATTCGGACGTCGACCTTGGCAGGATCATGCTTGCCGACGACACGAAGCTGCTTCAGGAGGTGGTGGTGACAGGACAGCGCAGCCAGATGTCGGTGAATACGGAGCACAGGGTGTTCAATGTCAGCTCCAACATTTCGTCGGCAGGCGCATCGGCAGACGAGCTGCTCGCCTCGGTGCCGTCGGTGGATGTCAACAGCGACGGCGAGATCTCCCTGCGCGGCAATGCCGACGTGATGGTGTGGATCAACGGCAAGGAGATGGGCATGACTGCCGACAACCGCGCACAGATACTGCGGCAGATTCCGGCAGAGACCATAGAGAGCATCGAGGTGATGACAAACCCGTCGTCGAAGCACAGCACGGAAGGCACGGCGGGCATCATCAACATCAGGCTGAAGGAAGACCACCGGCACGGATACTTCGGCAGTGCCGAGGCCGATGCCGACACGCGCGGCAACGTCAATGCCAACTTCAACATAAACTACAACGAGGGCAAGTTCGAGTCGTTTGCAGGCATCGGACTGATGTCACACCACACCCCTGGCGGAACGACATCGCGCCGTTCATACGACACCGGCCACTACCTCAACTCGGACGGCACGAACAGGAAGCACGAGAACAGCGCGTTCCTGCGCATCGGCACCAACTTCAAGCCCGACGAGAACAACACGCTGTATGTCAGTGCCATCGGCACCCTCGGACACAAGTGGGGACACACCTCGACCACGCACCTCAGCAATCTGCCCGACCAGTGGACGGGCAACGTCAACAGCTCGCGCGAGAGCGGCGACACCCGTGGAGCAAACGTCATGCTCGGCTATGAACACGCGTTCGGCACCGACCACCACATCGACATGAACGTCAGCTACAACATTTGGCAAGGGCCCAACGACAACCGCATACACGAGGACGAGACGTGGGCAGACGGCACGGCGGCATCGGTGTGGCGCAGCCAGCATCAGGACGTGAAGATAAGCAACTGGGAGGCTGCCGTCGACTATACCAACCAGCTGCTGCCGGAGCTGCGCCTGGAGGCAGGATACAAGGGCAACTACAACCACGAGAACAGCCCTGCATCATACGCATCGGGAGCGTCGGCCGACAACCTGTCGCCGATGAACGACCTCTACAACCGCTTCGTCTACGACACCGACATATCGGCACTGTATGTCAACTTCTCCGGACAGCACGGACTGCTGACGTACTCTGCCGGACTGCGCGGCGAGGCATGGCAGATACGCACCCGATCACTGGGCTACGGACAGAGCGGCAGCGACGTGTCTCCGTTCAAGAAGAACGACTTCGCACTGTTTCCCTCGGCATCCGTGGGACTGACATTCGCAGACGGCAATGAGCTGAAGCTGAACTACTCACGACGCATAAACCGCCCCTACGGCCCGCAGCTGAACACCTTCGAGAACATCTCCGACCCGTCGGAGGTGCACCTCGGCAATCCGATCATACAGCCGGAATACAGCAACGCCCTCGAGCTGACGTATATGAAGGAGTGGAGCAGCCACGCCCTCTCCGTGTCGGGCTACCTGCGGTCGAATACCGACATGATTAGCCACGTCAGCTTCCTTGCGCCGATGGCTTCCGACCCGAACGTCAACACCATGTACTACGGCCATGCCAACGTGGGCAACATGCTCAATGCCGGCGTGGAGATAATATCGCACAACACGCTATCCAGCTTCCTGACACTGACCACCACGGCAAATGTCTACAACAGCCACCTCAAGGCATGGAGCACAGACTATCCGCTGCACGACAGCTTCTATGCCGTACATGGCGACAGGCAGGACCGGCTGGTGTGGAACATACACAGCATGGCTTCCGTACGCCTGCCGTGGAGCATGACTTTCCAGGCTACGGGACGCTACAGCTCGCGCAGCGTGACGGCACAGGGCACGCTCGAGGACAACTGGGACGTGGAGGCAGGACTGCGCAAGAACATCGGGGCATGGAGCCTGTCGCTCACGTGCAAGGATATCTTCAACTCCAAGAAGACGCACAACATCCTCTACGGCAACGGCTACACGCAGTCCATAAGCAAATGGAGCGAGGGACGCACACTGCGCCTGTCGGCGACATACACCTTCGGCAAGACACACAGCCACGACGACCATGACCATGACCACCATAACCACGTCGACACCGGCGGCTATGGCGACGAGGAGGCTCACCATCATCATCATTGACAGTGCGACGCGCACACCGAGTCACTTATATATAAGGAATATGCAGGGACGCTTGGAGAGGTCGGGCACCTTGTGGGCTGCCCACTCGCGCAAGGTCATGGTGCGGATGTATTCGTCGGGACAGGTGATGTCGGAGGCAATGCAGAGGCGCGTCTGCTGACGGCAGGTGTGCAGGATGTCGTCCACAATCTTGTTGTTGCGGTAGGGTGTCTCGATGAATATCTGCGTCTGCTGCTCGGCATAAGCCCTCTGCTCCAGCCGGTGCAGACACTTGGCACGCTCGGCAGGCTCTATGGGCAGGTAGCCATTGAAGGCGAAGCTCTGTCCGTTGAAGCCCGAAGCCATGAGCGAGAGGATGATGGACGAGGGGCCGACGAGCGGGACGACACGCAGTCCGCGACGCTGTGCCAGCGACACGACATCGGCACCAGGGTCGGCAATGGCGGGACATCCGGCTTCGGAGATGACACCGACGGGCAGACCGTCCTTCTCCAGCGGCTGCAAGTAACCGCCTATGGCAGCGACGGGAGTGTGCTTGTTCAGCTCGCGGAAGGTGAGCGAATCGATGTCAATGTCCTTGTCCACCTTGCGCAGGAAGCGGCGTGCAGAGCGCACGTCCTCGACAATGAAGTGCTTTATGGAGGTTATGACATCGTGGTTGAAAGCCGGCAACACACGGTCGAGCGGTGTGTCACCAAGTGTCACGGGAATAAGGTAGAGGGCTGCTTCTGTCATCTGCTGCGTTTTCTTTTCTGCTTGTTGTTTGGCGCAAAGGTAAACGGTTTTGCTTAACTTTGCGCGCCGTGTCCCCTGAAAAACAGGACGGCACGCATACGCACAATACATACACATGACTGAACCCGAATGTAAGACCGACACGCCCGACAGAGCAGGCGGCTGGATGGCACTAAGCCCCTTGGCCGTGTTTCTGTGTCTCTATCTGGTGACATCGATAGTTCTCAACGATTTCTACAAGATCCCCATAACGGTGGCGTTCCTGCTGTCGTCGTGCTATGCCGTGGCGACAATGCGCGGCGTGGGCCTGAACGACCGCATCAGGATCTTCTCTACCGGCGCGAGCAACGGCAACATACTGCTGATGGTGTGGATATTCATCATGGCAGGCGCGTTTGCACAGAGTGCGAAGGACATGGGTGCCATCGACTCCATTGTGAACCTGACGCTGTCTGTCCTGCCGTCGAACCTGCTGCTGGCGGGCATCTTCGTCGCCTCGTGCTTCATCTCGCTGTCGATAGGCACGAGCGTGGGCACCATTGCCGCACTGGCACCCGTGGCCGTCGGACTGGCACAGAAGACAGGCATAGACCTGCCCTACATGACGGCGGTGGTGGTCGGCGGATCGTTCTTCGGCGACAACCTGTCGTTCATCTCCGACACGACCATTGCTGCCACGCGCACGCAGGACTGCCGGATGAGCGACAAGTTCAGGCTGAACATACGCATAGTGCTGCCGGCAGCCATAGCGGTGCTGGCCATATACATCGTGAAAGGACTGTCGATGGATGCACCGGCCTACACGGGTGACGTGGAGTGGCTGAAGGTGATCCCCTACCTGCTGGTGCTGGTGCTGGCCGTCAGCGGCATGAACGTGATGCTGGTGCTCTTCATAGGCATCATGGCCACGGGTCTTGTGGGTGCGCTGTGCGGCATGCCGGTGTTCGACTGGGTGGCATCGATGGGTACGGGCATCATGGGCATGAGCGAGCTGATAATAGTGACGCTGCTGGCAGGAGGCATGCTGGAGCTGATACGCTGGAACGGCGGAATAGACTTCGTGATGCGGAAGCTGACGCGGCGCATACACGGCAAGCGCGGTGCGGAGCTGTGCATTGCCGCACTGGTGAGCGTGGCAAACCTGTGCACGGCAAACAACACTATCGCCATCGTGACCACGGGCGGCATAGCACGGCAGATAACGGAACGCTTCGGCCTGGACAGGCGAAAGACGGCGAGCATTCTTGACACCCTCTCATGCACGGTGCAGGGACTGATCCCATACGGTGCACAGATGCTGATAGCCAGCGGACTGGCAGGTATCTCGCCGGTGAGCATCATCAGCCATCTGTACTACCCCGTGCTGACCGGCGTGTGCACGCTCATGGCCATACTGCTGCGCTATCCGCGCAAGTACTCATAAATAAAAAAGACGGACAGGACATTGCAGGTCAGAGAAATATGTCTACCTTTGCGCATCGCTACGAGTTAGCGAAAAGTTAAATCTACAAAAAACATAACAGATTAAAGATTTATGGCAACAAAAATCAGATTGCAGAGACACGGTCATAAAGGCTACGCCTTCTACACCATCGTCATTGCAGACTCGAAGGCTCCACGTGATGGACGCTTTATCGAAAGGATTGGTACTTACAATCCAAACACCAACCCTTCGACAGTAGACCTCAAGTTTGACCGCGCCCTCTACTGGGTAAAGACAGGCGCACAGCCGACAGACACCGTGCGCAACATACTGTCGCATGAGGGCGTGTACCTGAAGAAGCACCTCGAAGGCGGTGTGGCCAAGGGCGCATTCGACGAGGCTGAGGCCGAGAAGAAGTTCGAGGCTTGGAAGGCAGAGAAAGCCAGCAAGCTGCAGGCACTGAAGGACCAGAACACAAGTGCGAAGAAGAAAGTCCAGAGCGAACGTCTGGAAGCAGAGAAGAAGATAAACGAGACCAAGGCCAAGGAACTTGCCGAGAAGAAGGCAGCCGAGGCAGCTGCAAAGGCCGCTGAAGAAGCAGCAAAGGCAGCCGAGGCAGCAGCCGCTGAAGCAGAAGCAACCGCAGCAGAAGCAGCAGAGGCTCCTGCACCTGAGGCAGAAGCTCCTCAGACAGAGGCTCCGGCTGAATAAGGACGGCACTCGGAATTATAAAACTTAAGGAAGCCTCTTTGCACAGGTAGATATGCATGGGGCTTCCTTTCTTTTTTACGCACACACATACATACACAAAGTCATCATCACTATGAAAAAAGTACTTTACCTGATGGCAGCAGCCATGCTGACAGCATGCGGAACGGGCGGAAACGGCTACACCATTACAGGCACCGTGGAAGGCTCGCAGGACGGAGACTCCGTGTTCTTGCAGAAGATGGAGAACAGACAGCCGGTAAGGATAGCAGCCACAACCATAAAGAACGGCAGCTTCAGCTTCAGCGGCACACAGGACACGACTGCCGTGCGCTACATCACACACTTCGACATCGACGACAACACGACCGGCATCGACTTCTTCCTTGAGAACGGCAACATCAGCATCGACCTGAACACCGTGGCACCGTCTGCCACAGGCACACCCAACAACAATGCCTATCAGGCCGTACGCGACCGCATCGCAACACTGAAAACAGACGAGGCCAAGGTCTACGACCGCTTGAGCGACAGCTCATTGAGCGAGACACAGCGCGACAGTCTGATGACGCTGGTGGAGACGTTGGACAACGAGCTGAGCAACGCACTGATAGACGGCTGCCGCAACAACATCGACAGCGAAGCCGGCATATATCTGCTGAAGCAGAGCTACTACTACATGGACGACGACCAACTGACGGAGATTACCGACATGATACCTGAACGCTTCTTCAGCGACTCCGGTGTGGCAAGCATCAAGGCTTTCGTCGGGAAGAAGAAAGCTACGGCAGTGGGACTGAAATACACAGACCTTCAGTTGCACGACCCCGACGGCAAGGACGTGAAGCTAAGCGACTACGTGGGCAAGAGCAAGCTGGTGCTGGTGGACTTCTGGGCCAGCTGGTGCGGTCCTTGCAGGGACGAGATGCCCACGCTGGTGAAAGCCTACGCACAGTACAAGGACAAAGGGTTTCAGATTGTGGGCGTATCGTTGGACAGCAAAGCCGAGAGCTGGAAGAAGGGCATCAGTGACCTGGGCATCACATGGCCACAGATGTCAGACCTGAAGTATTGGGACAGTGCAGCCGCCGACATATATGCAGTGAACTCAATCCCGCACACGGTGCTGATAGACCAGGACGGCACCATCGTGGCACGCGGACTGCGCGGTGAGGCATTGCTGGAACGGCTCAAGGAGCTGGACAGATAATCCGAGACACAAAGAGAGGCATACATATATATCTATATGAAGAAGGACATAAAGATTGCAGTTGCCGGAACGGGCTATGTGGGACTGAGCATCGCCACGCTGCTGAGCCAGCACCACGAGGTGACGGCTGTGGACATCGTGCCTGAGAAGGTGGAGAAGATAAACAACCGCATATCTCCCATCGAAGACAGGGAGATAACGGAATATCTGCAGACCAAGCCCCTGCACCTGAAGGCTACGCTCGATGCCAAGGAGGGCTATACGGATGCCGACATTGTGGTGGTGGCAGCACCCACCAACTACGACAGCAAGAAGAACTTCTTCGACACCACTGCCGTGGAGACCGTCGTGGACACGGTGATGCAATATAACGCCGACGCCATAATCGTCATCAAGTCGACCATACCCGTGGGATACACCGAGAGCCTGCGCCGCAAGACAGGGAACAGGAACATATTGTTCTCGCCGGAGTTCCTGCGCGAGAGCCGTGCACTGTACGACAACCTCTACCCCAGCCGCATAATCGTGGGCACAGACCCCGACGACGCACGCCTCATGGAGGCTGCACGCACGTTTGCCTCGCTGCTACAGGAGGGTGCCGTAAAGCAGGACATCGACACGCTGTTCATGGGCTTCACCGAGGCAGAAGCCGTGAAGCTGTTTGCCAACACATACCTGGCACTGCGCGTGAGCTATTTCAACGAACTTGACACCTATGCCGAGCTGAAAGGGCTTGACACAAAGTCGATTATCGACGGCGTGTGCCTGGACCCGCGCATCGGGTCGTTCTACAACAATCCGTCGTTCGGCTACGGCGGCTACTGTCTGCCGAAGGACACGAAACAGCTGCTTGCAAACTATGCCGACGTGCCCGAGAACCTGATACAGGCCATCGTGGAGAGCAACCGCACACGCAAGGACTTCATTGCCGACCGCGTGCTGACCATTGCAGGCTATTACAACGACAACAGCCAGTACAGTCCCGACAGCGAGAGGCAGTGCGTCATAGGCGTGTTCCGCCTGACCATGAAGTCCAACAGCGACAACTTCCGCCAAAGTTCGATACAGGGCATCATGAAGCGCGTCAAGGCAAAGGGGGCTGCGGTGATAATCTATGAGCCTACCCTGCCCGACGGCTCCACATTCTTCGGCAGTGAGGTGGTGAACAGCCTCGATGAGTTCAAACGCCGCTCGCAGGCCATCATAGCAAACCGCTACGACCGCTGTCTGGACGACGTGAAGGACAAGGTCTATACGCGCGACATCTTCCGCAGAGACTGATTGCAGAAACATAAACATACACACACATATAACAACAATGGAAAGGAAAGTAGCACTTATCACCGGAATAACGGGACAGGACGGCTCGTATCTTGCCGAGTTCCTGTTAGAGAAGGGATATGAGATCCACGGCATCCTGCGCCGTTCGTCATCATTCAACACAGGACGCATCGAGCACCTCTATCTCGACGAGTGGGTGCGCGACATGAAGAACAAACGCCTCGTCAACCTGCACTGGGGCGACATGACCGACTCCTCCTCGTTGGTGCGCATCATCAGTGAGGTGCGCCCCACGGAAATCTATAATCTGGCAGCACAGAGCCACGTCAAGGTGTCGTTTGACGTGCCCGAGTTCACTGCCGACACCGATGCTGTCGGAGTGCTGCGCCTGCTCGAGGCTGTGCGCATCTGCGGACTGGACAAGACTTGCCGCATCTATCAGGCATCGACATCGGAGCTGTACGGCAAGGTGCAGGAAGTGCCGCA
>CAVERK010000111.1:0-8321 GCA_963618035.1 bacterium
TTCAGGAAAAGGAACGCCTCATACGCGTGCTCCTGAACGGCAGGGAGTGACAGCAGGGCAAAGGAGGAAAGAAAGATGTGGAAAGAGAAACTGGGAGACTACCTGATAGACATATCGAAGTATATGCTGACAGGCGTGTTCGTGGCTTCCATGCTGAAGGACTTCGCAGACCTGAAGTGGGTCGTCTACATAGGGAGCGCAGCGGCAACGGCTGTCGCGCTGGCTCTCGGACTGCTACTGACAAACGACAGCAAGAAAAAAGATAAGGAGGATTAGACTATGGGTACACTGTTCATACTGGCTTATGTGGGCATCCCCTGCACCGCCGCCCTGCTGTGGCTCGCAACACCGCGCGGCAGACGGTGGCTGAAGGAAAACAACCTGCTGTAAGGGACATGGATGCACTGACAATTTTCTTCCTGATATGTCTTGCCGCCGGCTTGGGCATGGTGGCATGGATGAAGTCGGGAAAAGGCAAGAAGTGGCTCGCAAGCCTGTAAGGCACAAAATGGAAAGGAAACATAGATATGAAGAAAGAAAAGGAAATACCGCTGACCAACAGCCCACGGGTGATGGCGCAGCTGGAGAGAATTAGAAAAGACAAGAACCGGAAGCTGAACAAGCTCGGAGAGTGGCTAAGGTCGGACGCACCGGACAAATTCCGCATTGAGATATACGACATGAGGGCGGTGATGAAATGAGGTATTACCTTGACACCAACATCCTCGTATTTCTTGCGCGTGAGGGACACGACGGCATAAGCCGTGACGTGGACGGGTTGCTGTCCGACTACGGCAACATTCTGATGACAAGCACCGTCTGCGTGCACGAGTTCATCCATCTGCACCAGATAGGGAGGATAGGACTGCGCAAGAACGACGGGTTGACACGGATTGGGGATTTCGAGGAATGGCTCTCACAGAACGGCATCAGCATAGAGCCTGTGAGCGTGAAGCACCTGCAGCAGCTGGTCAGGCTGCCAATAGATCGCGACCACCACGACCCGAACGACCGGCTCATAATAGCCCAGGCAATAAGCGACCGCGTGCCGCTGGTAAGCTCCGACAGAGAGTTCGTCAAGTACGGCACGGCAGGGCTGGAGTTCGTCTACAACCGCAGATAACCCCGCACACGGCTTCCGAATGGGCTATGTCTGACAAGGAAGAACCCGCTGCCTTGCAGTCAAAATTTCCGATTTTAGGCGTGCTCGACTGGAGGTGTAGAGTGATACCTTTTACCGACAGCGTGATACCAAACACACATTTACATATATTTAATCATTTGAGCATCAACAACCTGCACAAGCCCTATTAAGTACCAAGCGAATCACTTTAAGGGTGGTGTGGATGCCACCCTTAATTTATTGGAAACGAGGGAGTTACGGAAGAGGATGGAAGACGGGGCGGTGTGGAAGCGTCGCATTTGGTATCACGTTTGTTACCGATAGTTACCGCAACATACCGCTTTGGTGATACCACAGCGTGATACTTGTTACCTTATGATACCATGCGTGATACTTTTTCAAAGCGGTATCACAAGCGCAAGAAATAGGGCGTGTCAGCCAAGAACAGAAAGGACAGAGAAAAATGAAAATCCCGACAGCAAGACTGGTCTTTGACCGCAAGCACAATGCCACGCCAATGAGATGCCGTGGCGGAGAGATACCACGCAAGGGTGTCGTGCAGATTGAGGTTCTGTATAAGCGGCAGCGCAAGTGGCTAAGTACGGGTGTCAAGCTCTATGCCGACCAATGGGACGCGAACAGATGGGTGGTGCAGCATACGGATATGTTCGAGCTGAACGACGGTCTGCGCGGACAGCTGGAGGCGTTGGAGCGGTGGCTGTTCAACAATTTCAGCACAAAGGCGTTTACTTGGGAAGCCCTGAAGGCGTATGTGGACGGCGGCGGCGAGCAGGACAGTTTTCTTTTGTTTGTGGATAAAATGGTGGAGACACGCAACGACATTCGCGAGAGTTCGCGCCGCTCGCAGCGCAAGCTGTCGACCGTGCTACGCGAGTTTGGCGGACTGAAACATTTCAGCGACCTCACGCCTGCGTGCATCCTTGACTTCGACAACTTCCTACACGGACGCAAGGTGCGCAAGCTGGATCTTGACGGACGGGAGATGATTGTCCCCATGCGGCAGTCTTCCATATTCAGCTACCACAAGGCACTAAAGACGTATATCCACATGGCAATGACGCGCGGGTATGTCAAGTCAGACCCTTATGCGGGGCTGCGCTTTAAACGCGGGGAGAGCGAGCCGGACAGATACCTCTCGGCGGAGGAGCTGGGCAGGATAGAGACGGGCAGGATGCGCTCGGGGTCTGTGGCGCGGGCGAGGGATATGTTCCTCTTCCAATGCTACACGGGACTGGCTTATGCCGACTTGCGTGCGTTTGACTTCACGGCGGCAGAGCGGCATGGCGAGGGGTATGTGTATAGCGGCAGGAGGGTCAAGACCGGCGAGCCGTTCTTCTTTCTGCTCCTGCCAAAGGCGATGGAGATACTGGACAAGTACGGCTACCGACTGCCGGTGACGAGCATCGAGGGGTATAACCAAAAGCTAAAGACCGTGGCAAGGGACGCGGGGATTGACAAGCCGATAGCGAGCCACTGGGGACGGCGCACGGCGGCGATGGTGTTCCTTAACAGCGGCATACGCCTGGAGACGGTGGCAAAGATACTGGGACACTCGGACGTGGCCACGACGCAGGCGTTCTACGCGCAGATTAGCAAGGAGACGGTGGCAGACGAGATGGGGGGTCTGATAAAGTAGCAAAATCGCAACATTGTCCTGCCGTGTGTCCGCTATCTTTGTGGACATGACGGCAATACAGCGGATACAGTTCAGCGGCATCAACAGGGACATCGACGAGGGTATCTCTTCGGACGGTCAGTGCATGGAGCTTGTCAATGCGAGGATAAGCCACGGCTCTGTCGAGCCGATAGGCCGTCCTGTACCCATTGCGCAGCTGGGCATCGACGGCATAAAGGGCATGTACTGGCACGCTATGGCGGGACGCTACATCATCGTCACCGAGGGGAGTGTCTACGCTGTCACCGTGGACGAGGCGGCGCACGCTGTCTCTGCCACGACGATTACGGGCGTGGAGGGCGTGACGGACGTGCAATTCGTGGGCTACATAGTATGCTTTAACGTGTCGGGTACGATGACGTATGCCGTATATGAGGGCAAGGGGCTGTCGGGCTACCGTGTCCTGGGTTCCGCCCCCACCCTGCCAAGGCTGACGTTCGAGGCTTTCAACGTCGTGCGGGGCTGGAATGAGACAGCCAACATCTGCATCGCCTCTGACGTGGCGGGGGGTAACAAATACTTTAACGGCAGGAGCAGCCGTGATGTTGACATCGAAAACACGGTGGACTATGCCGCTTCGGGCTGCTACCGTAAAATCCGGTCTACGCTCAACAAGCAGTGCGTGTTCGCAGGGGTGACGTTCGTCCTTGTGAGGTATGCCCTGCGCCTGTCTACCGGCGAGTATGCGTTCCACTCGCCGGTCATCGTCGTGGACGGCAACAGTCTGACAAATGTAGGCTCTTATACGGCGTACTACAATACCGGTGCTTTCGCCGGCAACTATATGCGCACGGGCAGGTTCTTCTGCTACATGGGCGATGGCAGCGAGGTGAAAGCGTACGAAAACGTGAATATCAAGTGCAGCACGGCGGGGTTCCGGCTGAACGTGTCGGGTGCGGCAGACCTGTCGGCATGGAACGGTCTTGTGACGGGGCTTGACGTGTTCGTCGCCCCAATCTCCAACTACAAGGAAGTGCCGTATTCCGACACATACGAGGCGTATGCTTCGGCATATCCCGTGCTCCGTCTGAAAACGACATCCGAAATCAGCAAGGAGATACGCGAGACGGCGACATACTACAAGTATGCGTCGTTTGACGTGAGCGGCAACAAGATATGGCAGATTGACGACGTGAGCCTTGACAACCTCACGGTGCAGGACACGCTGCCCGACGACGGCTATTCGCACAACAGCATCTCGGGCGTGTCGTATGTCTACAACTCGCGGCTGCACATAGGCGGCATCACGGAGAAGTTCTTCTGCGGCTATGACCACGACTACAGCGTGCAAGGCACTAATACCGCTCCCGCCACGGGAGACAGCATGACGGTATATACCTATATCAATACGCAACAGGGCATGCTGGTCGTAAAGAACGTGTCCACCGTACCTGCCGAGGGCATAAATCCGATGCTGTGCTATCCCGACAGCAGGGCTGTGCGCATGGTCATCGTGAAAGGCGAAAACTGCTATCAGAAAGACCTGACGGCGCACGGCAGCCTCAATCTTGCGTATGCGTATGACGGCCCGCTGGGGACGACGGAGGACAGCGACCAGGTGCTGACGGGCAATCTTGCGATTAGCAACACCATAAGCAACAAGACATACTACTACTCCACGACCGCCTTGCAGACGGCCACGAGCATGGACCCGTCCATTGATGTCAACGACACCATCAGCAGGAACAATGTGCTTAAGGTAAGTGCGCTGAACAATCCCATATACTTTCCGCCCGAGCAGACCTATCAGCCCTGCAACGGGAAGATTATCGGCATGTGCTCCAACACGGCTGCCATGTCGCAGGGGCAGTTCGGACAGTACCCGCTGTATGTCTTTTGCGATGACGGGGTCTATGCCCTGTCGGTGGGTACGGGCGGTGTGGCGTATGCGTCGCAGTCGCCGGTGACGCGCGACGAGTGTGTCAGCGGCAAGAGCATCGTCGGGACGGACAGCGAGGTGGTGTTTGCCTCACAAAAGGGGCTGATGGCGATACAGGGTGCGCAGGTGCGCCTGTTGAGTGAGGATCTGGACGGCTACCTGCCGAGCTGCATAGACTCGTCGCCCGTAATCGGCGACGTAATCAATGTGGCGAAGATGTCGGATGCGGTGTCTACGGTGGAGTTCAGGACATACCTGGATGATGCCACCGTGGCGTACAACTACGAGGGCGGCATGCTGTATGTCAGCAATGCCGGCTATGGCTACATATACTGCTATGACCTCAAGTCGCAGACATGGTGCAAGATGTCGCCCAACATGGCGATGTTTGTGAACAAATACCCGCAATGCTACGCCGTGGATGCTGACGGATGGCTGTATGACATGCAGAACAGCCATAGGTGCATAGCACAGATGCTGCTGTTGTCGCGTCCCATCAAGTTCGGCTCAATGGCATACAAGAGGATATTGCAGACGGCACTTAGGGGCATTGTTAAGAGAAGCAAGTCCGACTTATACATGCGCGGCGAGGCGGTCAAATTCAGGGACGAGAAGCTGATACTGTTTGAGGACGTGGGGATGTATGTCTTGGGCAGTAATGATGCGGAACACTTTACGCTGATAAACGGCAAGGAGAAGATGCAGGATATGCGCGACCTTGTGACGCGCATGAACAGGGCAAAGGCATGGAAATACTTCATGGTCTGCCTGGCGGGAGGCGTGAGAACCGACGTGTCGATAAATACGGTGGAGTTTACGGTTGACGAAACATATAACAACAGACTGCGATGAGTGCAACAGAGATTACTATCAGCTACAGCGACGTTGCGTCGGATGTGTATGCGGAGACGGGATATATGGGCAAGAAGAAGGGCGACATGGAGACGATGGCGGCCACGGGTGATGATGTCGCCGTCCTGAAGGTCTACTTTACGGATGCGGCACAGGAGCTTGCGAACGTGCTTGTGCGTGTCGGCAATCTCTCGTCACTGGGAGACGACAGTGCTAAATACGCCCTGTCGCTGCCTGGCAACTGGCGGAGTGAGGTAAAGACAGCACTGGAGCGTGCCATGCGGCAGTATATAGCAGCGTGTATGGTGCGGCAGTGGTTTAACCTGTCCAAGGACGACAAGGCAGCCTACTACGCTGCCGTTGTCGAGAGGCTGACGGTAGAGATAAACAGATATGTGTGGGAGCGCAGCCGTCCCACGCGGTCATAGATGTACATTATTATATAATATATTATGGAAGGAACAAAGACAATAACCCTTGAAGTCTCCAAGTCGGATCTCTTGGGGCAGGTGCAGGAGCACTCGTACTATCTCGGTGAAGCTCTGAAGAGCAGCCCGCAGGCCATGGAGTTAGCCGCCAAGATACAGGCCGGCAGTGATGAGAGTACCACGCTGTCGGACTTTATCAGAGAGGGCTGCGCGAGGGTCTGCGGCATATTGTCGCGCGTGGTGGGCGAGACCACATATAGTTGGGACGCTGCAAAGGCTAAATGCACGTTCACAATCAGTACGGTTGCCAACTTCATGGAGTCGCAAAAGGATGCGCTTAACGATGTTGCATTGGGCTATATCAGCACATACATGCTGTCACGCTGGCTTAGCCTTGTCAAGTCGGACGAGTCGGTGCGCTTTACTGAGATGCTCGCCACCATGGAGGAGGATATGAGACAGCTCGGAGCACAACGCAGTAAACCCACACGGTCATGACGGACAGCAGCAATACAGATATGACGCAGGTCAACAGCTACACGGTGACGTTCCCGCTGTCGAAGGTGTACGAGGAGGTGAGCGTGCAGAGCTGGTATCAGGGCGAGGCACAGAAGCGCAAGGATGCGGACATGGCCATTGTGCAGTCATCGGCTGACGACACGACACAGATGCAGACGGTGGTGGAGACCGCGCTGAACGACATCGTGCTCCGTATGACAAAGAGACTGCGGGATATAGACTGGAGCATCACCGACGACACCGTGAGCATCGGGTACACGCCGTTTGCCCGTGTGCCGGAGGGCGATGCGGAGAGAGTTGCCGCTGTCATGGGCAAGGCGATAATGGACTACATGGTAAACGAGTGTCTTGTGTCGTGGTTTGAGACCACGGCTGTGCAGCATCCCGAGATTGCCAACGTCTACAAGGCTAAGCAGGAGGTGTTGATGGATAAGATACTCAATGCTGTCAGTATGCTGTCGGAGCATCCTGTGCGGCGCAGGGCAACGAATTTGTGCGGGATTTAGATTTGATATATTCGGTTTTTTACTCATGGTATTAGGTTTTTGGGATTATCAGGTGAGGGGAGTGCTGGCTGCGAAGTCGGCACTCTCTGTTTTAATGCCCGATGTAAGGATTGTATAGGGTCAACCGTTAAAAAATGCAAATTGCCACACATTTTCGGTGCGAATATTTGTATGATGCGAATAAACGTATTATCTTTGCATCAGTAATAAAAACCAAAACACACAAGATTATGGCACAGACAGTAGTACATTTCCACATTGGACGCGGCGGACATTTTCGCCACGGTGGATACAAGACATTCAAGGGAGTACAAGACATGACGTTTGACGAGTACGTCTCCGTCATCGACACGAACGAGGACGGCAACCCTCTCCCCGAAGACGAGTGGACGCTGATAGAGGATAGCAGCGAGCGTGTCCTGTTGCAGGGCAAGGACGACATCATGTCCCGCACTGGCAGGGTTGACTATGACGGGGAGTATGACACGGACATCTTCAAGTTTGTCGAGGACTGCGACGAGGATGAGATTGAATTACTCCATCAAGCCGTCGAGAGCAACAGCATCGATGCAATGGACTTGACATCAGACGACATCGAATATATTAACCAACTATACATCTAAAATCTAAGAAGACATGAAGAAGTACACAATTTTGGAAAGAACTGGTGAAGAAGGACTTGAGGTAATGATGGTGCCTACCAAGGACATCTATGAGGTGGTATATCTGATGAACTGCATTGATTGCTCTTACATACTAACTCCCGACGGGGACCTAATCTCGACCGAGGGATATTACCCGACGGACTACTTCGACGGCTCGG
This sequence comes from bacterium, assembly GCA_963618035.1. GTDB lineage: Bacteria > Bacteroidota > Bacteroidia > Bacteroidales > Bacteroidaceae > Bacteroides. The sequence goes on from CAVERK010000111.1 coordinate 7,827, forward strand.
ATGAGCGTCTGGTCGTTAAGTGTGAGGATAATGCCGACCTTCACCTTAATGCTGATGGGGAGATATTGACTATCCAAGACCCCGATGACCCTTGGGATGAGGATGCCAAGATTGATGTTATAGATGTCACGGAAAACTATATGTCCTATGTTGAGGGCAAGGCTGTGGACATCGAGCATGGCATCAACACCGAGCAAGTCATATTCGACGCGGACGATGATGACGACGGCTGGAAGTCAGTCGATGAGGTTGATGCCGACTGGTATATCGAGCATGAGCAGGACTATCCTAACCAAGAGTTTACTCGCATCTACGAGTGCAGCAATGGACGCAAGATTAGAGAGATTTGCCCATTCTGTCCCGACGACACGATGGATGTGTATGAGTATGTTGAGTGATTATAATCGCAGGCTAATATGGATAAGAGAGCATACAGGGAAGTCTTGGGACAGAGACTTAGAGAGTTCAGGGCGGACAGAGGTCTGACGGCATACA
>CAVERK010000112.1:0-8137 GCA_963618035.1 bacterium
AACTCGGATGTGAGTTCTCCGTCGTCACGCGGCAGGACGAGTCCCCGAAGAAGTTCAATATCATTCCGAACATGGTACAATTCGCGTTCTGCCGACTCATGCTTTGCAGAATCCAAGATTGAAATTTAAACAGTTTCTAAATGAAAAAGCCGTGGCGGCAGGGCGCAGACCGCCCGTCGTTCACTCCTTGTATGCACTGCGCACTTGGTTCATGACGCGGAAGAAGTTTGCTCCCCAAATCTTACGGAGCTGGCCTTCGTCATATCCAAGTTCGAGCAGACGGCACGTCAGGTTCAGCAGGTCGTTGGCTCCGGCGCAGCCGATGACACCGCCACCGCCGTCGAAGTCAGACCCGATGCCCACATGGTCGATTCCTGCAACCTTGACGCAATGGTCTATGTGGTTGACGACATCGATTATTGATGCCTTGGTGCGGTCTTTGTTGACATAGGACGAGAAGATGCACACCTGCACAACGCCGCCGTTGGCTGCGAGGGCACGCAGTTGTTCGTCTGTCAGGTTCCTGTCGTGGAATGTGCAGGCTTTTGCCCCCGAATGTGATGCTATGACGGGCTGTTTGCTGAGCTTTATGACATCCCAGAATGTGGCTTCACTGGCGTGGGACAGGTCGACCATCATGCCTACGCGGTTCATCTCCTTCACGACCTTGCGTCCGAACGGCGTGAGTCCGTGGATGGAATCCTCGGTGTGCGTCGATGAGTGGCAGATATCATTGTCGTAGCTGTGGCAGAGCGTGATGTAGTTGACACCCATCTTCTTGTAACGTTCTATGTTCTTGATGTCCTTACCGATGGCATAGCCGTTCTCGATGCCGATGAAGAACGCTTTCTTTCCTTCTGCCTTCAGGCGGATAAGGTCGTCCTCGGTGATGGCTATGCCGCAATAGTCGGGATAGCGTGCGACATCATCGTAGATGGTCTGTATCAGGTTGTTGCAGTTCTCCACAGCTTTCTGTAGAGAGGCATCATCGCGCTCTTTCTGCGAGAGGAATGCCGCAAGGAACTGTGCGTCGAGCATACCTTCTTCCATCTTCGGGATGTTCACCTGATTGTTCATGCGACGGCCGAGGGTATAGCCGTTTTTCATCCACAGCGGAGCATCGCAGTGTGTGTCGACAGAGAGTATGCGGCTGTGTATCTCCTTGGCCTTGCGGTATGTGGCTGCTTTGTCTGTGATGTAGGCAAACAGCTTCTGCATCTGCGGATCTCCCGCATTGGCAAAGTCTTCCGGATGGAACTGCACCGCCATGATGGGGCGGTAGGGGTCTTCAACGGCTTCGGGTATGCTGTCCGGCGACCATGCGGTGACTGTCAGTTCGGGAGCAACATCCTTTATGGCCTGATGGTGGCGGCTGTTGACCTGTATTGTGCCCACTCCCAACACTGATGCCATGGTGCTGCCCTGTACGATGCTCACGCTGTGGGCAATGGCGGTCTGTCCACCACCGACCATGTGCCGCTGGTCTGACGGACGCTGTGTCGGCAGGTCTTGATAGAGCGTGCCTCCCATGGCGACGTTGACGAGTTGCAGTCCGCGGCAGATGCCGAGCACGGGCATGGCACGATCCTTCGCCAGCTTCATCAGTGTGAGGTCGAATACGTCACGTTCGGCATCATGACGACCCGACAGAGTATCGTCTGCAACACCGTAGTATTTCGCATCAATGTCCTCGCCGCCGGTCAGCACCAATGCGTCAATGTTGCTGATTATCTGGCGCAGCTCATCGGTGTTTGTGGTCACGGGGATGAGGTACGGCACACCACCTGCCAGCTCGACGCTGTGTGCGTATGCCAGCTTCAGGTTGGTGTAGTTGTTTCCTTGTTGCATTGAGATGCCGATTACGGGCTTGCTGTAAGCACACGGGACAGCGGTGCTGTCAATCTCTGTGTACAATGTTGCCAACGGCTTCGACATGCCGGAGTAGGGGGTGCTGCGACGCTGTGCGTGTGTGAAGGTGCATGCGAGGCAGAGTGCAACGATAGCGACGAATGTTCTTTTCATACTTTGTCCATGTTGTTGTTTAGTTGCTGACAAAGGTATGCGTTTTCGTGCTATGGTGTTATATTATTGTTACGAAAAAAGATTGTTCGCATGAAAAAGTGTTATTCCGCAGCGTTGTTGCCCATCACATTGAACACCACAAACTCGCTGTCGGTACCTATGCGGAACTTGCCTCCCCAAATGCCGATGCCGGAGCTGACGTAGATATTTGTCTTTCCCTTTCGGGTGAATCCGTAGGAGCACTCATAGATGGCACTTGTTATGAGGTTGATGGGAAACACCTGTCCGTTGTGCGTATGTCCCGAGAGCTGTAGGTCAATGCCGGCGTTCTGGGCTTCCTCGAGGTTGTACGGCTGGTGGTCGAGCAGGATCATCGGCTTGTTCTTGTCGAGACCGTTGACAATCCCGTCGAGGCTCTTGCGGTTGGGATTGGTGCGGTCATCGCGCCCAATGACGTAGAAGCGGTTGTCGACCAGCAGTGCTGTGTCTTTCAGCAGTGTTATGCCCGACAGCTTCATGAACTCTGCCGACTGCTTCACTCCGGCATAGTAGTCGTGATTGCCAAGGCAGGCGTAGACCCCAAGCGGAGCATTGATGCGTCTAAGCTCCTCATACACCTTATCCTGCATGTTTGGACTCACGTCGCTATCGACAATATCTCCGGCAATGAGCACCATGCTGGGCTTCTTCTTGTTGATCATGTCTACCCATTTGGCTGCTTCGTCGCGTCCGATGGTGTAGCCGAGATGCAGGTCGGAGATGCCGATGATGCGCAGTGAGCGTTCCATCGGCTTGTCGATATCCACGTTCAGCACCACCTTCTTCTTGTGCCGATAGTTGGTGTTGCCGTAGGTGAAGATCCCAATCATAAGCAGCATGATGCCCAACGAACCGTAGAGGTTGTGGCTGAACCACGGACGTACGGACGGGGCTATGAGACGTACAATGTCTATGACGATGAACGTCATAAGCAGGTAGAGCAGGATAAAGAACCATGATGTCCCCACGGTCTGTACAAACCGTGCGGTATCTGTAGAGACATTGCCGCTCATGCCAAACCCGAGGAACATTGACGCCAGCGGCAGCACGAGAAGAATGACGATGCTTGTTTTGAACGTTTTACCGAGAGGGAGTATAGTCCAGATGTGCCAGTAGACGTAGACTACGGCAAGCAGAATCAGAATCATGGGCAGTATGAACATTATTCTTGACACGTGGCTTTTCTAAATTTCGTGTGGCAAAAGTAGGGGAAAACAATGATGAGCCGGACTGATTTGTTATAAAAACGAAAAGAACGTTATAAAGACGAATAACGCCGCGAGTTTTTGTTTCAAAGGAATTTATCCCATATCTTTACGGAAGTAAATCGTTGAACACTTAAAAGCATTATGGTCATGAAAAAGGAAACAATTGGTGAGAACGCCGGCATTATCTGGCGGATGTTGCTCTACAAGGGCAGTCGTGCCACGATGGAGGAGATTATGGACTCGACAGGACTGAATGCGCTCGATGCTTCGGCAGCCATTGGCTGGCTGGCGCGTGAGGACAAAGTGCTGTTCTTCCATGAGGACAATGAGGACTATTTCGACGTGGCACGCGAGATGTACTACTGATATCAGACAAAAGGACAAGGCGCAGCCTGAATCTTCTTCAATAATTTATGGTCGAAGGTTCAGGCTGCGCTGTTTTCAATATGGAACCGCACGGTTCCAGGTGCAAAACCGCACGGTTCCAGGCGCAAAACCGCGCAGTTTCAGATGCAAAACCGCGCGGTTTCGGACGTAAAACCGCGCGGTTTCAAGTTTAGAACTGCGGAGGCTTGTTATTTGCCTGTCGGGATGATTGTAGCGTCGTCCATGAAGCTGGTGATGGGTTTCGCTTCATACTGGATGCACATCATCACCATCTCACTGCTGCCTGTATTGCGCAGGGCACGTACTCCTGCCGGAGACACTCGGATGATGCTTCCTTCGCCCACCTTGTTCTTCTCGCCGTCCACTTCATACTCGCCTTCACCGGAGATGATGACATAAAGTTCTTCGTGCGTCTTGTGAGAGTGGAGGAAGGGAGCGTCCGCGCCCGCAGCCAGACGCTGGAGCGATGCCTCCGCACCTGTCATGCCGAGTTCCTCACCCAAGAAAATCTTACCGTTCACATTCTTCCAACCGTTCAGGTTCTTGATTGCATAATTTGCCATACTTGTCTGTTGTTTTTAGTGATAACTGTTGTTATTGACTGTTTCTGTACCGCAAAGGTACACACGCACCGACCGCAAGTCAAGTAGGCACAAATTTGTGCATTGGTTACTCCGAGGTTAGCATTCGTCCGGTCAGACGCTTACAATCCGGCACTTAACACTCTTTAGCTTACTGCCGGCACGGAGCCGCACCTGCGGTCGGTGGAGGGAGAGAGTGCGGATGCGCAAATAATGCGGACGGCCGTTCATAATATTTGAGGGGGAAACGCTATCTTTGCCCGACCTTAGACACACGAGGTGCACACACAACAGTCTTATTGACCATACACGATGAAGAAGACATTCAGCAGATTATACCTGATTCTTGTGCTGGCTGCGGTCGCAACGCTGCACGCCGCCGCACAGGAGAACCGGACATATATCACCCACACCATAGAGAAAGGACAAAGCCTTTACTCCATATCAAATATGTACGGTGTCACCATCGACGACATCGTGCGCCTCAATCCTGGCAGTGACAAGGTGATAGTGAACGGCCGCACGCTGAAGATACCCGTGAAGAGCCAGACGCAACAGGCCGCAGCGGCAGCGGACGGCACACGGCAGGAGGCAGCCGGCACGTTCCACACCATCATGCAGGGGGAGACACTCTATCGCCTCACACAGACATATCGCGTGACGGCGAAGGAACTCTGTGATGCCAACCCAGGGTTGAGCGCACAGAACTTCCGTGCCGGACAGGTGATCTTCATACCGGCATCAGCGGGAACGGAGAGCGGCAACGTGCAGACGGCGGTGCAACAGCCCGCACAGCAACCGACGGGCATACGTCCTGCCGTGCAGTCTGCGTGCCGCGACATGCACAAGGTGAAGCGCAAGGAGACGGCATACAGCATCGCACGCCAGTACGGCATAACGGAGCAGGAACTTGTGGCAGCCAATCCCGAGATAAAAGACTTGAGCAAGCTGAAGCGTGGCTCGTTCCTGTGCATCCCTTACCCGAAAGCCGAGACGCAGGCAGCAGCGGGCGGACCGCAACAGGCACCGACAAACGAGGAACTGTTCAGCGAGAGCCGCAGCCAAGGGAAAGACATAAAGGTGGTGAAGGCTGCCGTAATACTGCCGTTCACCTCGTCAGAGCCAGGCAGCGGCGAGCGCGACCGCATAGTGGAGTACTATCAGGGACTGTTGCTTGCGGTAGACAGCCTGAAGCGGCAGGGCGTGTCCATGGACATCTATGCCTATGATTCCGGCACCACGGAGACATCCGTACAGCAGGTGCTGAACAAGAGCGAGATGCGCGGCGTGGATGTGATATTCGGTCCGCTGTACACCTCGCAGATACGGCCGATAGCCGAGTTCGCACGCCAGAACGACATCAGACTGGTGATTCCGTTCACCTCGCACGACAACACCGTATACCGCAATCCGCAGGTCTATCAGGTCAACACGCCGCAGTCGTACCTCTACTCGGAGGTCTACGACCACTTCCTGCGCCAGTTCAGTAAAGCCAACGTCATCTTCATCGAAGCCACCAAGGATGCCGATTCCAAGGCGGACTTCATAAAAGGAATGCGCGAGAAGCTGGCCTCCAACGCCATTGCCACGACAACCGTCAGGGAGACAGCCACGGCAGAGGAGTACATGGCGACGCTGAAACGCGATGTGCCCAACGTCTTCGTACCGACATCGGGCAGCGACGACGTGCTGATAAAAGCCGTGCCGCAACTGATGGTGATGGCGAACGACTCGCTGTTCGACCACGAGGTACACCTCTTCGGCTACCCCGAATGGCAGACCTACACCAAGGACTTCCTGTCCGAGTTCTTCGCGCTTGACACATATTTCTACACCTCGTTCTACACCAACAACCTGCTTGCCGCACCGAAGCAGTTCGCCGTGAAGTTCCGCCGGTGGTACGGCAAAGACATGATGGACCGCTATCCCAAGTACGGCATGCTGGGCTTCGACACCGGCTACTTCTTCCTCAGCGGCCTGTCGCGCTACGGCTCTGCGCTCGAGGACAATGTCGGACGCATCAATCTGGTGCCGATGCAGACGGGATTCAAGTTCCAGCGGGTCAACAACTGGGGCGGCTTCGTGAACAAGAAGGTGTTCTTCGTGCGCTTCAGCAAGAACTACGAGATCATAAAAATGGACTTCGACTGACTATGACTGAACCAACGCATACTCTGACACGCCGTATCGCTGTGGTTTTGGTTGCGGCTGTGGTGCTTCTGCTGCTGCCGTCCGCTGCTTCAGCACAGATAGACCAGCTGCAGAACGTCCTCTCCGTCGGCGTAAACGCGGGAATGAACCTGAACAAGGTGAGCTTCTCGCCGTCGGTCCGCCAGAACAGCAAGAAGGACTTCACCGCCGGCGTGTCTGTGCGCTACATTTCGGAGAAGTATTTCGGCATGACGTGCGGTGTGCTGATGGAGGTCAACTACTCGCGTCGCGGGTGGTCCGAGCACTATGACGACTATCCTGACGTGTCCTACCAGCGCACGATGAACTACGTGGAAGTGCCCTTCCTGGCACACCTCGCCTTCGGAAAGAAGGCCGTGCAGTTCTTCCTGCATGCAGGTCCGCAGGTGGGGCTTCTGCTTGGCGACAGCTACACCATCGGCGGCGACTGGAGCGGACTGTCGTTGCAGCAGACACAGCACAGCGAGGAGATAAAGAAGAACTTCGACTACGGCATCGTCGGGGGCGGGGGCCTGGAGATGAACACCGGCATCGGCCACTTCCTGCTCGAGGGACGCTACTACTACGCACTGTCCGACTTCTTCGGCAACGACAAGAAGGAGATCTTCGGACGTTCGGCACACAGCGGACTGGCCGTGAAGCTGACCTATCTGTTCGACCTGACAAGATGAGAACACGATGAACATTCATATAACCTTAAACACATAAAGAAAGACAAAAGAAGATGAAAGCAATGTGCATATCACAGCCATGGGCATCGCTCGTGTGCGCCGGACTGGAAGATGTCCTCAACCGGCCGTGGAAACCGAAGGAGAACCCAGGACGCATGCTCATAGTGGCACTGAACGTCGAAGTACCGCAGAACTACGCGGAGTTGTTGCCTGCCTGCTGGACATACCGTATAGACAACTACATAGCCATGAACCAGATGCCGGCCATCGACAGCCTGCCGCACAACGTCATCCTTGGATACGTGGACGTGGAGGGCTTCACGGAGAAGGAAGAGTCTATATGGAGCCTGCCCGACTGCTGGGGGTGGAAGCTGCGCAACGCCCATGTGTTCAAGAACCCCATACCGTGCGACAAGGAGAGCGAGTTCCTGATCGACATCGACGACATCGACGAGGCCAACCTGCCCGAGACCATCGACATCTTGCAGCCCTCTGCCGACGGCGACGAATTGGTGATGCCGCTCAGCCAGAAGAAGTTCGACAGCCTGATGGACGGGAACAAGGAACTGGACTTCAACGTCTATGAAGACAACCGCGACTTCTTCACGGCCTATGCCGGCAAGATATGGAATCCGCGGCTGTTCAAGACGCTGAAGGCCGTGGCTCCCGACGGCACGACGGCACGGTTCAAGATAGACAACGTGCAGCTGATACTCGAACGCGACGACAACGAGTACCCGTTGAAGATAGAGAAACGGCAAGGGTGGGAGTACCTCTACTACGTGGTCTACACCATAGGTACGAAGCTTTAGGTGCGAGGCGCACACCCAACACTCACGTCCTGTGCGTGTGAAATCGGACTATTCGTATAAATTGCCCGATTTATTCGTATAAATTGCCCGATTTATTCGAATAAAAGGTTCGAACGATTCGCATGAAAGGTTCGAACGATTCGTCCAAAAGGTTCGAACCTTTCATTCCGATTTATTGCTGAATGATGTTTTTTCGGGCGGTTAATAATAGAGGTATAAACCTTTCG
>CAVERK010000113.1:0-7826 GCA_963618035.1 bacterium
AAAGGATTTCGGGCGGAATATCTATGACCTTTTGAGTTTTATCGGACAGCAACAATTTGCATACCACCAAACATTCAAGATAGAGGTGCAATGTTTTTTAGTATGGGAAACATGGCTCAACCGGCAATACAAATAACAAAAAGGGAGGGACTTGGCGTATGTAATAAAATTATTAGTAATAAAGTTATTTGCAACAGAAATGTTACTTACCTTTACGGCAGTGTAATGTATTTTGAAAGCGATGGGAGACAGACCTTTTATATTCGGTGTTGCGACATCCGGTGATAATTTTACCGATCGGAAGGAAGAGACAGAGCGTCTGTTACTAAACTTCCGGCATGGCATAAATACCGTGTTGATTTCTCCACGCCGTTGGGGCAAGACTTCGTTGGTGCAGAAAGTATGTCGTTTGGCACAATCCGACAGACTGAAAGTCGTGTATATCGATATATTCTCGTGCCGCAGTGACCGTGATTTCTATGACGCATTCGCAGCTGCTGTCCTCAAACAGACATCCTCTAAACTGGATGAATGGTTGGAGAATGCCAAGTTATTCCTCTCCCGCATCAGTCCTAAAATCTCAATGGGTACGGATCCCTTGACGGATTTCTCCATTTCACTCGATATAAATCCAAAGAGCAACGATATTGATGAGATTCTGCAATTTCCCGAGAAAATAGCGCAGAAGAAAAACTGCAATATTGTCGTATGTATCGATGAATTCCAGCAGATTGCAGAGTTCAAGGATTCCAAGACTTTTCAGAAGCGGCTGCGTAGCGTGTGGCAGCTGCAGGAATCGGTATCTTATTGCTTGTTTGGCAGCAAGAAACATCTGATGAATGAGCTGTTCGAGAGGAAGAGCCTGCCTTTCTATAAATTCGGCGATGCCATTTATTTGCAGAAAATCGGGACACCGGATTGGATAGACTACATCTGCGGTCGCTTTGAAGCAACCGGCAAACACATCTCAAGAGAACTTGCCGAAAGGATCTGTCAGAAAGTAGACAACCACTCGTCCTACGTGCAGCAGCTGGCATGGTTAGTGTGGACTCATACGGATAAAGATGCCACAGAGTCGGGATTTGAGACTGCATACCAAGATCTGATTGACCAAAACACCCCATTGTTTGAGAAGCAGACAGAAAGTCTCACCACCTATCAGATGAATTTTCTACGGGCTGTCATAGACGGGATCCACAGCGAATTCACCACACAAGACATCCTGCATAAGTACCAACTCGGCTCGTCTGCCAATGTCAGCATCGTGAAACGGGCATTGATCAAGAAAGAACTCATAGAAATAGAGAAGCGTCAAGTCATCATTCCCGACCCTGTGATGGCGGTTTGGCTGAAGAAGGAATTGGGCTTGTAATGTCGTTACCGTAAACGGCTGCCCTGCGTCTAAGCAGCGGTGAGCCGTGGGCGGCACGGAGGTCGGGATGGGAGCAAAGCAAGGCAATTCTGGGCTTCCTCCAGAGGCAAAAGAAAACTTATCGCAATAAAGAGCGGATTTCCTTTAACATATCGGCTCTGGACGTTAACATTTTAACATTTGACGGTTTTTGGGCAAAAGACGGTGGCGGAAGCCCGAATAAGGACGAAACGAGGCGATTTTTGCCCTTTCAGGAGAGGTCGAAAAACTTATCGCGATAAGTTCCGGACTTTATCGCGATAAAGTCCGGAAAAGTACGCGATATAGTGGTAGACATAGCGGGATAAGTTTGTGGCACTCTCGGGATAAAATTAAGCCCCTCGGAGGACGTGGGCGGAAAAATCCGCGCAACGAGCGCAGCCACGAGGGCTTGTCGCTGCCTGTTAACACCGCGCCCCGTGAACGTTAAAAATGTTAATTCACCGCTTTTACTTGCATAGAGAAGCTACTCTCCGCAAATCGCATTACACAATGCGAACATATTATTGAACAGGCGCGTCAGTCCGTTACCCACCCTACTCTGTACCCATCCGCCTGCGGATAGCGAAAAAAAGCTGCCCACACCTTCACAGGCACGGGCAGCACAAACCACAAATACAAATACAACTAAACAAAGTTTCTTTAAAAGTCGGTATATATCATTATATACGAACCTTATTCTTTATCTGTCTCTTTCTTCTTCTCACACAATTCCTTGTGCCATCATGGCGTGAGCCACCTTCATGAAGCCGGCAACGTTTGCGCCCTTCACGTAGTTCACATAGCCATCAGGCTGCGTGCCGTACTTCGTGCACTGCTCGTGGATGTTGCGCATGATGTGATGAAGTTTCTCGTCCACCTCTTCCGCGCTCCAGCTCAGGTGCATTGCGTTCTGCGACATCTCCAGACCCGAAGTAGCCACACCGCCCGCATTCACCGCCTTGCCTGGGGCAAACAGGACCTTGTGCTCGACGAACTTGTCAATGGCTTCGGGCGTGCATCCCATGTTCGACACCTCAGCCACACACAGTGTCTTGTTGTCTATCAGTTGCTGGGCATCGTCGCCGCCAAGCTCATTCTGCGTAGCGCAGCACAGAGCCACATCCACCTTCTGTTCCCACGGCTTCTTGCCGGCATAGAACGTCGCATTGGGATATTGCTCCACGTAAGGCTCAACCACGTCATTGCCCGAGGCACGAAGCTCAAGCATATAGTCAATCTTGTCGCCGCTGATGCCGTCAGGATCATAGATATAACCGTCAGGGCCGGAGATTGTAACGACCTTGGCACCGAGCTGTGTGGCCTTCGTCACAGCTCCCCAAGCCACATTGCCGAAGCCGGACACGGCAACGGTCTTGCCGTTCAGATCCAGCCCGCGCGTAGCCATCATCTGCTTCACGAAGTACAGTGCGCCAAAACCTGTGGCCTCGGGACGAATCAGCGATCCGCCGTATTCAAGACCCTTGCCCGTGAATGTTCCGTTAAACTGGCGTGTCAGCTTCTTGTACATGCCGAACACATACCCAATCTCACGCGCTCCGACACCGATGTCTCCGGCAGGAACATCCATCTCCGGACCTACATGACGCCACAGCTCAAGCATGAATGCCTGGCAGAACCTCATGATTTCGGCATCGCTCTTGCCACGCGGCGAGAAGTCGGAACCGCCCTTGCCGCCACCCATCGGCAACGTTGTCAGGGCGTTCTTGAACGTCTGTTCGAAGCCCAAGAACTTCAATATAGAAAGGTTTACGGAAGCGTGGAACCTCAGACCGCCCTTGTACGGGCCAATGGCATTGTTGAACTGCACCCTGTAGCCCAAGTTTGTCTGAACCTCACCTTTGTCATCGACCCAAGTCACACGGAAAGTGAAAATCCTGTCAGGCTCCACCAGTCTTTCGATGATCTTTGCCTTCTCGAACTCAGGATGCTTGTTATACACATCCTCAATCGACATCAAGACCTCTCTGACGGCCTGCAGATATTCCGATTCATTTGGATGCTTCGCCTCCAGTCCGGACATTATTTTCTGTATATCCATAGTACAAAGATTTTATAAGTTATACTGTCGTGTCTTATCAAAGTGTCACTAAACACGCTGCAAATATATGTATATTCCGAACATGGAACACTATTCCACGCAAAATTTACATTAATTAGCATTAAATCGTCAAGATTTACCTTTCCAACACACCGGCATCCACCCGCAACAGGATGGTAAAGGTAGCATTTTTCATATATGCGGTGAAGCCGACACTGTTTTTTTCCGTTATTTTGCAGACTGCCCGAAATAAAAAGAGGAACACGATGCTCAGCAAGCTTAAACTCAACCAACTATATCTGCGCGACACCCAGTTTGCCAACCTGATGACACGCAGAATCTACAACATACTCCTGATTGCCAACCCCTACGATGCCTTCATGCTCGAGGACGACGGCCGCATAGAGGAAAAGATCTTCATCGAGTACGCATCGCTCTCGTTGCGCTATCCGCCGCGCTTCACGCAGGTCTCCACCTACGACGAGGCCCTGGAGCAGCTGCAGACCATGGAGTATGACCTTATTATATGTATGCCTGGCAACGGGGACAACGAGACGTTCGATGTCGCGAGAAGCCTGAAGAAGCAGTACTCCGAGATACCGATGGTCATACTCACGCCCTTCAGCCACGGCATCACACGCCGCATGGCCAACGAAGACCTCAGCGCGTTCGAGTATATCTTCTGCTGGCTCGGCAACACCGACCTGCTGGTGTCCATCATCAAGCTGCTGGAAGACAAGATGAACCTCGACCACGACCTCAAGGAGGTGGGCGTGCAGGTCATCATGCTCGTCGAGGACGGCATCCGCTTCTACTCGTCCATACTTCCCAACATCTACAAGTTCGTGCTCCAGCAGAGCCAGGAGTTTGCCACCGAGGCCCTCAACGAGCACCAGCGCACACTGCGTCTGCGCGGGCGGCCCAAGATTGCACTGGCCAGGACATACGAAGAGGCCATCAGCATCTACGACAAGTTCAAGAACAACATGCTCGGTGTCATCACCGACGTGCGCTTCCCGCTCTCCGACGGAGCTGACAAGGACGGTCTGGCGGGCATCAAGCTGTGCGAGCACATCCGCAAGGAAGACCCCTTCGTGCCGCTGATACTCCAGTCGTCGGAGTCGGAGAACGTGATGTATGCCAGGAAATACCGTGCCGCCTTCATCGACAAAAGCTCAAAGAAGATGGATGTCGACCTGCGCCGCATAGTGTCCGAGGAGTTCGGCTTCGGCGATTTCATCTTCCGCAATCCCCACACCCACGAAAAGATTGCCCGCGTCAAGAACCTGAAGGAGCTGCAGAACATCATCCATGCCGTGCCTGCCGAGTCGTTCCTCTACCACATCAGCCGCAACCACATCAGCCGCTGGCTCTACTCGCGTGCCATATTCCCCATTGCCGAGTTCCTGAAGCCCATCACCTGGGCCAGCCTGCAGGATGTCGAGGCGCACCGCAAGATCATTGCCGATGCCATCGTCAAATACCGCCAGATGAAGAACCAGGGCGTTGTGGCCATCTTCAAGCGCGACCGTTTCGACAGCTATTCCAACTTCGCACGCATCGGCGAAGGGTCATTGGGCGGCAAGGGTCGCGGACTGGCATTCATAGACTATTTTCTGAAGCGTCATGCCGAGTTCTATGAGTTCGACAACGCCAAGGTCGTCATTCCCAAGACCGTCGTGCTCTGCACCGACATCTTCGACGAGTTCATGGACACGAACAACCTCTATCAGATTGCCCTGTCCGATGCCGACGATGACACCATACTGCGATACTTCCTCAAGGCACGTCTGCCGGAACGCCTGATACCCGACTTCTTCACGTTCTTCGATGCCGTGAAGTCGCCCATCGCCATCAGGTCTTCCTCCCTGCTCGAGGACTCCCACTACCAGCCCTTTGCCGGAGTCTACAACACATACATGATTCCGTTCCGCGACGACAAGTACGAGATGATGCGCATGCTGTCCGATGCCATCAAGGGGGTCTACGCCTCCGTCTACTTCAAAAGCTCGAAAGCCTATATGCAGGCCACGAGCAACGTCATCGACCAGGAGAAGATGGCGGTGATCCTACAGGAGGTGGTGGGCTGCCAGTACGGCGATGTCTACTATCCGTCGTTCTCCGGCGTCGGGCGGTCGCTCAACTTCTACCCCATCGGCGACGAGAAGCCGGAAGAAGGGACCGTGAACCTGGCACTCGGGCTGGGGAAATATATCGTCGACGGCGGGCTCACGCTCCGCTTCTCGCCGTATCATCCGAACAAGATCCTACAGACCAGCGAGCTTGACATGGCACTGCGCGAGACGCAGACGCGCTTCTACGCCCTCGACATGTCGAACGCACAGAAGGACTTCTCCATCAACGACGGCTTCAATCTGCTCAAGCGCAGCGTCAAGGATGCCGAGAAGGAGGGTTCGCTGAACTACATAGCCTCAACCTTCGACCCCTACGACCAGGTCATACGCGACGGTCTGTACCCTGGCGGACGCAAGGTCATCACCTTCGCAAACATCCTGCAGCACGACGTATTCCCGCTGGCCAAGATCCTGCAGCTGTCGTTGAAGTACGGGCAGGAGGAGATGCGCCGTCCTGTCGAGATAGAGTTTGCCGGCAACCTCAGCCACGAGACAGACCCCAAGGGTTCTTTCTATCTGTTGCAGATACGCCCCATTGTCGATGCCACGGCAAATCTGGAGGAAGACCTGACGCAGATTCCCGACGATGAGCTGCTGTTGCGCTCCAACAACTCGCTCGGCCACGGCATAATGAACGGCATCCACGACGTTGTATATGTGAAGACCGACAACTACAACGCACAGTACAACCCCGACATAGCACGCGAGATCGAGAAAATCAACAAGCGGTTCCTTGACGACAAGAAAGGATACATACTGATAGGCCCTGGCCGTTGGGGCAGCAGCGACTCATGGCTCGGCATACCTGTCAAGTGGCCACACATCAGTGCGGCACGTGTCATTGTCGAGGCCGGTCTGACGAACTATCGTGTCGACCCGAGCCAAGGCACCCACTTCTTCCAGAACCTGACATCGTTCGGTGTAGGCTACTTCACCATCAATGCCTATATGAACGACGGCATCTACGACCAGCAGACACTGAACTCGCTGCCCGCTGTCGAGGAGACGGAGTACCTGCGCCACGTCCGCTTCGACAGTCCGCTCACGGTGAAGATGGACGGAAAGAAAAGAATAGGAGTAGTAATGTTGCCACAACAATAATAATGGTCATGAACGACGTAAGACAAAATTCGCCACGGGCATGGATGCTTGCCGCAAGACCCAAGACCCTCTCGGGAGCTGTCATCCCCGTGCTCCTCGGCAGTGCACTGGCATATTCCGACGGCAGCATACACACCGCGACAGCCCTGCTGTGCGCACTGTTTGCCTGCCTCATGCAGATAGCCGCCAACTTCGTCAACGACTGGTACGACTTCCGCAAAGGCACCGACCGCGAAGACCGTCTCGGTCCCGAACGTGCGTGTGCACAGGGATGGATAGCACCAGATGCCATGAAGAAAGCCGTCGGCATCGTCATCACGGTGGCGTGTGTGGTTGGCCTTGCGGTGCTGTTCATGGAGCAGGACGGGATGGCATGGCACGGACTCGAGCTGTTCATCGTGGGACTGCTGTGCGTGGTGTTCTGCATACTCTACACCACCAGCCTGTCCTACATCGGTCTCGGCGACCTGCTCGTCCTGCTGTTTTTCGGCATCATACCGGTCTGCGGCACATACTACGTGCAGGCACATACGCTCACGTGGCCCTGCTTCATACTGTCGCTCGTCAGCGGCATCTGCATAGACACGCTGCTGATTGTCAACAATTACCGCGACCGCGACCAGGACCGCATCAGCGGCAAGCGCACCGTCATAGTGCGTTTCGGCGAACCTTTTGGCCGCTACGCATACTTGTCTCTTGGCGTAGCAGCCGTATTGCTCTGTTCTCTGCTTGTCTTCTATGGCAAGATTTCCCTCTTGGGCTATGTCCTGTCTGCCGGCGTGTATCTTGTGCTGCACATAACGACGTGGGGACGCATGGTCAAGATTGGTCACGGCAGGGAGCTGAACGGCATCCTCGGGCAGAACTCGCGCAACATGCTCCTGCTTGGCATCCTGCTGAGCCTGGCCCTGGCGTTATAAACTATTGCTGTCCGGTAAAACTCGGTCTGAAACGTTTAGCGGACAGCAATAATTCAAGAGGTTTAAACCTTTCATCCAAAAGGTTTAAACGTTTCACTCAAAAGGTTTAAACCTTTCATTCAGAAGGTTCGAACGTTTCGCCCAAAAGGTTCGAACGTTTCATCCAAAAGGTTCGAACGTTTCATTCCGATTTATTGCTGAATGATGTTTTTTCGGGC
>CAVERK010000114.1:0-7785 GCA_963618035.1 bacterium
ATTCATAGCACCTATGGATGCCCATTTAAAGCACCTAAGAATGGGCATCCTTGCATCCCAACGATGGGCATCATTATAACACGTTGAAAATCAGCGTCTCCATGGATGTACGTCCACAGGTTCTATGACTGTACGTCCAGAGGTCCTATGACTGTACGTCCACAAGTCTATGACTGTACGTCCAGAGATCCCGTGGCTGTACGTTCAGAGACATGGTAGTCTTTTGCACAAAGCACCACATTTCCAAAACCTATACCTCTATTTGGCATACCTTGCGCCGTACCTTTGCATCATAATTAAAAAAAAGAGCAAAGATTATGGCAAAGACAAGCATTCAATACATTAAAGAAGCCGCAACGAAACTTGTGGGCAGCAAACTGCAAAGACTTGGCGCAGCCAAGACCCAGGAGATTTTCAAGGGCGTTATGCAGACGGTCGGACTGGAAAGTATAGAAGAGGTTTACCTCTTTGTTGCGCAATTCGACCTTACGTGCAGAGACTGCACTTCCAACATGTATGACTTGGCACGCTACTTCGGGTGCTCTTCCCTGGATATGATAGAATATGTACCCGCACTGAAATCCCTTGAAAGCAAAGGATACCTTATTAGGCGCGGAAGACGGTATGGGAATATCCTTCGTCAGGATTTTTCCGTCAGCGACACAATAATGGCAGCCGTTATAGACAATGAACCAGTGACCGCAAAACGAGTAGAGGTTAGTAATGTGGAGATGGACAAATATGAGTTTTGCAAAGCCATTGCAGAGAAAGTGAAAGATAACGAGGTGGTGACAGATGACCTGACATTGTTTGTTGACAAACAGGAGCGCAACAATCCGCATCTGCCATTGGTGGAAAGCCTGAAAGCCAAGGTTCCCAACATTATTGACCGGACGCTCTATTATGATATTTGCTATGACAACTTCAACCGAGACGGTCAAGGAAAATCCGACATTAGCAGCACAATGAGTGACATTTTTTCCAATATGCACCAACGTATGTCGGTAAGGAAAAGTGTCATGGAAGGAGAACACATATTGCAGAAGTTGGGACTTTGCGAGTTGGAAGACGAGGATGAGATTGGATTGACCGACGAGGGGAAGGAATTCTTCTATGGCGAAGACTTGAACGCTTTTGCCAGTTCGCTGAAGTGCAAGGATATATATGACTTTCTGGATAAAGTACACGACTTCTTCCACGACCGCGGCAAATACGATTCGAATGAGCAGAAAAATGTATTCAGGTTGGGGAGATATCTGTTGAAGTATGAAGATGCCAACAGACATTTGCCATGTATTCAGCGCATCAGCAGATTTGTTCAAGATGATTTTGACCGCGTACTGATATATGCCATAGGTCACGACTTGACAGAAAACGGCACCACTTCATTAACATACGAGGTGAGTCGCATCTATTCACGCAGGAGCCGCCGCAGGGTGATGAACGATTTCAAGGACAACCGACATACCCTCCAGAAACAGGAAATGGTGGAGATAGAGAAAACGTCCTCTTTATTCGGAGAGAACGTAAATCTGGCATTGACAGACAAGGGAAAGGAGATGCTCTTTGGCGAGGATGCCGAACTATATATAAATGACGTGTCGGACAAAGACTTGCTTCCTTGCGACAAGATTACCGAGAAGACATTGTTCTTCCCCAAAAATCTTACAGAGCAGTTGACCCTCTTGCACAATAGTCTGAGTCAGGAATACTACCAAGATCTTTGCGCTCGCCTTGAATCCAACAAGTTGCCCAAGGGAATAGCCGTATTGCTCTATGGAGAACCGGGAACGGGCAAGACGGAGAGTGTCATGCAGATAGCCCGTGCTACGGGGCGAGGCGTAATGCACGTTGACATCAGTGCCACCAAGACCTGCTGGTTTGGTGAAAGCGAGAAGCTCATCAAGAAGGTGTTTACTGATTATCGCCGGCTCTGCGAGAAGAGCAAGGTGAAACCCATCCTGTTGTTCAACGAAGCTGATGCCATCTTCTCTAAACGCAAGGATGTGGGCAGCGGAAGTGTGGCACAGACGGAAAACGCCATCCAGAACATCATCCTTGAGGAGATGGAGAAACTCGATGGTATCCTCATTGCCACTACAAACCTTGTCGACAATCTCGACGGTGCTTTCGAGCGTCGCTTCCTTTTCAAGATACGTTTTGACAAGCATACTATGGAGGCCAAGACCAACATTTGGAAAAACAAGCTTCCGGCTCTTTCAACAGATGATGCCCGTACGCTTGCCAGCATCTACGAGTTAAGTGGAGGACAGATAGACAACATTGTGCGCAAGGCAATGATGCAGGAGGTCATCAGAGGCGAGAAGCCAACGCTGGACAGTCTGAAAGTATTGTGCAATGAGGAGAAAATGTCAAGAAAAGGAATGAAGCGTATAGGTTTCTGCTAACCTACACATCAGTTTGGCATACCTTGCACCATACCTTTGCATCGTATTTCAATTAACGGGAGATTTAGGTCCTATAAACAATTAAAATCAAAGTATTATGTCACAAATGATTAACTATGGCGGCGAACTCATTCGCATTTCGCCCAAGGACAGCAAGAAGCTGGAGTATTCAAAGAACAACGGACTGACATGGTCGCAGCGTTGCGGCGGTAGCAGCATCTGCGGCAAGTTTGTCGACCTGATGGAAAATGGCAACGAACTGCTTGCCACTACAGAAAAAGGACTGTGTTTCTCGAAGAACAAAGGACTTACATGGAGCATTCGCAAGCGCAACTGATATGAAGAATCAGTTCTTTTTGAATCCTACTGAAGACAATATCAAGGAGATAGGAACTTGCTTCTGTCTCTGCGATGTTGTCATCGCAGTTGACTCCAACGATGTGAAGGAGATAATGGAAAATGCAGAAAACACGATTGTTCTCATAGGTAAAGCAACTGGCAACAGCCGCCTCGCCGATGCCATTGAGGATGCCGTACTGCATACTTGTAGTGTAGCAGAAGGGTACGACCTGTTTTCAGCCGACAAAGTCCTGCTTTATATCATCAGCCCAAAGTCAAGTCCAATGTTGATGAGCGAGTATGAAACGATCAACACTTTTATGGAAATGTTCCCAAACGCCACAGAATGGAGATGGGGACTTGCAGAAAAGGATGGCATTGACGAAATGAAAATTACGATGATTGCCTCTAACTTACAAAAGAAGAAGTAATGGATTCAAAAAATACATATCATAGTGCAGCAAAAGATGTTAATACGTTGGGATCAATTGTGCCAACCCAATTGGTTGCGCCCACCGCTCAAGCATTGCACAAGTTGAATGAAGCCTTGTGTGGAGATGTCAGTGGATATGTTGCAAACCGTTTGCATATGAGCCCAAACGAGCTGCGTGATGCTTTGGCCGCAGAACAGGTGGACGGAGTAGCCTTGGCAATGTATAATATCGAGAAAAGGGCTCAGTCGGTCATAATCGGTGACCAGACAGGCATCGGAAAAGGTCGCCAGGCAGCAGCTATGATACGTTATGGCTTGTTGTCCGGTTATCTCCCCATATTCTTCACTGACCGATATACATTGTTTAGCGATATGTATCGCGACTGCAAGGCTTTGGGTATCAAGGATGCACGTCCGCTCGTTGTCAATGCCGGGGTATCGGTAGTTGACTTTGATATTGTTGTAGAGCCAAAGGAAACCGACTCTTCTTCCGACGAGATTTGGACTCCCGTGGAAGACGAGGAAGAAGATGCAAAACGCAATGCTGAACTTATGAGCGTTTACCAAAAACATTATGAAGAGGTTTACAAGTCTCCGACAAAGAAGATTCTTCAAAAGATCTTTGAAAATGGAGAATTGCCGGATGATGTCTATGATTATCTGATGATAACCTACTCACAACTGAAGGATGCGAAACGTGACATGACACGGGTAGACTTTCTGCAGTCGCTGTGTGAGAAACACCGTGTGCTGTTCATATTCGATGAAGCCCATCGCAGTAGCAGTGTCAGTGCCGGTAAAATATCTGCCATTACCCAGAGTATCAATATGATTCTTAGCGAGTCACAGCAGACACAATGTGTTTTTCTTTCAGCCACATTTGCCAAGCGTCCCGAGAGCCTGTTGACATTTATGAGGCGCACGGCTTTGAGCGCATTGGCGACAGAAAACACATTGGAGACTGCATTGCACTCTGGTGGCTTGCCGATGCAAGAGTATGTTTCGACAAGCCTCGCAGCCGAAGGCCAGATGGTCAGACGTGAGCACTCTGCTGATGGTTTGCCCACTCCCATATACACATACTTGGATGATGAACTGTCTGTGCATAGCAACCAGTTTGACAAGGTGATGTTCTTCTTCAGAGAGATAGTAAAATTGTCTGTTATGGTGCAGGACCTGTTGCAACTCGCACAAATGAATGGACTGATGATCGATTTCAAATGCTATCCTACCAGAGCACAACTGTTCTATATAAACAAAGTCCTTCTGCTTTCGCTTAAGGCCCAAAAGGTAGCGGAAGCTGCCGTTGATGAAGTCAGAAAGGGCAGATGCGTCGTTATAGGCATGAGCGACACACTTGAATGCATATTACAAGATGTTGATGTTAATGAAGACGGTATCGTCCGTGGCGACATTTCTACATTATTGCTGCGTTTGTTGGAAAAGTCGGTACATAGCACTAATCCCAAAGGAGACACGACAACTGCTGTGTTTGACATCATCAACGAATCGGACGATGACAGGATGGAGTCGCTTAAACCCGTAGCAGATGAAGTGAAAGACTACTATCGGTATATTCAAAACAGCATCAGGGAGGAAGTGTTCCACCTGCCGATGTCTCCAATAGACGTAATACGCCAACTCATCGAACGAGAGACGTTTGAAACTCCAAGTGGAGAGTTGCTCAATATACGTTTTGAGGAATGTACGGGGCGTGCCCACCTGCTGGAGTATCTGTCACCTGACGGCGAAGATGATTTTGTAAATGCACGGGTTGCTACGCGAAAGAAGAGACATTCTAACCATATTTTCAACGATTTCCAGAATAACAAGCTGGATGTCATTCTTGTCAATGCCTGTGGTGCCATTGGCGCAAGTGCACATGCCATATCTACGGCTGAAGTGCCTGACGAAGAGGTGCGACAGCGCAAGATGCTGATTGTGCAGAATGATCTTGATGTGAATATCGACCTTCAGAAACGTGGGCGTATCAACCGTACTGGTCAGCGTATGGATTTGCCTCCTCTGTATGAGTATATCATCACGTCAATACCGTCGGAGAAACGTCTCAACATGATGCTCAGGGCCAAACTGCGCTCATTGAGTGCCAATACGGCTGCCTGGCAAGACCAAGACAAGGAGCAGGCCGACTTTGCCGACCTTAGCAACAAATATGGTGATGCCGTAGCATCAGACTATATAGACGAACATCCGGAGATGGCTTTGGTACTTGGCTTGCATGGCAAGGTTTCTGCCAGTAAGTTGCTTGCGAGAATTGCCATGCTTAGCGTAACCGCCCAACAGGACATTGTGGACGACCTTACGGCTGCCTACACAACTCTTGAGGCTGAACTGCGCCGCATCAATCAATGGGATCTGGAACGAGACTATCGCGATTTTGAAGCAGAGTATGTATGCGATGAACTGTTTACTACGGCAAAAACCAAAACAACGTTGGGAGCTTGCTCTTACCTGACGACCTACAAATGCAAGCACAAGACCTTTCCCTATGCATATACAACACTGATGCAAATCTGTGACGAGGCAAAAATCAGCTATGGCAAAAGCTACAATGAAAATGATGCGTTGCAGACAGATATCAGGAAATATTATTCCCGGCATGTCAGACTGGTACGCAAAAGATTTGAAGAACGTCAGCGTCTGCTGTATGAAGGAGCCAAACGCCTGCTCGTGAAATACTGCGGCAACGAGATGCTGGCTGATGACTGGCTGCAAAGAGCCTGCACGCTCTCGGACTATTGGCCGGCAAAATACTTTGCTGATGTGGACGGACATAAGAAACAAAAACTCATCATGCGAAAGTTGATATCCTTCTCAGGTGAGCACAATCACCTTATTGCCAGGGAAACTGTAGAGGTCAATAAGTATGTGTCTGAAAAGAAAAGGCTCATAGACATACTGTCAAAAGCTGTCATTGGCCGTGGATATAAAAATATATACAATCAGTTTGCCAATGAAGAGTGCCCGAAAAGGGTCATTGCTGTGTTGACCAACATACGGTTTGGCAAAGATGAGCGAAACAGGTTCTTGCCGAGTCGCGTTGAACTGGTATTTGCTTTGACAGCGGTCACGACTGAAGTGCGTATTAATCTGGTGCACAACAAGAAATGGAGCAACTACGACAGGCTTTGTGAGATTCTAACGTCAGAAGAATGGACACCGAGCCAAAATATATGGGATGCCGAGATAGCGCATAACAACAACAAGATAGTGGAGCGAAAGATTATCACAGGCAACATACTCGGTGCTTATGTCCATCCGGCTATCGCAAAGCTGAAGCCGCGCTTCATCACCTTTTCCTTGAAAGCGGAAGAGAACGAAATGAAGAGGACACAAATAGGCTTGCTTTTACCGATGGACGAAGACAATATCAGAAAAGCCCTGAACAGTGTGACAATACCACTTCACGAAGGTCTGAAATGGGCGAACAACACCAGTACGAGCTACACCATTGCAGGTCTGGGCGTAAACTTCTCGCTGTTGCCGTATAGAGATTCCGACGATGCCATCAGATTTGTCATTAGTGTAGATGATACTCATTCGCGCGATTTCGAGAAGGACGAACGCTTTGACAATATTCGTCAGTATTTCAAGGGAAATGCCGTGACATCAATCTATGAAAACAAAGAGGCAAAAGGAAAAAAGAGCAAGCCGCTGGTGCACTATCAAACTGACAAAATCTCGTTTGAGTCAGATGCTTTTCAAACCGTCGTACAATGTTTGGCTCAGATGGATGCAGTAATTATTGTACCTCGCGATCAGATGAGTTACGGCGACATCAAAGAGTTCTCTTCCCGTTCGGAACGGGATGCCAATGAAGCATGGCCTGTATTGGAATGGATGAACAGCGACGAAGTGCCTATGCCTCCAGTCAAAGAGAATCTCATGTTGCGAATCTCCGCACCTGAGGTGAAGAATTTACAAAAAGGCAAAGCCGTAACCAGACATTCCGAATATTATCTATTGGCGAAAGATACTGTAGGACTGAATGGCCTGCCGCTTCGTCAGCGCAGTACGATAGACTCGCTGCGCCGAGCATTCCTTGAATGGAGAAAACTATATGACACATCCATATCCAAGGACAATGCTCCAACAAGTATACTGACACCTTCTATAATAAGATTCCTGCGCAATGAATTGCGCATCATTATTGAGAACAAAGCCAATGAAACGAATGTTGTCTACAAACATGATGTCATGCGTATTCTGCAGGATATTCTCGACAGCGAATACCTGGACACGAACGGCTTGTATCTGTCAAAATTTGAAGAAGAGATGCTTTTTCTTTCTCCAGACACGGCAGATGCCCAGGCATTCCTCGATGATATGCCGTGCTCTCCTCGCTTGGAGGGTGTAAGAAGGAGCGTTCAAGATTATATTGACGGCAAAACTGATATTGTCAATTCACCGGACAAATGGATATAAGAACATGTATATAGGCTGCATGGAGTGCAGCATCTCATACAGGAAGAAGAGGATTTTGCCCGTGGCGGAAATCTGTCCATGGGCAGAAGGATATACAAAACCAGCCATTAGCACAATAAATCCAAAGATATACCGTTATTTATATAGGAGATAGTTAAC
>CAVERK010000115.1:0-5074 GCA_963618035.1 bacterium
CAACGTCCGTCGATATGCCCGAGAGGTCGAGATGTTCGGCAGGGATAACCTTGGTGTCGCTGTCAGTCCCCAGTGCCTCCCACATATCAGCCTCGCTAATCCCTGCATCCGTAGTGCTGTCGCCCTGCCCGAGAGCCGAGAGATACTTGTCCGTCCAGAAGCCGAACATCGCACGGATACTCTCCACGGTCTTGCTGTAATCGTTAGGAGAAACCTCCACCCCATCGGCATCATAGACCGTAAACAGCGAGGCGAACCACGCAACGTCCACCTTCTTCGCCAGCCCCGCAGTGACCTCCGCCAGCGCAGCCGTCACGTCCGCACCCAGTGCGTATTGTGCCAATGCCGCCGCCACGTCGGCGGTCGTGGCGTACTGCTCCAGTGCCGCTGCGAGGCCGGTGGTCAGGACAAAGCGGCTCAGGTCGAGCTTCGTCTCGATCTCGCCCAGCGTGGTCACGCCCCAGCTCTCGGTGTACGGGTCCTGCACGGGAAACAATGCCCCCTCAGCCAGTTGCAGGTGGCTGAACTCAGAAAGCCGAGGGGGCAAGGTAAAAGACCCTACCGTGGGGACAGTGATGTCGAGCATCGCCGCAGGCTGCTCCGTGCGGGCGATGTTAAGCAGCGGCAGCACGTCGGTGACGCGGAAGGTGAAGCTGAAGCTCACCGGCTTCTGCCGGACGGCACCCTCTGCCGTGCTCTCCGTCACCACAATGCGGCGCACGTAGCTGCCTGTATATATGTACTTGGCACGGCTCGGGAAGAAGTCGAGCAGCCACTGCGCCTCGCGCCGTGTCAGCAGTCCCGTCTCCTTGCTGTAGAGCCGCTGCGTGTCGACGTGGTATTCCGTCATGTCGCCGCCCGTGTCTGCCGTGCTGTGGGTGTGTCCGGCACGCAGGTTGAGCGTGCCGTAGGCGCGGAAGCTGTCGATGCCGCCCAGCGAGTTCTCGAACAGCACCCAGTCCTCGTCGATGCCGCGCCGCGTGTCGGCGGCATAACGCTGGACGTATGTCAGGCGGTTGCCGGACGCATCCTCCGCCCACACGTCGTAGTATGACGGCAGCTTGCCTGACAGCAGTCCCGACACCACGCCATACTGCATCGGTGCGGTGTAGCAGTGTCCCGCCGCCATGGCCGCCACGCTGACGGTGTCGGTGGTCTCCGTGCCGGCGGAGGCGGTGTAGTATGCCTTCAGCTTCAGCGTCGCCGCCTGCACGGCATAGTATGTCAGGAACTCCGGCGTGTAGTACGTCACCCGCTTCAGCTGCGGCTGCCACGTCAGGAAGTTCTGCGTGAGGAAGTTCGCCGGAGTGTCGGCGAGGCGGTCCACGCCGCAGCGCACGGCGCGGAACTTCACCGACGTGCCGTCCACCGTGGCTGTGAAGTCGGCATATATGCCCGTCTGTTCCTGCACCTCCGTGGAGTTGCCGAAGCTGAAGGCCAGCACATCCTCCACGGCACGGCGCACGTCTATCTCTGCCATGCCGCTGCTGTCGGGCGTGTAGCTCTGGTGCAGCAGCTCTGTCGTGCCTGTCCGTAGTGTGAAGTCCACGTCGGCTGTCGCGCCCGCCACCTTGAACGGCTTAAGGTTGCCGCTCAGCGACAGGCTGTCCGGTTGTTGTGTAATGGTCATCCCTTAATTGTCCTTTAGTTGTCTTGTGCGAAGGTAGGGACGCGGGGCTGAGGGGCAAAGGACAAAAATTCAGCTACTCTGCCGCCTCGCACGTGATCCACAGGTCGAGGCGGAAGTACTGCGCCGTGCCGCCGTTGTTGATGGAGGTGTAGACCGTGGCATCGGCGAGGTGCGTGCCGTCGGCAGCGAGCTGCGCCGTGGGCTTCAGCGTGGGAAACAGAGCCACGAAGACGCGCTTGTCCGCTCCGTTGTTGTACTCCGTCAGCGTGCACGCCGTGCGGCTCCAGTGTCCCGTGAGCTTGTACTGCTGTGCGGCTTCCAGCATGGAGGCGAGCGTGGCGGCCTCGGAGACGGGCGTGTAGAGGCGCGTGGTGCGCAGCTCGCTCTCGGGGAGCTGGCTGTCGTCGCCCACGGTGTATGAGAGGCGGTCGACGAGCATCTTCTGTCCGCGCCACATGACGGGCAGGTGGGCGGCAATCTGCATCTTCTGCCGCTGCGTGAGCAGCAGGCGCAGACGGACGGTGTGCAGGGAGTTGCGCAGCAGTGCGTCATAGGGTCGCCAGAACCGCTCGTAGCATCCCTCGGGACCTGTCAGCGCAAGCGAGTAGCCGAAGGCGTGCGTGCCGCCGGCATAGGCGGTGGTGGTGCCGAGGGGCTTTGTGGCGTGAGGCACGCCGAAGCAGAGCATGGGCTTCAGCTCGGTGTCGTCGGTCTGGTGGTCGTCGGCGGTGGTGGTGTCGGTGCTTCCTGTGGCGGTGACGATGCTGTTCAGCCACCGGCGGCCGCCGATGTAGGGCAGCAGGTCCCACCATGCCACGCCCTCATAGAGGTCTGTGCGGCGCATCTCGGCATAGCTGTCTGTCATGGTGACGGTCTCCGCCTCCAGCGTGCTGTCTGCCTGATAGGGCGACGAGGGTCCCGCCACGCACTTGGAGGTGCTGTAGATGCCGCGCGTGTCGCTGTCGCCGAACACCGTACCCCACGCAATGGTCTGCGGCAGGAACAGCACGCCCTCCGCCATGATCCGTCCCTGCTGCCCGTCATAGTCGAGCACGGCGCATTTCTCCGCTGCCGCCTGTAGGGTGTCCGTCGTGCCGAGTGCTCCGCCGTCGTCGGCGGTCGTGGCATTCTCGAGGCGCAGCTGCCGGTATGTCTCCACATATTCAACCTCCGCCTCGCCCGCCTGTGCCGTCGTCAGGTCGGTGGTGGGTGTGGCGGCGAGTGCGTCCTTCAGCAGCACGATGTCCACGGTGCGCTCCGTCTCGTCGGGGATGAACTCACAGCAGAAGCGGTGGCGCAGCACGTCGAGCAGTGCGGCGCACGTCATGTCCGGCACCAGCTGCGAGAGCTTGATCGTGCCGTTGATGCACACGTCGGCGGTGTTGTTGAGCAGCACCATGTCGGGGAACGGGGCGGTGGCGGTGAAGAAATTCTCCTTCAGCGTGTAGCCGAAGTGGGCGAGCACGCGCCCGAGCAGCCAATTGACGCGCAGGAATGGCGTGACGTTGCAGCCCGCTGCCAGTGTCACGCCCGTGTCGTCCTGTGCCTCCTGCCGTGCCACGGCGTTCCAGAAGGTCTTGGTGTCTGCGTCCCAGCGGTTCAGCATGTAGTATCGCGGCGTGCCGTCGTCCAGCTGTTCCTCTGACACGTAGACGGGGAAGCACAGGAACCTCTCGTCCGAGCCGTCCATGACCGAGGCGCAGAACTGGAGGGCGGCAGCCACGCTGTCCACGCCCTCGACGGTCTCATCGGCAAGCACGTCGGCGAGCGTCGCGCCCTGCATGCGGCTGTAGAACGAACCCTCGTTCAGGTACGCACTGACGGTGATCGCATCGTCCCTCACAGCCCCGAGCACCGCCATGCGTGCCGGCATCTGATATGCCCCGTCGGCAATCATCGCCTCCATGTCCGCCCTCGGCTTCGCGCTGTTGGCGGTGCTGTCGGGATAGCCCGTGAGCAGGCGGTTGCGCGGCGTGTCCGGCAGGTCTATCGGGAGCGACTGCTCGCCCCAGTCGTTCAGGAAGGGGTTCGTGCGCTCAATCTCCATTGTCGTGCCGCTCTTCAGCTGGAAGTCGCGGCCTGTGGCTTTGTCCGTAATCTTCATATATATCTATATGGATAAGGGTGTCATCTCTTGCTGCCTATGCGGCGGCTGCGGTCGCGCAGCTGCCGTGTGCGGTCTATGTCCGTCAGTGCCACACCGGCGCGTATGCCGTCGCGCTCTATCGCCGCCAGCGTGTCCGACAGCCGCGAGAGCACGTCGGCGGTGTTGGGTGTCGGGTGTTGGGTGACGGGTGTTGGGTGTTGCGTGGCTGCGCCGTAGCTGCCCGAGGCGTGCTGCGCCACGGCGGCGGGACGGCGCACGTCGTTCAGTGCATCGAGTATCAGCGGCCAGTTCATGTGGCGGCGCAGGCGTGTCAGGTCGGCGGCATTGACAATCAGCTCCGCACCGCTCTCGCTGATGAGTGCCGGACGCGTCACTATGCCCGTCGGCGCGTCGCCTATGTAAGGCACGCTGTAGCGGCGGCCGTCGTCGGCACCGATCACGTCATAACTGCCTGCCGCGTGCTGCGACACGCGGGCGTAGGTCTGCGTGCTGCTGCCGGTGGCGGTGGCGGTGGTCGTGCCGGTGTCCTTCTTCTTCCCGATCAGCGACTTCAGCGCGGTCTTGGCGGCGGCAATGCCGGCGGTGATGATGCCCGCCAGTATCGCTCCCGTGCCTATGCCGGCGAAGCCCTTGCTGCCTATCTGCTTGGCGGTGGCCTTGCCGCTCTCAGCCACGCCTGTCGCCGCCAGTTCCAGCAGCTCCGTCTCGATGAACTTCTGGAGGATGTCGAACAGCACATCGACCATCGTGTCGCCGAAGGCTTGCAGTGCGTTCTGCTCTCCGGCTATCATCTGCCCTATCGCCGCACCGAAGCTCTCGGCATAGCCCATGACGGTCTGCCGGCTCTTCTGCGCAATCTGCTCGTACTTCTGCGCCCTCTCCTGCTCCGTGCGCACGCCCTCGGCGGCTGCCTGCCGCTGTGCCTTGCGCTCTTCCTCCACGCACTTCTGCTTGTAGTCGAGCACCTGCTGCTCTATCTCCTTGCGCTTGCCGGCCTCCAGTCCGGCTATCTCCAGCATGCGGTCGAGGTGATCCATCTCCGCCTGCTGCTTGCGTGCGGCATACTGCTCCTGCGTGAGCAGCTCCGCATCCTGTCCGCTGACGTAGAGCTGTTGCAGGTCGCTCTGCTGACGTGCATAGAGGGCGTTCTCCCTCTCTATGGCTTCTTCCGTGGCACTCAGCCGCGCGGCGAAGCGAATGTCGTTGATGGCCTTGTCGATCTCGCTCTGCGCAATCTCGCCCTCCTGCAACTTGTCGGTGCCTGCCGACGGTGTTGAGCCGCCGGTGGTGCCAGTGCCGCCGGTGGTGCCAGTGCCGCCGGTGGTGCCAGTGCCGCC
>CAVERK010000115.1:5174-7699 GCA_963618035.1 bacterium
GCCGTGATGGCTTCCGTGGCCTGGCGCAGCTCGTTGGTGGCGGCATTGAGGTCGCCCTCCGCCTTGAACACGGAGACATAACCGCCGACATAGCCCGTGCCGGTGGTGGGGCTGATGGTTGTCGGAGCGTTCTTCACTGCGTTCCGTGCCGCCGTGAGCCGCTGCTGCGCCTCCGTCTGCCGCCGTTCGAGCTGCCGCTTGCGGCGGTACTGCTCCTCCAGCTCCTCGCGTGCCGCCTTCAGACGGATCTCTTTCTCCAGCTGCACGAGGTATGCCGACAGTGCGCCGGTGTTGTCGCCGATGAGCTTGCCCTCGTCGGTCAGCGAGGCGTTGTAGTCCGGCACAATCTTCTGTAATGCCTCCAGTGCCGTGCGCCGCGCGCCGATGGCGGCGGTGTTGTCGTGGATCGTGGCGTTGAGCGCGTCTATCCTGGCGGCTTCCTTGTCGAAGTCCTCGGCGGTCTTGTCTGCCACGGTCTGCATGGCGAGCACGGCTCCGCTGGCCTGCCGTGCGTTACGGTAGAGGTCGACAAACAGTGCCACGACGGTGGCGGTGGCTGCGCCCAGTGCCACCAGCGGGTGGCGCGTGACCACCGTCCACAGCCCCGTGAGGGCTTTCTTCAGCTTGCCGCTCCAGAGCGTGAGCAGCTGCGCCTTGATGGCGGCGGCATTCTGCGCCACGGCGAGGGCGGCGACGGATGCCGTCAGCGTGGCAATGGTCGTGGCGTGGGTGGCGGCGAATGATGCCAGCGAGGCGAAGGCACGCATCGTGGTGAGTGCGCCCTCGGTGGCGGCGGTGAACACCGGCAGGAGGCGTTCGCCCAGTTCGGCACGCAGGTCCTCGAGCCGTTTCTCCTGCTTGTCGAGCTGTGCCTGCACGGTGCTGTTCTGCACGTTGAACTCGTTGACCACGCTCACGCCCTCGGCGTATGCCTCATTGGCGGTGCGCTGTGCCGTGTCCACGTCGGTGAGCTTGCCGGCGAGCGTCGAGAGCACGCCCACGGCACGCGTGCCGTTAAGGTTCATGCCCTCGAACATGGGCGCGAGGTCGGCAAAGCCGCCCTTCTGCTGCATGGTGAGCAGGAAGTCCTTGAGGGCGCGGTTGGCGTCGGTCTTGAGCAGCTCCGCAAACTGCTGCACGTCGCGTCCCGCCAGCTGCGCGAACTTAGCGGGGTCCTGGTACATCTTGGTCAGCAGCTGCGAGAATACCGTTGCCGATGTCTCCACCTGCTGCATATTCTGGTCGAGCACGGAGGCGAAGCCGAGGATGTCTGCCTGGCTCATGCCCGCCTGCTGCGCCACACCCGCCACACGGGCTGCGAATTCGACCATGTAGTCGGCAGCGGCACTGGAGGTCTGCGCCAGCTCATTGACGGCAGAACCCGTGGCGAACATCGCACCGCGCAGCCCTTTCGTCTTGTCCTCGCCGAACATCTGCGCCAGCTTGCCTATCTGCCTGACGGCACCCTCGCCGAGGTCGTCGCCGAGGGCTACATTGATCACGTCGGCAGCGTTGACAAACTCCAGCACGGCATCCTTGGCGGTTATGCCCAGACGGCCCGCATCGCCCGCAAGGGCGTTGAGCTGTGCGCGGCTCGTGCGCGTGTCCATGGCCTTCATCTCCTCGTTCAGCTGCCTTACCTCGTCGGCAGTCAGGCCGGTGTATTTCCGCACCTGTGACTGTGCCTCCTCGATGTCGGCAAACGACTGCACGAACTCACGCGTGACGGACTGCACGCGGGTGAAGCCCCCATAGAGGGAAGATATGGCAAAGCTCACCTTATTGAACCCCGAGACGAGCCGCCCGATGGCACCAGTGCTCTCCTTCATCTCCTCCCTGTATTCCTTCTGCCGTTCGCTGACCTGTGCCGTCACGTCCTTGAGCTGCGAGAGCGTGCGGCGGTATTCCTCCGTGTCGGGCGTGAGCTTCTTCAGCTCCTTGTCGAGCTGCTTCTGCACTGCCAGCAGGTCGTTGTACGAGCTGCCCGAGAGGTTCTTCATCACGCGCTCCACGTCTGCCATCTTCCGCTCCAGCGTGCCGAGGGTCTTGGTCTTGCTGTTGATGGATTTCTCGAGCACCTTCTTGCGTGCCACGTCGTCGCCCGTGTCGCCGAGCTGCCGCAGTTCTTCCGTGGCTTTCTGTATCTCCTCCTTCAGTGCCTCGATGGACTGCGCCGTGCTCTTTGCGCCCTGCTCACTGATGTTGATGGAGACGTTTCTCGTTGTTACGCTGCTCATGTTTCTTATTCTCCTGTTTTTTTTCTTGTTGTAAACAAATGGAATGTGTTATATTTGCATCAGACGTTACAAGCAACAACACACCGCCATGATTATCCTTGTCCCCGCACTGCAATATCCTTTCTTTCCCCCGCCAGGGCTTGGCGGGTCGTTGCTGCTGCTTTTTATTGCCGTATATATGGTCGGCAAAGTGCTTAGGGGAAATTTGGAAAGAGTGAAGAAAAAGCTCCCGCCCGATCCGCATCCGCAGAAGTACACGTACCGTTCATTCCTGTTTGAGATCCTCTT
>CAVERK010000116.1:0-7534 GCA_963618035.1 bacterium
AGTACCATATAGTTGGTACTGCAGTACCATATAGCCGGTACTGGCGTACCAATTAATCGGTACTGCAGTACCAGCTAATCGGTACAAAAAGGAGTACTGGAAGAGAGGGAGACAGCAGATAGCAATCCGGCAACAAGAGAGCGTATTCAGGACTATTGCTGTCCGCTAAACGTTTCAGACCGAGGTGCGAGGCGCACACCCAACACACACGCCATAGGAAATATAGAGGTGCTTGGGGGATGGGGAGCGCGGGATATACTCGTCCGGCCTCAGTATGAGACGCTGCACGGGACGCCAGCTGCGCGGACACGTGCACCGATAGCATCAAGCTCTTCTGGCGTGGCTTTGCGGAGATTGTGGTCCGGTGTCTCGCGGTCGATGGTGTAGATCATCACCTGACTTGGTGCAATCTCCACGACCTTCCGCAGCCACGGACCGACGAAACGGTCGGCGGTGTTGTCCATGTCACGACCATTGTGGCTGCCTTTCAGGAACATTGTCTGTATGATGCACCTGCCCCTGAAGGCTTTCATGCCCTCTATAATCCTCCCGACGGAGTAGCTGCCGACAGGACGGTCAAGACACTGGATGTAGTCTTCGTCGACGGTGTCGAGCTTGAGGATGTTGTTGTCGACCTTGCTTAGTGCTTCAAACACCTTGGGGCGCATTATCTGCGTGGCGTTGCTCAGCACGCTGACCTTGGCACGTGGAAAATACTTGTCGCGCAACAGTACGGTGTCGCCGATGATTTCAGCAAAGTGCGGATGCGCCGTAGGCTCTCCGTTGCCGGCAAAGGTCAGCACGTCGGGGGCAGGGCCGTTCTTCTGCATGTCCTGCAGACGCTCCTCCAAGGCACGTGCCACCTCCTCGCGTGTGGGGCGGCGGTGCCTTGGGACGAAGTCGGCATTGAACCCGCACTCGCAATACACGCAGTCGAAGGTGCAGAGCTTGCCGTCGTCGGGCATCAGGTTGATGCCCAGCGACACGCCAAGCCGCCGCGAGTGCACCGGCCCGAAGATGGGAGAGGGATAGATGACGGTCACCTCAGATGTCTTTCTCTGCTATCAGGTATTCCGCAATCTGCACCGCATTGAGTGCCGCGCCCTTGCGTATCTGGTCGCCGACAATCCAGAACGTCAGTCCGTTGTCGTTGGCAAGGTCCTTGCGGATGCGTCCCACGTACACGGGGTCTTTGCCTGCAAGGAACAGCGGCATGGGGTATTTCTTCTCCGCAGGGCAGTCATCAACGACAAGACCTTCGCCGCCCTCAAAGGCATGGCGTGCCTCCTCGACCGACAGCGGACGCTCCGTCTCAATCCAGATGCTCTCTGAGTGCGAGCGCAAGGACGGTACACGCACACAGGTCGCACTGACACGCACGTCGGAGTGCATTATCTTCCGCGTCTCGTTGAACATCTTCATCTCTTCCTTCGTATAGTCATTGTCGGTGAAGACATCCACCTGCGGGATGACATTGAACGCCAACTGGTAGGGGAACTTGCTGACCGTCACGGGCTTGTCTGCCAGTACTTCGCGGTACTGCTCATACAGCTCGCTCATGGCGGCAGCCCCTGCCCCACTGGCAGCCTGATATGTGGCGACATGGACGCGGGTGATGTGCGAGAGCTTCTCTATGGGCTTTAGTGCCACGACCATCTGTATGGTCGTGCAGTTGGGATTGGCAATGATGTTGCGCGGACGCTTCTTGGCATCGGGGGCATTGACCTCAGGCACGACCAACGGCACATCATCGTCCATGCGGAACGCACTGGAGTTGTCGATCATCACGGCACCATACTTCGTAATGGTGTCTGCATACTCCTTCGACGTGCCTGCACCGGCAGAGGCAAAGGCTATGTCGACACCCTTGAAAGCATCGTCGTGCTGAAGAAGCTGCACCGTCACCTCCTTGCCTCGGAAGGTGTACTTGCTGCCGGCACTGCGCGTCGAACCGAACAGCAACAGTTCGTCTATTGGGAAGTCTCTCTCTTCAAGGATGCGCAGGAACTCCTGTCCCACGGCTCCGCTTGCTCCGACAATTGCTACTCTCATCTTTCTATAGTCTTTATTTAGTATTTTGGTTTTATATAAATCTGCGTAAAAGTAGAACAAAATGCACTATCCGCATTGCCTTATGGTGAAAAGTTTTTTATTTTGTACCCGTCTTAGCGACGGAGGCGTGTATCCCCTACGATGGATTGGTTCAACCTGAACATAACATTTCCCGTGACTGACCCGACATGGATCTTCCTGTTGGTGCTGCTCATCATACTGTTCTCGCCGCTGCTCATGGACAGGCTGCGCGTGCCGCATATCATCGGAATGATCATTGCCGGTGTCGTCATCGGCGAGCACGGGCTGAACATCCTGGCACGCGACAGCAGCTTCGAGCTGTTCGGCGAGGTGGGTCTGTACTACATCATGTTCCTTGCCGGACTGGAGATGAACCTCAACGACCTGAAGGAAAACAAGTTCAAGGCACTGGCCCTGGGACTGCTGTGCTTCAGCATACCGATAGCCATCGGCTTCGCCATCAACATGGCCGTGCTGCAGTATGGCATCGCAACGTCCGTCCTGCTTGCCAGCATGTATGCGTCGAACACCCAGGTGTCCTACCCCATAGTGCTGAAATACGGTCTGTCGCACCAGCGCAGCGTGAGCATTGCCGTCGGCGGCACCGCCGTCACCGACACCCTGACCCTGCTTGTGCTGGCTGTTGTCAGCGGGATGTTCAAGGGCGACGTGAGCGGCAGCTACTGGACATGGCTTGTCGTGAAGGTGATAGTCCTGTCGTTTGTCATCATCGTCCTCTTCCCCGTGGTGTCGCGCTGGTTCTTCCGCCGCTATGACGACGGCGTGATGCAGTTCATCTTCGTGCTTGCCATGGCTTTCCTCGGGGCGGCCCTGATGGAGTTTGTCGGCATGCAGGGCATACTCGGAGCGTTCCTCGCAGGACTGGTGCTGAACAGACTCATCCCTCGTGTGTCGCCGCTGATGAACCACATAGAGTTCGTCGGCAACGCACTGTTCATCCCCTACTTCCTGATTGGCGTGGGGATGCTCATCGACGTGCACGTGATCTTCGGAGGCGGCAACGCACTGATGGTGGCTGCTGTAATGATCTCGGTGGCTCTGTTCGGCAAGTGGACAGCATGCTTCATCGTGCGCAAGCTCAACAGGATGAGCCGTCCTGAGGGCTACCTGATGTACGGACTGAGCACGGCACAGGCTGCCGCCACGCTCGCCGCCGTGATGGTGGGATATAACATCGTACTGCCCGACGGCTCGCGACTGCTCAACGAGGACGTGCTCAACGGCACCATCCTGCTGATACTCGTGACGTGCGTGGTCAGCTCGCTGATAACGGACAAGACAGCACGCGCCATTGCCATGAGCGAGAGCCAGCCCGACGAGCACCTGCACCGGTCGACGGAGAAGATACTCATCTCTCTGTCCAACCCCGACACCATAGGCCAGCTCATGGACCTCGGACTGCTGATACGCGGAACGAAGTTTCACGACAACCTGCTGTCGCTGACGGTGGTGACAGACACCAACGACTCCGACGCTGCTGAGAGGCGCGGCAGGCAGTGTCTTGAGCGTGCGGCGATGGTGACGGCAGCCACGAACGTCAAGCTGACACAGATATGCCGCTACGATGTCAACGTCACGTCGGGCATCGTGCATACGGTGAAGGAGCACGACGTGACGACGGTGGTCTTGGGTCTGCACCGCAAGTCGAACATGGCAGACTCGTTCTTCGGCACCATAACGGCCAACCTGCTGAAGGGTATACGCCGCGAGGTGATCATTGCCAAGCTGCTGATACCGCTGAACACCGTGAAGCGCATTGTCGTGGCAGTGCCGCCAAATGCGGAGTATGAGGCAGGGTTCCAACGCTGGCTGCGCCATTTCTGCCGTATGGGAGCTTCGATAGGATGCCGCGTGCACTTCTACGCCACGGAGCAGACCACGGGATACATACAGAGCTTCCTACAGTCCAAGTACAAGCAGACGCTGACCGACTTCTCCATCCTCGACGACTGGGAAGACCTGTTGCTGCTGACAGGACGTGTGGAGTACGACCATCTGTTTGTCGTCATCAGCGCACACCAGGGTTCGATTTCCTATCATCCGTCGTTCGAGAAACTGCCGGTGCAGCTGAGCCGCTACTTCTCGGGCAGCAGTCTCATCGTGGTCTATCCCGACCAGACAGCCGACTCGGACAAGGCAGACATAACATTCTCCAACCCGCGCCACGGCAGCGGCGGGTCGCCACTGTATGTCAAGATGAGGCAGTGGTTCTACAGCCGGCTGAAGAAGACTTAGCAGGAAGGTTCAGAAAGAGATGCAAGAAGACAAGGACACAATGATACAGGTGACCGGCGTCACCAAGAGCTTCGGGAGCCTGCAGGTGCTGCGGGGCATAAGCCTCGGCATCGGCAAGGGCGAGATCGTGAGCATCGTCGGCCCGAGCGGTGCAGGCAAGACCACATTGCTGCAGATAATGGGGACACTCGACAAGCCCGACGGCGGCAGCATCAGCATAAACGGATGCGATGTGCAGGGGCTGAAGGAGAGGGAGCTGGCGGCATTCCGCTGCCGCCACATAGGCTTCGTGTTCCAGTTCCACCAGCTGCTGCCTGAGTTCACAGCCGTCGAGAACGTGATGATACCGGCATTCATAGCCGGCAAGAATATGGACGAGGCACGCGCCTCTGCCATGAGGCTGCTCGACTTCATGAGGCTGGGCGACCGTGCCGAGCATAAGCCCTCAGAGCTGTCGGGCGGCGAGAAGCAGCGCGTGGCTGTGGCACGTGCCCTGATAAACGAGCCTGACATCGTCCTGGCAGACGAGCCGTCGGGCAGCCTGGACACGCAGAACAAGGAAGAGCTGCACCGCCTGTTCTTCGACCTGCGCGACACGATGGGGCAGACATTCGTCATCGTGACCCACGACGAAGACCTGGCACGGATGACCGACCGCACGATACATCTGCGCGACGGCATGATTGTGAACACTACTACTATATAATATGGAAGTTTTTATAATCCTGCTGCTCATACTGTGTAACGGACTGCTGTCGATGTCGGAAATAGCACTGGTGTCAGCACGTAAGGTCAAGCTGGAAGGCAGCGTGAAGAAGGGCAGCAAGGCAGCAAAGACGGCACTGAAGCTGTCGCAAGACCCTGACCGTTTCCTCTCTACGGTGCAGATCGGCATCACGCTGATCGGCATCCTGACAGGTATATACTCGGGCGATGCCCTGGCACAGGACGTTGCACCGCTGCTGGCACGCAGTCCGCTGCTGGAGCCATACGCTACGACGATAGCGCAGCTCATCATCGTCATCATCGTGACATACCTGACGCTCATCATTGGCGAGCTGGTTCCCAAGCGCATAGGCATGGCAGCGGCAGAGCGTGTGGCGATACTGGTGTCGCGCCCGATGACGGTGCTGTCGGTCGTGGCGTCGCCTTTCGTGTGGGTGCTGATGAGGAGCACGGCGGCGATATGCC
Source organism: bacterium (assembly GCA_963618035.1). Classification (GTDB taxonomy): domain Bacteria; phylum Bacteroidota; class Bacteroidia; order Bacteroidales; family Bacteroidaceae; genus Bacteroides. The sequence continues at coordinate 5,521 of CAVERK010000116.1, forward strand.
GCCTTATAGGACTGAAGGCGAAGAAAGAGAAGGTCACGGAGGAGGAGATAAAGGCCGTGGTGCGCGAGGGTGCCGAGGACGGCAACGTGCAGGAGGTGGAGCAGGAGATTGTGGAGCGCGTCTTCGGGATGGGCGACAGCAACATCTACTCCATCATGACACACCGCAGCGACATCGTGTTCCTCGACGTGAACGACGACAACAGCACACTGAAGCGCAAGGTCGTCGACGGGCTGCACACCATCTATCCGCTGTGCGAGGACAACCTCGACAACATCATCGGCATTGTCCATCTGAAGGATCTGTTCAGCAAGATCGACAACCGCGACTTCAACATCAGGAGCGTGGCTGTGAAGCCCGACTTCCTGCCCAAGAACATGAGCGTGTTCAACGCCATGGAGCGCATCCGCAGCGGCAACCAGCACTACGGACTGGTGACCAACGAGTTCGGCACGGTGGAGGGCATAGTGACGCAGAGTGACATCCTCGATGCCTTGGTGGGGTCGGCCACCGTAGGGCAGGAGGCAGAGATCATCGTCCGCGACGACGGCTCGTGCCTGATTGACGGGCAGTGCTCGTTCTACGACTTCCTCGACCACTACGACATGACCGACCTCTATCAGGAGAACAGCTACAACACACTCAGCGGACTCATCCTTGACCGGCTCAAGCACATCCCCGTATCAGGAGAGAAGATACACTGGCAGGGTCTGACATTAGAGATTGTCGACATGGACGGTGCACGCATCGACAAGGTCCTTGTGGGCAGGATGGGCAACGCCAGTCCTGCCTATTAGCCTCTTCGGGAAAAACGGTTAACCACTTTGGGGAAAACAGTTAACCACTCGGGCAGTACTGGCTAATCGCACCCTCCACTACTTCGCTTCCAGTCCTTCCTCGATTTCCTCAATGGTAGGCAGGCTGCTGCGGATGTCTTTCGGCAGAGCCTGTCCCAACTCATAATCGGAGATACCTATTGGCTTACAGATGTCGCGCAGGGCATACTCCGCCTTGATGCGGTCCTTGCTCTTGCAAAGCAGCAACCCGATAGTCTTGCCGTCACCCTCACGGCAAAGGATGTCATCTACGGCGGAACAGTAGAAATTCAGCTTGCCTATGTATTCCGGCATGAACTCCGTATCCTTCAGCTCTATCACCAGATACCTGTGGAGAAACGCGTTATACATGCCTGACCAGACCCATCTCCACATCGCGCTCGTTATACTGTTCGGTAAAGGTCAGCATGTCGAACACATACGGGTCTTTGAGCATCGACCGCACGTCAGCGGCTTCCGCTGGCGGCAATGTCTCGGCGAAGTTGTTTGCCAAGGCTCCGTGCTTGCCGTAGTCATCAAGTCTGATGGCTTCCCGCAAGTACCGTATCGTCCAGTGATTGGCAATGCTTTGCACCATATACCAGTAACGGGCGCGGACATCCTTGACCTGCTGCATGACAATCAGGTTGTGCGTCCAGTCCAGATGCTTGATGGGAAGAGTGAAGTTGTATCCGCTTAATTGCGAAATCGCTGATTTCGCAATTGGCAAAGCAGGGCTTTTCACCATCGTAAGCTCTTGATTATACTCATTGAAGAACTGTATCATATACTGCATATTACGCACCGTAAAACCTTTGATCTCAGAGTAATCGTTCTTCAAGTCTACCGACAGTCGCTGCAAGGTCTTCTTGCCCCAGCCGTCCTCATCCTGACTTTGCTGCAATATTCCGCCAACATCCCAGTACATCCGGAGCATCTCCTCATTGGCGGCGTAGATTGCCCGCCGCTGGGCTGCCAACACCCGTTGCCTGATCTTGCGGAGCAACGCCGCATAGCCGCGGAAGTCGTCCGCCAAGCCTCCGCCAGTTCTTATGTCTGTGTCTCTAACCATATATTCTGATTCGCTGCACAATATTAGCAAATAAAGTCATACGCTACAAATGGGTCTGTAATAAAATAGACTGAGGGCACATACCTTGGTGGTACGTGCCCTCATTGTCAGTTTATCGGGAGGTTAC
>CAVERK010000117.1:0-7343 GCA_963618035.1 bacterium
GATACGTATGAATTGCCCGAATGATACGTATGAATTGCCCGAATGATACGTATGAATTGCCCGAATGATACGTATGAATTGCCCGAATGATACGTATGAATTGCCCGAATGATACGTATGAATTGCCCGAATGATACGTATGAATTGCCCGAATGATGCGTATGAATTGTTCGAATGATGCGCATGAATTGCCCGAATGATGCGCATGATTTGCTCGGATGATGCGCATGAATGGTTCGAACGATGCGGATTATTGCCTCTGATAATGCGGATTATTTGCTCGGATAATGCGCATTATTGCTTCTGATAATGCGGATTATTTGCCCGAATAATGCGGATTATTGCCTCGGATAATGCGCATTATTGGTCTTGATAATGCGGATTATTGTCTCTGGTGATGCGCAGTGTGGTTGCCGGCGGTCGTGGCGGGTGGATACGGCAAGCCCCGACTGCGGACCGTAGTGTGTCGCACAGTCGGGGCTATGGTTGGAGGCGGGCGGGCGGTGCCGCCGTCTTGGGGACTGTCAGTCGCCGTTGCCGTCGGTCAGCACCACGGTGACCTTGTTGCCTTGGCCTACGAGGCTTGCGGCGAAGTCGCGGACATCCTGTGGCGTGAAGCTGCCGATCATGTCCTCATAGCCGTCGATGAAGTCCACTCCGGTGTAGAGCCGCTCGTCGATGGCCTGCAGCCAGTAGCTGTTCTCCTTCAGGTTGTCGGCATGACGCTTCAGCATGTAGCCCTTGATCTTCTGCATCTGTTCGCCGGTGGGGCCGTTCTTTGCCATGTCGCCCACGATGCCGTCTATCATGGTGTTCAGCCGGTCTTTCTTCTCGGGGTCGGTCTGGTAGACTATCTGGAGTATGGCGCGCTGCCGTGGGAACTTGCTGAGCGAGCCGTAGCTGCTGACGCCGTAGGTGCCGCTCTCCTTCTCGCGTATCTTGTCGTTGAACTCCATGTCGAGGGCCTGCGTCAGGATGTTCATCAGCAGGCTGTTGCGCATGCTGTATGCCATGCCGCCGCTGTGGACCATGACGGTCGTCGCCATGGGTGTCTGCAGGTGCTTGGCGTATTCCTTGGTGCGTATGCCTGGCAGGATGTCCACGTTGCGCTCGGGCACCACGTCGTGCCGTCCGTGTGCGGGCAGGCTGCCGAGATACGACGCTATGAGCGGGCGTGCCGCCTCTGGGTCTATGTTGCCCACGAAGTAGAACGTGAAGTCCGTGGCGTCGCCGTAGCGGTCGGCATACATGCCGAGGGCGCGGTCGTAGCTGATGCTGTCCACCATGTCGGCGTGCATGAACAGAAGCCGCGGATTGTTGCCGTGCATCACCGCCTGCAGCGTGTCCGACAGCGAGCTCATCGGGTCGGCCTCGCTGTTGGCAAGCTCGGTGCGCGTGCGGCTGCGGAACGACTGGAATGCGTCGTCGTCACGGCGCGGGGCGGTGAAGGTGAGGTAGGTCAGCTGCATCAGCGTCTCAAGGTCTTTCGGCGAGCAGCTGCCGCTGACGGTCTCCCGCCGTGACTCTACCGACGCGCTGACCGATGCGTTCTTGCCCGCCAGCATCTTTGTCAGGTCGGTCCGGCTGAAGCTGCCAAGCCCGCCGATGGCTCCGAGCGGGCTGAGGTATGTGGCATTCAGTATCTCGCTGTCCGGATACATGTACGTGCCGCCAGGGCTTACGGCGCGCATCATTATCTCGTCGTCCTGGAAGTCGGTCGTCTTCAGGTAGACGGTCACGCCGTTGCTTAGCACGAGCCGTGTGGTGCCATAGATGTCGCTGCCCTCGGACACGATGCTGCCGCCCTGCGGTGCGGACTGCATCAGCGGCTCGTCGCTCACCTTGTCCACGTAGGGCTGCACCTCGAGGCTGTCCATGCCGCCGAGCATGGCCAGCACCTCGTCCTTCGCGGGACATCCGGCACGGTCGGCATCGGGCACGGCGATGAACACCACGCGGTTGTTCTCGGTCAGCAGCTGTCCCTGCGCCACGCCGTTGACGGCTTCGACGGGTATCTGGTTGGCAATGGCGGTCATGATGCGGTACTCGTCATCCACGCTCATGAGGGGCTCCGCGTTGAGGAAGTGCTGCGTGCAGTCGTTGACGTAGTTGGCGTTGCGCCGGTTGGCACGCTCCCTGTATGCCGACTCCAGGGCCTGCAGGTAGTTGGCGCGTGCACGGACGTATTCCGATTCGCTGAAGCCGTAGCGTCTCATCCGCTCTATCTCCGTCAGCGCACTGCCGAGAGCCGTCCTCACGCCGTCGCCCTTGCAGACGACGGTGACGTTGAACGCCTGCTCCGTCTTGGACAGGAAGTAGTCGCCATAGCCGGCGCCGGCATCGGTGAACGGCGGCTCGGGGCTCTGCATCAGCTCGTCGAAGCGTGCGCTGAGCATGGACATTGCCATGTCGAGCACGTACTGCTGCACGAGGTAGCTCATGTTGCCTTTCGCGGAGTCGGGCGTGGCTTCGTGCTTGAAGTAGAGCTGGATGTTGGGTGTCGACAGCTCCTTGTCGCTGCCGATGTAGACGATTGGCTCGTCGTTGTCTGCCACGGGATAGTACGTGCGCTCGGGCTTCCCCTGTGCCGTCGGGATGTCGCTGAACATGGCCCTTATCTTGCCCTCCACCTTGTCCGTATCAACGTCGCCGACGATGATGATGCCCTGCAGGTCGGGGCGGTACCACGTGTCGTAGTAGTCGCGCAGGTCCTGGTAGGGGAAGTTGTCGATGACATCGATGCTGCCTATGGGCATGCAGTCGGCATACTTGGAGTCGGGATACATCGTGCTCTGTGCGTCGGTGTAGATGCGCATCAGTCCGCTGTTGCGCGACCGCCATTCCTCGTGTATCACGCCGCGCTCCTTGTCGATCTCGCTGTCCTTGAGCAGGATGAAGCTGCTCCAGTCGTGGAGTATCAGCAGACAGGAGTCAAGAACGTTCTCGTCGCCGCTCGGCACGTTGCTTATGTTGTACACGGTCTCGTCCACGCTGGTATAGGCGTTGAGGTTGGTGCCGTACTTGATGGCCTTGCTCTCGCACCAGTCCACGATGCTCTTGCCGCGCTCGTCGCCAGGGAAGTTCTTGGTGCCGTTGAACGCCATGTGCTCGAGGAAGTGCGCCAGTCCTCTCTGCCTCGGCTCCTCGAGTATGGAGCCTACCTTCTGTGCTATGTAGAAGTCCACGCGGTGTTCCGGCTTGTCGTTGTGACGTATATAATATGTGAGGCCGTTGTCGAGGCGGCCGATGCGCACCGTCGTGTCTGTCGGTATGTCCGGCAGCTGCTGTGCGGCGACGCCCATGACGCACAGCAGGGTCATGAGCAGCAGTGTTGTTCTCTTGATTATGGATGTAGTGTTCATTGTCTTTTGTTATAGGATGGCCTGACGTATTCTTACCAGTTTCTTGAGCAGCCCCTCAAGCAAATCCAGCCGCAGCATGTTGGCTCCGTCGCTCTTGGCGGTCGACGGGTCTTCGTGTGTCTCCATGAACAGTCCGTCGGCACCCACGGCAACGGCGGCACGGGCAATGGTCTCTATGAGCTGCGGCACGCCGCCCGACACGCCGCCCGTCTGGTTGGGCTGTTGCAGGGAGTGCGTGCAGTCCATCACCACAGGGAAGCCCAGCGACTGCATCTTCGGTATGCTGCGGAAGTCGACAATCAGGTCCTGATAGCCGAACATCGTGCCCCTGTCGGTCAGCATCACGTCGTCGTTGCCCGCGTCGACAACCTTCTGCGCTGCATACTTCATTGACTCGGGCGACAGGAACTGCCCCTTCTTGATGTTCACGGTCTTGCCCGTGCGTGCCGCCGCCACCAGCAGGTCGGTCTGACGGCACAGGAAAGCGGGGATCTGCAGCACGTCCACGTACTCCGCCGCCATGTCTGCCTCGCGGCTCTCGTGTATGTCCGTCACCACGGGGATGCCGAACGTGCGCCGCACCTTGTCGAGGATCTTCAGAGCCTTCTCGTCGCCGATGCCCGTGAAGCTGTCTATGCGCGAGCGGTTGGCCTTGCGGTACGACCCCTTGAAGATGTAGGGGATGTTGAGGCGGTCTGTTATGTCACGGCACTTCTCGGCTATCCTCATCGCCATGTCCTCGCCTTCGATCACGCATGGCCCCGCCATCAGGAAGAAGTTGCCCGTCTTGTTGTCTTTCAGTTCCATCATATCTATATTATGATTGTCCGTTCATCAAATCCATTATCCGTTCTATCTTCTGCTCCATGGGCAGCGTTGCGCTGACCCAGTGTATGTCCACGCCACGGCGTTCCATGCCCCTGAACCACGTCATCTGCCGCTTGGCGAACTGGTGTATGGCGGTCTCGAGCTGTGAGAACATCTCCTCGCGGGTCAGGCGGCCGGTGACGTAGAGCGTCACGTACTTGTACTCCAGACCGTAGTATATCAGGTCTTCGGGGCTTATGCCCTCGTCCAGCAGCCTCCGGACCTCGTCTGCCATGCCCTCGTCCAACCGCTGCCTGAGCCGCAGGCTTATCTTCTCGCGCCGCAGTTCGCGGCTTATGTCCACGCCCACGACCAGTGCGTCAATCTTCGGAAACGCCATCTCCTCCACGGGCGCATGGCGGTAGTACTCCTCAATCTCTATGGCGCGGACGGCACGCTTGGCGGTGTCCGTATCGGTCGTGTTGTGGAGCGTCTTGTACTGCTTCAGGATTTCCGTCAGCTCCTGCAGCGACTTGCCCTCAAGCGCGGCACGCAACTCCTTGTTCTCTGGCACGCTGAGCAGCCTGTAGCCGCGCAGCACCGACTCCACATAAAGCCCCGACCCGCCGCACAGCACAGGCACAAGTCCGCGCCGGCGCATGTCGTTGTAGGCGTTCAGAAAATCCTGCTGGTACTGGCAGACGTTGTATCGCGTTCCTGGTTCCACGATGTCTATGAGATGGTATGGCACGCCGTGTCCGTCTACGGTGTAGTCCTTCAGGTCCTTGCCCGTGCCGATGTCCATACGGCGGTAGACCTGCCGGCTGTCGCCGCTGATGACCTCCGTGCCGAGCCTGTGGGCGAGCCTTGCCGCCAGCTCAGTCTTGCCCGATGCCGTAGGGCCGATGATGGCTATCAGGTCTCCCGTCATTCCTCCTTGTCGACGGGCATGCCGTGCGACTGCCAGTTCAGTATTCCGCCCTCCAGCTCCACCACCTTGAAGCCGCGCTCTGTCATGTCCGTCGCCGCCTCGTGCGAGCGTCTGCCGCTGCGGCAGTAGATGTAGTATGTCGGTTCCTTGCTGAGGCACTTCATGCCGTTCAGCCATGTGGCTTTGTCGAGCCAGTTGAGCTGCAGGGCAGCCGCTATGTGTCCCTCCGAGAACTCCGACGGCCTCCGCACGTCGAGAGCCACGGCGTTGCCGTCCTGCTGCATCCCCGCCAGGAACGCCTCCGGAGCCACCGTCGTTATGTTGTCACCGGCACTCTGTGCCCTCGTCGCTGCCGCAAATGCGAACAGGAACAGTGCCAGCGTCAGCACGCGTCTTGTAACGTCTTTCATGTCTGTATGTTTTTTTGTACGCGCAAATATAGGTGGAAATACGAAAAAGCGCGTAACTTTGCGCCATGTAAATACAGCGGTATGTACATTTGAACACCTGGGGCTGACTGGCTTTGACAGCAGGCAGAAAAGGTAAGTAAGCATGCAGTGCATCGTGATGCTGGCACTCAAATATCAGCTCTCAACAATTATCTGGCGAGAATAACTACGCTCTTGCTGCCTGACCGAAGTATAGTAAGTCGGGCTTAATCCCCTCACAAGGTGGGGGGACAAGACATCACCGGGAAAGCTCTGGCTCCGAAGCCGTCCCATCAGGTGGTGCAGCGAAATCGGAGATAGTCTGCGGCGGCCTCGCGCCGTTGATGAAGTTTCTTAGAGGATAAGGCAGCGGTTGATGGCTTTGGTTCTGCCGCTGCACGAAAACCGAAGTCAAAGATAAGCATGTAGAAAGCTTATGGTTTCCCTGTTTGGACGAGGGTTCAAACCCCTCCAGCTCCACAACCAACCATCCATAATCCCTCACTCCGCCGCTGCGGGGTGGGGGATTTACGTTCCTCGGGCGGCTGTCTCTGAAAACGACGGAGGCTGTGCACCCACGGCGGGATGCACAGCCTCATTGTCAGTTTGTCGTCTGTCTGTGTGTGTCAGATCTGCGGAGCGTCGAGGTCGCGCAGCTCCCATGCCAGCGCACTTGCGCCGAGTATGGCAGCATCTGCCGACGGCAGCTCTGAGGGCAGGAGCTTGGCCTTGTCCTTGAAGATGGGCATCACGTGTGCGTCGAGCGACTTCTTCAGCGGCTCGAAGATGAACTTGCCCGACTTTGCCAGACCGCCGAACAGGACGATGGCCTCGGGGCTGCTGAACGCGATGAAGTCTGCAAAAGCCTCGCCGAGCATCTCGCCGGTGAAGTTGAAGATCTCTATCGCCAGCTTGTCGCCCTTGACAGCTGCGTCATATACGTCCTTGGACGTGATGTTCTCTGCCGGTATGTTGCGGAGCAGACTCGGCTCTGTGCTTGATGTCAGCTTCTCGCGTGCCGTGCGTGCCACGCCGTTGGCAGAGCAGTAAGCCTCAAGACAGCCATAGCGTCCGCATCCGCAGAGGCGGCCGTTCTCGCGACGCATCGTGACGTGGCCCAGCTCTCCTGCGAAGCCGTCGCAGCCGTAGACCAGCTGTCCGTTGATCACGATTCCACTGCCTACGCCCGTGCCGAGGGTAATCATGATGAAGTTCTTCATGCCACGTGCGGCTCCGTACTGCATTTCGCCCATGGCTGCAGCGTTGGCGTCGTTGGTGATGGCTGTAGGTATGCCAATCTGCTCCTCAAAGAGGCGTGCCAGCGGGACTATGCCCTTCCATGGCAGGTTTGCCGCATTCTCGATGTTGCCGGTGTAGTAGTTGGCATTGGGTGCACCCACGCCGATGCCTTTCACCTTTTGTTTGCCGCCGTTGGCTTCGAGCAGCTTCTCGAGTCCCTTGCAGACAGCCGCAACATAGTCCTCGGGCTTGTCGTGGTTGCCGGTTGGTATTGAGTTTGATGCCACAACGTTGCCGCGGGCGTCTACAATGCCGAATGCTGTGTTTGTACCGCCTATGTCAATGCCTACTACATAGGGTTTCTCTACTTTGTCCATGATAATTTCTGTTTTTAAAGTTAATTTAAATCGTGACCACAAATGTAGACCGAAAAGACGAATTTGCAAAACAAAACGGCACAAAGTTGGACAACCGTCCGCCTGTGACCATTGAAGGTGTGCTAAGTGCTTCAAAATCAGTGTCTCTATGGATGACCATTCACAGGTTCTATGGATGACCATTCACAGGTTCTATGGA
>CAVERK010000118.1:0-7304 GCA_963618035.1 bacterium
GAATGAAACGTTCGAACCTTTTGAACGAAACGTTCGAACCTTTTGAATTATTGCTGTCTGCTAACGTTTCAGGCCGAGGGTGCGAGGCGCACTCCCAACACTCACGTCCTGTGGCGTGTGTAAAATCGGAGTGCGCGTCGCACCGCCTCAGTTCTTGCGGAACGGCGGCTTGGCAACGACAGCCTTGAGCCTGCGCCCGCGCACGTCTATCAGGATGGGCGTACCTGCCTTGCTGAAAGCCGTCTGCACGTAGCCGAGGCCGATGCCGACCTTGCGTGTCGGCGACATAGTGCCCGAGGTGACGATGCCAATAGGCTCACCGTCGGCATTGAGAATCTGATAGTGGTCGCGCGGAATGCCACGGTCTGTCAGCTCGAAGCCGACGAGCTTGCGGCTGACACCCTCTTTCTTCTGGCGTTCCAGCTCGGCGCGGTTGGTGAAGTCCTTGCCGTCGACGAACTTGGTAATCCATCCCAGTCCTGCCTCGATGGGCGACGTGGTGTCATTAAGGTCGTTGCCATAGAGGCAATAGCCCATCTCGAGACGCAGCGTGTCGCGTGCTCCGAGACCTATCGGTGCAATGCCAAACTCCTTGCCTGCATCGAACACGGCATCCCACACCTTGTCGGCATCCTTGGGGCTGAAGTACAGCTCGAAGCCACCGGCACCGGTGTAGCCGGTGTTTGAGATTATGACATCGGGAACGCCTGCCAGCTCGCCGTGGCTGAAGTGATAGTAAGGGATGGAGCTGAGGTCGACAGCCGTGAGCTTCTGCAATGCCGCCGCTGCCTTGGGGCCCTGCACCGCCAGCTGCGCCGTCTCGTCAGAAGCGTTGCGCAGCTCTGCGCCGTCGCTGTTGTGGCTCACGCACCAGTTCCAGTCCTTGTCGATATTGGCGGCATTGACCACCAGCAGGTATTTGTCCGGTCCCCAATAGTAGACGATAAGGTCGTCCACAATGCCGCCCTGTTCGTTGGGGAAGCAGGTGTATTGTGCCTGTCCAGGGACAAGTGCCGCAACGTTGTTGGATGTCACCCTCTGCAAGAACGGCAGGGCGTTAGGTCCTGTGACCCAGAACTCGCCCATGTGCGAAACGTCGAACACGCCCACGCCCTCGACAACGGTCATGTGTTCCTTGATGATTCCTGTCGGGTACTCTATCGGCATGTTGTAGCCTGCGAACTCGTGCATCTTTGCACCCAAGGCGATGTGCCTCTCGGTAAATGGAGTTGTCTTCATAATCTCTCTCTGTATTTATCTTCCTAATTGTTTTTGATTGCTGATTTCTGTCCTTACTTGCCGGCACGCCGCTGTGCCACGAGTGCGGCAATGTGCACCACCACCATCATGGCCTTCTCCATGCTCTGTACAGGCACATACTCATAACGCCCGTGCATGTTCATGCCTCCGGCAAAGATGTTCGGGCACGGCAGTCCCTTGAAAGAGAGCTGCGCACCGTCGGTGCCGCCGCGAATGGCCTTGACCTGCGGCTCCACGCCCACCTGCCTGATGGCCTCTTTTGCTATGTCGATGACATACATCACCGGCTCTATCTTCTCGCGCATGTTGTAGTACTGGTCGTGCATCTCCAACGTCACCGTGCCTTCGCCATATTCGCCGTTTATCTTGTTTGCCAGATGCTGAAATTCGCGCTTGCGGCTCTCGAAGCGGTCGCGGCTATGGTCGCGGATGATGTAGCTGACGGTCGTCTTCTCGACATTGCCCTCGAACGACGTGACGTGGTAGAAGCCCTCGTAGCCTTCGGTGTGCTCGGGTGTCTCGTGGCTGGGCAGCATGGAGATGAAGCGGCTTGCCACGCGGATGGAGTTTATCATCTTGTTCTTGGCTGTGCCTGGGTGGACATTGCGGCCGGTGAACGTCAGCCGTGCCGAGGCGGCATTGAAGTTCTCATACTCAATCTCCCCCACCTCACCGCCGTCCATGGTGTAGGCAAAGTTGCAGCCGAAACGCTCCACGTCGAACTTGTGCGCACCAAGTCCTATTTCCTCGTCGGGGTTGAAGGCGATGCGCACCTTGCCGTGCTTTATCTCGGGATGCTCTTGCAGATAGACCATTGCGGAGACAATCTCCGCAATGCCAGCCTTGTCGTCAGCCCCGAGCAGCGTGGTGCCGTCGGTGACTATTATGTCTTCGCCCTTATGGTCGAGGATTTCGGGAAATCTCTCGGGCGAGAGGACTATGCCCTGCGCCTCATTGAGCACGATGTCACCGCCGTCATAGTCACGCACGATGCGCGGACGGATGTCCTTCCCTGCGGCATCGGGCGATGTGTCCAGATGCGAGATGAAACCGACCACGGGCACACCGGTATCGTTGATGTTGGCAGGCAGCGTGGCATAAAGATAGCCGTTGGCATCAAGACAAACGTCGTGCAGTCCCAAAGCCTGCAACTCGTCGCGCAGGTATTCTGCCAACGTCATCTGTCCTGGGGTGCTGGGTGTCACGCCACTGTCTTCGCTCGACTGCGTGTCGAAGCTGACGTATTTAAGGAAGCGTTCTATGAGTGTCGCCATTGTGTTGCTGATGTTTTTCTTTTCACTGCGTAAAAGTAGGGAAAGCACTGTTAACGGCAAAGGCTTTTCCGCCAAATCACGCCACCGGTCAGATTAGCAAGCCCAGTCAAAAACGCCGCCTCACGGTCTCTTGCTGTAGTTGTCCAAGCCTGTGCGAAGCCAGCTGACGTACTTGTCGATGTCTTCGTCATAGGAATAGGACTTGTTGAGCGGACGGCCGTCGTTGTCGATGAGCACATAGAACGGCTGCGTGTTGGCACCGAACTTGACACGCTGCAGGTAGCTCCACTTGGCACCGAACGTGCGCAGCGTGCGCTCATGCCCATTCTCGACGACGGTCATCGGCTGCGGCAGCTCTGTCTTGTTGTCGACATAGAGGGTGATGAGCACATAGTCGTTGTTGAGCATGCCGCCGACCGTGGGGTCTGTCCAGACAGCCGCCTCCATCTTGCGGCAGTTGACGCAGCCGTAGCCGGTGAAGTCGAGCATCACGGGCTTGCCGTTCTGGCGGGCGTACTCCATACCGAGGTCGTAGTCGTCGAAGCGGGCATGCACATCGTTCTTGTAGAGATTGAAGTCCTGCGTCTGCATGGGCGGCGCAAAGGCACTGACGGCCTTCAGCGGAGCACCCCACAGCCCAGGCACCATGTAGACGGCAAAGGCCAGCGAGCACAGTGCCAGGAAGAAGCGCGTCACGCTGACGCGGTTGTTGTCGTCGTCGTGCGGGAACCTGATCCAGCCCAGCAGATAGAAGCCCAGCAGGGCGAAGATGACAATCCACAGGGCGAGGAACGTCTCGCGGTCGAGCAGGTGCCAGCCATAGGCCATGTCGGCAACAGAAAGGAACTTCAGGGCGAACGCCAGTTCGACAAAACCAAGGCAGACCTTGATGACGTTCATCCAGCCACCGGACTTGGGCATCGAGTTGAGCCACGCAGGGAACAGGGCGAAGACGGTGAACGGCAGTGCCAGTGCAACGGCAAAGCCAAACATACCCACTGTGGGCGCAACGATGCTGCCCGTCGACGACACCTCCACAAGCAGGAACCCGATGATGGGGCCCGTGCATGAGAACGACACAAGCGTCAGCGTGAATGCCATGAGGAAGATGCTGAGCAGTCCGCTGGTTGCATCGGCCTTGCTGTCGACGGCATTGCTCCATTTGGAAGGCAGCGTAATCTCAAACGCGCCGAAGAACGATGCCGCAAAGACCACGAGCAGCAGGAAGAAGATGATGTTGAAGATGGCATTGGTGGACATGGCATTGAGTGCACTGGCTCCGAAGAGCAGCGTGACTGCCAGTCCGAGTGCCACATAGATGACGATGATGGAGATGCCGTAGGTAATGGCATCGCGTATGCCCTTGCGCCGGTCCTTGCTGCGCTTGAGGAAGAAGCTGACTGTCATCGGGATGATAGGCCACACGCACGGCGTGAAGAGAGCCAGCAGTCCACCGATGAAGCCGGTGGCGAAGATGACGACAAGCGACTGGTCCACGCTGCCGACAGCATCGCCAAAGCCCTGCAGCTCGTCAATGACGGGCTGCCACAAGTCCGAACCTGCATTTGCGGAGGACGACGGTGCGGCACTCTGCGTGTCTGTGGCAGAAGCGGACGGAGTGTCTTCCGTTGCCGATGCGCCGTTGCTGTCTGCCTGCGCAGCAACTGCCGGCGAGGAGGCTGTGGCAGATGTCCCTGCATAGCTGAAGGGGACTTCGGCAGGCGGCAGGCAGTTGCGGTCATTGCAGGCAGCATACTCCAGGAAGCCTTCGATGCGGTAGTCACCGCCCGTGAGCTTGAGCTTCTGCACAAAGCGTGCCGCCTTTTCGAAATAGCGCACCTGCATCTCAAACAGCTTGTCATAGTCCGACTTCTCGTCGCCCACAGGTTGCAGCTTGCCGTCGGGTTCCGCTCCGCTGATCTTTTCTATGTTGAACGTAGCCGGTATAGGCCCGCCACCTTCAAGGTCGGTGGAGTAGATGTGCCAACCTCCGTCTATCGTGGCATCGAACACAATCTCGACTTCCGTGTCGGACAGGCGGTTGAACGTTGTCTTGAACTTCACAGGTTCCTGTATCTGCGCAAATGCCAACACGGTGCACAGCATGAGAAGCGTGCAGAGTAAAAGTTTCTTCATAAAAAGAGTCCTCTATATGTCAAAAAGTTGTCTTGATTATCTGATTTGGATTGATGTGCCTCCCGTCATGCCATTGCCGGCACATGGGCATCAGGCTTCATAGTCGACGCAGGCACGGCTTTCCTTGACATCCTTCAAGAGTGCGGCTGCCGCCAGATGATTGGGGTGGCTGCTGTAGGCCTGCACGTCGGCAAGAGTGTCAAACTCGCTGTACAGGGCAATGCTCCACTGCTCTGCGGGGTTGATGTTCAGCCCCACCTCCACCTTGCGGATGAACGGGATGACCGTGGGCAAAGCCTCAATGGCGTGCTTGAAATCCTGCATTGCCGCGAGGCGTTGAGCCTCGGGGACATCGCTTTTCAGCTTGAAAAGTACAATATGCTTGACCATATTTGGATGGTTTTAGGGAATTTGTTTTACATTTGCTTGGTTTTGCACGTTGCCGGCCCAACGCCAGCCGCTGCAAAAGTAGTTGTTTTCCCCAATTTCACAGTTAGGCAGGATGTTAATAATAGGCATTGCAGGCGGCACAGGCTCAGGCAAGACCACCGTCGTAAGAAAGATAATAGAAAGCCTCGGCAGCGGACAGGTGGCATTGATTCCGTTGGACTCATACTATAAGGACAGCAGCAGCGTGCCGCCGGAGAAGCGTCAGCTGATAAACTTCGACCACCCGAGTGCCTTCGACTGGGATTTGTTCCGCGAGCAGATTGCAACCTTGAAGAGCGGCAAGGGCATCGAACAGCCCATATACTCCATGATTACCTGCACGCGACAGGCGGAGACGATACATGTGGAGCCGTGCGAGGTGATAATCATAGAAGGCATCATGGCTCTGTATGACGAGGTAATCCGCGATATGATGGACATAAAGGTGTACGTCGATGCCGACTCGGACGAACGGCTCATAAGGCTGATAGGGCGCGACGTGGTGGAACGCAACCGCACGGCACAGGCCGTGATGGAACGCTACACGCGTGTGCTCAAGCCCATGCACCAGCAGTTCATCGAGCCTACGAAGAGCTATGCCGACCTGATTGTGCCGCAGGGCGGCAACAACAAGACTGCCATAAAGATCCTGACACAATACATCAAGCGGCACCTGAAACAATGATGCCGCCGTCCGCACAAGGGCTCCATAACAAACCGATACCACATGACGACTCTACGGCACTCAGCGACTTCGACGCTGGCGGCATTGCTGCTGGCGACGGCGTTGCTTGCCGGAGGATGCGACAGAGCGGGGAGCGGACAGCGCGACCTGCAACAGATTCAGGACAGCGGACGGCTGACAGTGCTGACGATGTACGGCCCTGCATCATACTTCATCTACCGTGACAGCGAGATGGGGCTTCAGTATGAGACGGCACGGCAGTTGGCAGAGTATATCGGCGTGCAGATGGACATAGTGGTGGCACGGAGCACACACGAATTGGTAGAGATGCTCAACAGCGGCGAGGGCGACCTGATTGCCTACAGTCTCCCGATCACCAACAGCGGCAAGGACAGCGTGCTCTATTGCGGACACGAGTTCATAACGCATCAGGTAATCGTACAGCGCGACGGCAAGAAGGCACTGACAGATGTCACAGAACTAATCGGCAAGGATGTGTATGTCAAGAGCGGCAGACAGTACACACGCATGAAGAACCTCAACGACGAGCTGGGTGGCGGCATCAGACTGCATGAGGTGACTGCCGACACGCTGTCGGCAGAGGATCTGATGGCACAGGTGGATGCCGGAGAGATAGACTACTCCGTGGCAGACAATGACGCGGCACGCCTGAACCGCACGTATTATCCCGACCTTAACATAAATCTGGCGGTCAGCCTCGACCAGCGTTCGTCATGGGCGGTGAGGAAGACAAGCACGCAGCTGGCTGCACTCATCGACCGCTGGTCGGCCGAAGCCTCTACGGCAGCCACATATATCAGCAACGCGAGACGATACTTCCGGCAGAGCAGAAGCCTGTCCAATCCCCCTATCATCTCAGTCGAGGATGGTCAGATATCCGCTTTCGACAATCTGTTCAAACGCTATGCCCCTGAAATCGGATGGGACTGGCGGCTGCTGGCCTCACTGGCATACACGGAGTCGAACTTCGACCCTGACGTGGTGTCGCGGGCGGGAGCACAGGGACTGATGCAGCTGATGCCTGCCACAGCGCACAACATGGGCGTGCCCGTAGGGCGCGAGAGCGACCCCGAGGAGAGTGTCAGGGCTGCCGTGAAATACCTTTCATACACCGGCACCGTGTTCAGCAGCGTGCCTAAGGAAGAGAGATACAAGTTCATCCTGGCAGCATACAACTCCGGCATCGGGCATGTGCAGGACGCGATGGCACTGGCGGAGAAATACGGGCGCAACAAATACGTGTGGGACGACAACGTGGAACGCTATCTGCTCCTGAAGAGCAATGAGGAATACTATACCGACCCTGTGTGCAAGAACGGCTATCTGCGTGGTGCGGAGACTGAGAAGTTTGTGCGGAGCACGTTGGAGAGATACGAACGCTACCGTGAGCTGATCAGAACTATTGCTGAATGATGTTTTTTCGGGCGGTTAATAATAGAGGTATAAACCTTTCGTCCAAAAGGTCTATACCTTTTGATGAAAAGGTTTAAACCTCGGGG
>CAVERK010000119.1:0-7299 GCA_963618035.1 bacterium
CTGCTGTTCCGCAGGATTGTCTGTCGCTGATGTCACTGGGTTCTCGCAACCTGATACGAGCAACATTGTCACGGCCAATGCCATGGCGCTAAAAATTTGGTTTCTCATGTGCCTTGTCTCCCCTTGTGGGAGGATAGATTTAAGTGTTAATAATTGACTACACACCAAAGATACGGTTTCATGCCCCGATAATGCAAGGATCTCTTGTTATGTTTTCTTGAAATGGCTGAACGCCGAACTTATATTATTCAGATGCCGGAAACAGCTTCTTGGATTACATCACCTGACATAATAGCCTGACTGGATTTCCAGTGTTTCTCCCCTCTTGATGACGATGTCGTCTCCTGTGTAGGAGGTGCCTCCCAGCTTGTACATGACAGTGTAGGTACCCTCGGGGAGACTTGTCTCGTAGTATTCCTGATAGGAGTAGACACTGCCCGACGGATCGAAGTGATAGCTCTTGGGGTTTGCAGGATCTTTGGTGTCAAGAAAGAGAATGTCTGTCAGGAACTTACCCTTCTCGCTGTTGACAAACTTGACATTGCCGCAAGGGATTCTGTTCGGTATCGGCAGATCGATGAAGAACTCCTGCTTCGCAATAGGCCAGTCTTGAGTGTACACCTTACTCAACCCCCGTGAATAAAGGTCGCGGTAGTTCATTTCGCTCAGTGTCACCTTCATCCGGTAGCGGGTGGTTGCATCGGACTCCGATGTATTCTCCACGCTCCAGACCCATCCGGAATGGAAATCAAAGGTGGATCTGGAAATGCCAGGAGGCAGCGTGATATAAGTCGGCAGATTCTTCACCTCAAGATTGTAACGGATGTTCCCGTCCGATGAGTTGTCGATAATGGACAAATCTCTGACCTCACGTGTCTTGGAACTGCTGAAGCTACAGCCCGAACTCAATGAAAGTCCGGCACCGGAGGTACCTCCCGACAATCCGGCTTCGAACGACCAGGACACGCCGGAAGTGTAGGTCAGTGAGTTTATCGTAGTCGACGGAGACGGAACCTTGCTGAACTTGACAGGAACCGCATTGCCTTTGTCGTCGACCAGCGAGACATCAACACGATAGCCGGTCAGGAAATAGCCCAAGAACCTACCGACCCAGCCATTCGGCAAAGTCTCCTTGAACATCCCCTTGAACATACCGGACGAAGCGACCGAGAATGTGGCATCAATAATGTAGAAGTCCCCGACGTAATTGCTTCTGGATGACTTGAACGCATAGAGCGGGATGACCGAGTAGGACTGCTCGAAGCTCCCCTCTCCCGTAACTCTGAAGTCTTCCCTGTCTCCTTTGAAAATTAATCCCTTGTCAATCTTGTAGCCGTGGGACGAGAACAAATGGATGGACTGCAGCAGATCATCTCCGGAGGTGTTTGCAGAATACATGTCACCCACCCACGACACAAGTCCGTTCAGGTTGGCAGTGGGGGAATCGTCCATGGAGAAGACCTTACCGCTCTTGTGGAATGCTGCGAAAAGGCAGCCGTTCAGCATTTCGGCGGTCAGGAATCCGATGTTGTGCTGTGAGAGGAACGACAGCAAGTCCGTGGTCGGAGAGACCACAACCACAGCCGTCCCATACTGATAGGCACTCCAGATCTCATCGTCCATGATGTCCTTCTCGCTGACAAAGACCACCTTGGCCTCCCCGCAGGAAACTTTCTCTCCTGTGAATCTTGCCTGTATCAGCTCAAGGGTGTTGCCATCCAAATCTGACCAGACACAGTATGGCAGACTTGATGTCCGGTTATCCTCGACAATATCCTGTTCGGGTTCAATATCAAGACCGGACTCCTTTTCGCAGGATGCCAACAGACCGATGGATGCGCAAAGCGCGAGTATATTCAGTAAATCGAGTATTCGTCTCATAGTCGGTATTTTCAATCAGGTGGTTTTCATGAATATGTCTAATGGGGGTCAGTTGAACCCGTAGCCGGTTGAAAGCTTCACCGAGCCGCCTGGCAGCACTCTGATGAGCTTGGTGTACTTGCGGGTTCTTTTCCTTCCATCGGTTCCCTTGATGTCGCATTGCAACTCGTAGTCTCCCGCCACCAGAAACAGGGAGCAGGTGTTGCCTTGCCCATAGGTACTTTCGTCATGATAGCTGCCGGTCTCGGGATAGTCCTTGTTGTACAACCTGATATTGGTCACGAAAGTGCCCTCCTCGGTGTTCGTGAGTTCAAATTTCCCCGTTGGCCCTCTGTTGGGTATAGGAAGATCCTTGATGACGGAATGTTGGTTCTGCGGGAACTCGAGGTCGTGGTAGTCCTCGACTCCCGTGTAGAAATAAGACGCACCGTAGACATGATTGTAGATGTCTATCATGACCCTGTATTTGGTCTTCACGTCGTAGTCCTCCGTTGGAACGGCCCACACCCATTGGCTGTAGAAGTTGATGGTCGAGGTCGAGACAAGGGGAGGATCCGTAATATTGGGGTACTTGAGACGGGGAAGATTGTTGATAAGGTAGTCGTAGCCGACCGTGGCTCCTTCATGCCTGTTCAGCACATCACAGTCGCTGATTGTGCGTGAAGTGCTTGAGGAGACAGAGACCCCTACGCTCGATGTCGGCATCGGAACCGTGCCGCCCGTGATCCCTCCGCCGACGGAGAAGCTCCATCCGGTCGTGTAGCCTGTGGAGCCGACGACGGTCTCGGGAGACGGTATCTGGGCAAATTGACCGACAGGAACTCCCGAGGTGTTCACTATGGTGAAGTTCGCACTAAGCGACTTGAGGTAGAAACCGCATATCCTCGCTTTCACCCCTCCGTGCATCTTTACGAAGTTGCCTGTGTACATCTTACCGGAAGCAATCGAGACGGTCGATGTCATGAGGTAGTAGTCCATGGCTTTCGACTCGCTGCTCTCGAAGCCGTGCATAGGGGTGACTTTGAGCTGCACTTCAACCGAGTAGCTGCCTTCGAGGTAGTCGTGGGAGGATCCTATCACATGGGTTATCTCCTCATTCAGATGGTTGGAATAAGTCGTGCTCAGACTCGACTCCTCCCAGAAGGATGAAGGGTCGAAGTTGCCTGTAGCGTTCTTGATGGCGTTGTTGGTCCAGACGACAACGCCGTTGAGACACTCGTCCACCTCCAGTCCATCCGACGGTGGCAGCACCACACAGTTGCCGCTCCTGCCTTGCTGGAAAGCGACGCAAAGGATGTCTCCCGTCTCCTCGCCCAGCTCCTTGAGCAGGGATTCTGACGGTCTGTACACAATCACGATGCGGTCACGGCGGACATCAAGGCCGGAATAGCCGTTCATGTCGGTCACGACCACCATGGCATCGTCTGCCGAAGTGGCGGTCTGCGTCATGCGGCCTCTGACAACATCAGAGAAATCCGTTGAAAGACCGTCAGAGACCCATACAGGAAACGTAATCTTCTCCCCGTCGGCAATCGTGGGAGGCTTGCGGTAGTCGCCTTCGATGACGACCTCGTCGCCGTAGTCCGTAGCGTCTTCCGAGCAGGAGACAAGTGCCGACACGGACGCAGCGACGAGCAGATAAACAAAAAGGGAGCGTTTCATGGTGGTTGTTGTGTTTTATAGTCTGTAAGACAGTTTGCGTTTGTAGTCCTTGTCCACACAGATGGTTGCCGTCTTCTTGGTGAGATTGTAGACAACAGACCATTGGGTGTTGCTCGTGATGTCTCCTCCTTCGGACTGCAGATCCGTGTGCACCGCATCGAGCAGAGACATGCACTCGTCCTCCGTCATCACGCGGTTCTTGCTTTCCAGCGTCTCATGGAGCTTGTCGTACCGCTCCTTTCCTCCGCCGAACCCCAGCCATTCATCGGACAGATAGAAATTGGTGACGTGGTCGGTGTCAATCAGATTCATCGACCAGTCTTTCGCCGCTGGTGCGCTCAGCGGAGGCACCTCTCCAGGACGGTAGTATTCTACGACAACACTCTTCCCGCTTGCATCGGCTATCAGGAAGTGAAAGTTCGAATCCGAGTTCTCGCCGTCTGCAAAGAAGTTGTGGGTACGGAAGACCTCCACGGCCTCGTCAGTGCTCGTGCATCCGTCCAGTATCAACCTGATGGCCAGAGTGGGTACGACGTTGCTCTTGCCCGTGTCATGCTGCACAGCCCCGCCGGTGCCGCGCAGTGACAACACACCGATGAACAGTCCGGCATCGTTCATTCCGTCCAGACAGCAGTAGATGGAAGTGGTCACGGGCACGGACAGGTCTGTCTTCCCGTCTGACAAAGCCCCTGCCACATAAGCGTCCTTGTCAATGAAGGGCAGGGCTGAGATGTTGATGGACTCATGCACGCCCTTTGCGACATTGTGCACAAGCACGTTGGAAGACGACACAAACCTGTAGTCGAAGTTGCGTCCCACCAGCACATCTCCCTTGGGAGACTTGACACAGAAGGCACTGCACCCGAAATCCAGTCCGCCAACGGCCTTGCTCAGCGGGACGGTCGTCAGCAGCGGCATGGCCTTGCCGATGAGCTGTATGCTGGAACTTGCTCCTCCGCCCGCCATAATCTCATCGATGTAGTAATCCGCACTGTATTTCAGTGAATACAAGTGTCCGTCCGCCATGTCCTTCAATGTGGAAACCATAGCTTTTTGGTCGTCGTTCTTCAGAAAGACTGCGGGGTTGGCCACGGTCTCCACCTCACTCTCACAACAGGAGAAGACGACACAGGTCAATGCTGAAAGACACGTGGCAAGAATGTTCAAATGCTTCATAAGTCGTATATATTTAAGTAGTCAATGACAAGGGCAGAAGCCTACGGGATATTCAGTGATACCGTCGGCTTTCGGTGGCGTTTGTGTCGCCTATGCAAAGACACACCCCCCCGATGCGGGTAAAGATAAACAAACTTTAGTATTACAGTCTTAAGAGTGGTAATATTTTATTGATTTATTCGTCATTCATTGCCCATTTGCGTGCAGTTGTGCACTTGTGGTTGAACGTCCGTGGATTTCCATGTAATTCATATCTCCTCGTTGAGCATTTTCTCTATTTGAGGTTTCAATGCGGGAATGTCGGTCTCCACAGTACGCCAAACCTGCTCTGGCTTTATGGCATAGTATCCATGAACCAAGACATGGCGCATACCCTCTATCACATCCCATTCCACTTCAGGGTGGGCGGTGCGGAACTCCTTTGTCAGCATATACACGGCTTCACCGATAATCTCTACGTGCTTGACGAAACCGAAGAACACAATCGGGTCGTTCTTCACCTCGTCAAGTGTGTATCTATCCTTGTTGACCAGCAACACATTGATTGCTGCAAGTATATGCTCCAACCGTCCCCTGTCTTTAACTCTTTCTCTCATAAATAAGGATTTTGTCGCGGTTGGCAGAGGCAGCGGCAAAGGGTAGTAGCCTACCGTCCTCCACAAGATCTACGTCGCGTCCGAGCAGTTCTCTCATCTGCACCATGATACGCGAGATGGTGAACAGTGATATGCCGGCATTGTCATCGTACTGCACAAGAATGTCAATGTCACTGTCAGACTGTTCCTCACCGCGCGATGAGGAGCCAAAAAGCCAAGCCCTCTTTATCGGTTGCCCGACGAAGTACTGCTGCATCTTTGGTATCATCGACTGTATGTTGGCACTGATCATAGTTTCTCCATCCTTGGTTTCCGCAAATATACGCCATATTTTCAATACAGGCATAACCCCGAATCTCGCAAAATGGAACTTGCCGACAAGATTCTGTGATGAAGCACAGTCCAGAGGATATGTGGCATTAGCCATTGGGTTGGCATAAAATCAGACAAAGGGGTTGGTGGTCTGACGGATGTTTCGTACCTTTATAGACCGGTAGCGGAACCGCCGTGCCGGTGACAGGGACCGCAAACGACAGAGAGTTATTGAGTATGGAGAAGAACCAAGTGGAGATATACCGTTCGGCAGACGGAACCGTCGAGCTGAACGTGAAGTTGGAGAACGAGACCGTATGGCTCACGCAGAGCCAGATGGCAGAGCTGTTTGGCAAGGATCAGTCGGTCATCGCCAGACACATAGCTAATGCCTTCAAAGAGGAAGAAGTCACGGAAGAAAGTAATATGCAAATTCTGCATAATACTCAATTCAAGTATCGCCCTACTAAGATTTACAGTCTTGATGTCATCATATCTGTGGGCTATCGTGTAAAGAGTAAACAAGGTGTTGCTTTTAGGCGTTGGGCAAACAACATCCTCAAGCAATACCTCATCAAGGGCTATGCTGTCAACAGGAAACGCCTCGACCACTACGATGACCTCAAGAGCGTGGTGAGCCTCATGTCGCGGGCCATCACCTTGCAGCAGAAGGTCACCAAGGGCGAATACGAGGGGCTGTTCGCTGTCATCAGCGACTACGTGTATGCCCTTGACACGCTCGACCGCTACGACTACCAGTCGCTTGGCATCAGTCAGACCACCCGCGACGAGCCGTTCCGCGCCACCTATGAGAACGCCATGGAAGCCATCAATGCCTTGAAGGGGAAATTCGGCGGCAGTAGAAAATTACTGTGGAAGAACCATGTCCTGTAAACCAATTCCTCATTCTCTAATTCCTGCTAGATGTCCAATCAAGCTATGGTGTCTCGGAGAGACACAATTATGCCTAACCCCAGTCTAAGCGCAGCGCAGACTGGGGATGCGCAGATACCATATATATAGTGCCTCGGAGAGGCACACACGCCACAGGATATGTAAAATCGGAGTGCGCGTCGCACCCTCGGTCTGAAACGTTTAGCGGACAGCAATAAATCTGAAGTACTACTGACATGACCAAGTAAGTACTACTGACATGACAAAGTAAGTACTACTGGCATGACAAAGTAAGTACTACTTACTTGGTCGGGTAAGTAGTACTTACTTCAGTGAGGCTGTGCGCTGCCCCTGTGGCGGTGCACATTATGTCCGGATTTCATCAGAATGCACAGATGGCACGGACCTGTAGACTGTGGTCTGTTTTATGATATATTGCCACTTCGGCATTGTCTAAGTTTACACAGAAAGCGTATCTAATCTTATATCCCTTCGTGTAGGAATCTGCTACTGGGTACTCCAAAGAAGACCAGTAAGAACCGCCCAAGGCATCACCGCCGGCAGCAGAAATGGAGGCGTTGACTATGTCGCTGGTCTCGGTGTAACCACTGTCACCGTGTGCGTTGAAAACATCATCCACATCCTTGTAGCAGAGCATGTGCAGCTCCTTTACCGACGGAAAGAACCAACCTGTGCTTTCTGCGGGAGAGGTAAGCTTGAAGTTTTTTTCTAGCTGGTAAGCGGCTTCGATGATAGATGCTCTGCCTAAAGCGTTGTC
>CAVERK010000120.1:0-7259 GCA_963618035.1 bacterium
AGAAATTGCGGTCTTTCTCGTTATATTTCGGACGGTCATATCCCGCCGTCAGGCTTTTCATCAAAGTGAAGGTATAAGCCACCTCCACCCAGCTGAAGGGCACAATCGAGAGGTAGAAATCAGCCGTGTTGTATTTCTCGCCCTTATAGGCAAAACCTTTGTCGGGCGTGAAATGGCTGTTCAAGAAATAGCCGCCTACGCGGGCTGTGCCCTCCTCGTTCATTTCAGCAGAGGGGGTGTGGATGAGACCCGACAGACCCGTATAGAGCTGAGCTGATGCCGATGGTGTCACAATCACTGCCAACAGGACAGCGAGGATGCGGAGTGTTTTCATTGCTGAGCCTCCTTTCTTTCCGTATAGACGAAGTCGGGTTGCATCGTATCGATGCCCCATGGCAACAGGTCGCGGTCAAACCACGATGTGCGTTCGTTCTCCTCGGGGTCGGTGAAATAGGTAGCGTTGGCATACACCTCGGCTTCCACGCTATAGGTCAGACGGAAATTGCTGGCAGGACGGACATTCACCTTGCCTGCGGTGCGCCGGTAAGGCGGTAGCATCACAATGACCTTGAAGCCAAAGTCCTCCTTGCCCTTGTCGCTATAGGAGACATAGCAGCCCACGCTGACATGACGGAAATGACGGAAGCCCTCACCCTCCACGCCATAGTCGCCATAGATATAGCGGCCACCGCGCAGAGACAGCTGCGTGTTCCATCGCTGGAGGTAGACCTCGGGGCCTGCCAATGCCGTCAGCCGCCCCATGCTGCTGGCTTCCCAGCCTGTGGCCATGGAGCAATGGCCAGTGAGTCCCAGCTGCGCTGAGAATGCCAGCCATCTGTTGAGGATAAAGAGGTTCTTCATGTCCAGTCCATAGCGTTCAGAGCCGAAGAGACCGCCCGAGACCTTCATCTTCCAGTGGCTGCCCACGGCAAGTTGCTTGGAAAGCACTGCCATATTCAATCGCACGTTCTTATAGTGGCCGCCGTATTGGTTCACCACGGGTACGAAAGCCTGCGCCGCCATCTCCCATCGACGACCCATGTTCCACCGAACACTGGGTGTGAGGTTGACGAGCACGTCATACACCCGATTATTGTGATTGATGTCCCTGTAATGGAAATCCGCACCCATGAAGACATCCACCGTTCCAGGACGGGTCTGGGCAAAGAGAGGCATCTGTACGGTCAGTACAGAAAGCAACATAACCAGCAGGATATTTTTCTTTCCCATCGTCTCTTAATGTTTCTACAGAAATTCCCTCCGCAAGTCTGGGGATGTCTCCATCTTCATTTAGTCGTCCACTCTTAGCGAGAGCAATGCATCTTGACCACAAAGGTACACAATTAATTATTGGCAACTCCAAATTGGATTTATATTTTAAGCGACTTGGACATTTTTCTGCTTTTCTGCTTGCATCACTCTTTAGAGAGACCCAACTCGCAGGTTTTCGGCCACTTTCACGGGATCAGCAGAAAACAGTTATGCCTTTCCATCATGTTTTGTCATAATAAAGACAAAAGCGTTACCTTTGCAAGTAGCAAGATATTATTCTTATTGCAAGGTTAATGAACGAAACAAATAATATATTATCACTTCCTGAAGACTATGCGCACAATAATGCCGAGGACGTAGCCCTGCAGATGGCTGCCGACTTCAAGAAGCGGCGTATAGAGAAAAACATGACCCGCGAGGTGGTGGCTGAGCGGTCGGGAGTAGCGATAAGCAACATCACACACTTTGAGCAGAAGGGACTTATCTCGCTGAAAAACCTTATTGACCTCGCTGTCGCCTTGGGCTACACAGCCGAACTGAAAAACGTATTCTCGCAGCCTAAGTACTCCACAATGGAAGAGTTACAACGGACGTTGCCAAACGACACTACGGAACTGGCAACGGCTGCTCCATAGATGTACGTCCAGAGGTTCTATGGCTGTACATCCAGAGGCTCTATGACTGTACGTCCATAGATTTGTGGCTGTACGTTCAGACATTCCGTGGCTGTACGTCATCAGCTTGTGCCTACGCATGAAAGGGTAAAGAAAAGCCCGAAATAGCCGTTCTGAGGCTTTTTCGGGTACTAATTCCGTAACTGCTTAACTTTAAGCATTGATTGCGGAGAGAGAGGGATTCGAACCCCCGGAACCTCTCAGTTCAACGGTTTTCAAGACCGCCGCTATCGACCACTCAGCCATCTCTCCTTGCCTCCGGACCAAGCATCATCACGACAATGACACCACCAGTTCAGTTGCGGGTGCAAAGGTACTAAAATTTTCATATCGGCAAACAATAGCCGCACTTTTTATGCGAAGGTCTCTTCCACCCAATCAGTCAGCATATACCACACGCCCTTCCTTGATCTTCTTCTCGCCGAGGGTCTTGTCGGGATAGCCCAGGATGCAGCAGCCGATGCCCACATAGCCGTCAAGACCAAGGCCGTGCATGAACTCCTTGCCTTCGGGCAGCTCAAGCATCTCCTTGCAGCGGTTGATCCAGCATGAGCCTATGCCAAGGGCGAAAGCCCCGTCCTGCATCGCCCCGATGACAAGCGAACCGTCCTTGACGGGGTTCAGTGCAGACTCGGCATTGCCGTCATAGCCCGAGTCTTCGGGAGCCACGATGAGGCACAGTGTGGGTGCTCCGTAGAATGGGTCGGCATGATGTTGCCAGATGCGTTCGTTCAGTCCGGAGAGGAAGCGGATTTTCTCTGTATCCTGCACCACTATTATCTTTACGAGCTGCTTGTTGCTCCCACTCGGAGCGTGCAGTCCACATTCGAGTATGGTGTCGAGTTCCTGCCGGCTGATCTGTTGCGGCTTGTACGAACGGCAGCTGCGCCGTGTCGTGAGCATTTCGATAGCGTCCATGTGTGTGCTGAAAGGTTTGGGATTAGAATTGATATATCTGTTCTATGTAGTCGATGAATGCTTTGTTGAGCAGTTTAAGGCCACCTGGAGTGGGATAGTCGCCACTGAAATACCAGTCGCCCAGATGCCCTGGGCATGCCTCGTGCAGTCCTTCTATCGGCTGATAGACTATCTGCACCTTGGCCCTCGTGCCTGCCGGTGTCAGCAGTTCCACGATCTTTGCCGACACTTCTTCGTCGGTGAACGGCTCGTAGATTTTCTTCACATGGTTCACCATCTTCTCTTTCGGCATCCCCTCCTGTGCCTTGGCGTTGCGGTAGACACCGGCAATGACATCGGTCATGCCTCTGTCTTTCAGCAGTTCGATGGCTGCCTTGAACGCTATGAACTCGGTCATACGTGCCATGTCGATGCCGTAATAGTCTGGGTACCTGACCTGCGGCGACGACGACACAATGACAATCTTCTTGGGTTGCAGGCGGTCGAGTATGCCGATGATGCTCTGTTTCAGCGTGGTGCCGCGCACGATGCTGTCGTCGATGATGACGAGATTGTCTATGCCAGGACGCAGACTGCCGTAGGTGATGTCGTAGACATGGGCTGCCAGATCATCGCGACTGCCGTCTTCGGTGATGAACGTGCGCAGCTTTATGTCCTTCAGAGCCACCTTCTCAATGCGCACACGGCGCGACAGGATTTTTTCCAGTTCCTCGTGGTCTGCCACGTGTCCAAGGGCTTCGAGCTGCTGCACCTTCTTTTGGTTCAGCAGGTTGTTGAAGCCCTCGACCATGCCATAGAATGCCACCTCGGCAGTGTTCGGTATGAACGAGAACACGGTGTTGTCCAGGTCGCCGTCTATGGCTTTGTCTATCTTCGGCACCAGCTTCTCGCCCAGCAGCTTGCGCTCACGGTATATGTCCATGTCGCTGCCACGGCTGAAGTATATCCGTTCAAACGAGCACTTGCGGACTTGCTTCGGGCGGTTGATCTGCACCGTGCGCACATGAAGCCCCTTGTTGACGATCACAGCCTGTCCAGGCTGCACCTCCTCCACCCTGTCGGCTGTGACGTTGAATGCCGTCTGTATGACAGGACGCTCGCTGGCCACCACCACCACCTCATCGTCGTGATACCAGAACGCAGGACGTATGCCCCACGGGTCGCGCAGACAGAACATCTCGCCACTGCCCGAGAGACCGCACATGACATAGCCACCGTCCCATATAGGCGACGTGCTGCGCAGCACGTTGGCAACGTCGATATGGTCTTCGATGTACTTGGTACGTTCCAGCCCGTCAAGCCCCAGCTCATCCGTTGCTATGCGGTACAGACGCTCCGCCTCACGGTCGAGCATGTGCCCTATCTGCTCCAGCATTATGTAGGTGTCCGAGTACTGGCGCGGATGCTGTCCCATGGACGTGATGTTGCCGAACACCTCGTCCACATTCGTCAGGTTGAAGTTGCCGCACAGGGCCAGGTTCTGCGCACGCCAGTTGTGCCGCCGCATCACGGGATGCACGTATGTCATGCCCGACTTGCCCGTCGTGCTGTAACGCAGATGTCCCATGAGCAGTTCGCCAGCAAACGGCATATTGTGCTCGGCAAACACGACATCGTGCAACTGTTCCGGACTGAAGCTCCTCAGCTGCTCGTGCACCTTGCCGAATATCTCGGTTATGGCACCTGAACCCAAGGCACGCTCACGGAACATATATTCCTCCCCTGGCTTTGCCGTGAGGCGCACACACGCCATGCCGGCACCCTCCTGTCCTCGGTTGTGCTGCTTCTCCATCAGCAGATACAGCTTGTTCAGCCCGTATGCCCACGTGCCGTATTTCTTCTCGTAGTACTCCAGCGGCTTCAGCAGGCGAACCATTGCCACGCCGCACTCATGTTTAAGCACTTCCATCGTCTAATCGTCGTTTTTCTTCCGTATTCCTGAATACACAGTGTGTGTCTGTTTACATCCCTTCTCCGTTCATTCCACGGTGACGCTCTTCGCAAGGTTGCGCGGCTGGTCCACGTCCTTGCCCTTGCAGACCGCTATGTGGTATGCCAGCAGCTGCAGCGGTATGGCCTCGAGCAACGGACTGAGGCTGTCGGATGTGACGGGCAGCTCCAGACAGAAGTCTGCCAGCTTGCTTATGAGCGTATCGCCGCGCGTCACGAGTGCGATGACACGTCCGTGGCGTGCCTTTATCTCCTGCACGTTGCTGAGCACTTTCTCATACAGGTCGTCGTGCGGAGCCACCACGACCACAGGCATTTCACCGTCTATCAGTGCAATGGGGCCATGCTTCATCTCCGCCGCCGGATAGCCCTCTGCATGTATGTAGGAGATCTCCTTCAGCTTCAACGCGCCTTCGAGAGCCACAGGATAGGAGTATCCGCGTCCCAGATAGATGCAGTTGTGTGCATAGGTGAATATCTTGGACAGCTGTGCGATGGTCCCGTCCTGCTTCAGCAGCTCCTCCATCTTGTCAGGTATCTGCCGCAGCTCGCCGACCATGCGCAGGTATGTCGAGCCGTCGATGGTATTCTTCTCCTTGGCCAGTGCCAGGGCAAGCATCGTCAGCACAGTGACCTGTCCGGTGAAGGCTTTTGTGGATGCCACACCTATTTCCGGCCCCACGTGTATGTATGAACCCGTGTGCGTGGCACGCGGTATGGACGAGCCTACGGCATTGCAGATGCCATAGATGAATGCGCCACGGCTCTTGGCAAGCTCCACGGCAGCAAGCGTATCGGCGGTCTCGCCGCTCTGCGAGATGGCTATCACCACATCACCCTTGTCTATCACAGGATCCTGATAGCGGAACTCCGACGCATACTCCACGTCGACAGGTATGCGGCAGAAGCTCTCGATGAGATGCTTGCCTATCAATGCGGCATGCCATGACGTTCCGCACGCCACGATGATGAAACGCCGTGCACCGAGCAGCTGCTCCTTATAGTCTATCACCGCCGAAAGAACCACGTTGGTCCCGTCGACATTCACACGTCCGCGCATGCAGTCGCGGATGCACGACGGTTGCTCGAATATCTCCTTCAGCATGAAGTGCGGGTATCCGCCCTTCTCCAGCTGGCCGACATTCATCGTCACGGTCCTCACCTCGTGCGGGCACTCCACATTCTCGAGGTTGACAACCTTCGGAGCACCGTTGCGGTTGATGACCGCTATCTCTCCGTCTTCCAGATATATCACCTTGTCGGTGTACTCCACTATGGGCGTTGCATCACTGGCAAGGAAGAACTCCCCGTCGCCGATGCCCACCACCAAGGGGCTGCTCTTGCGGGCTGCAATGATTTCGTCGGGGTTGTCACGGTCGAGCACGGCTATGGCATAGGCACCGATGACCTCCTGCAATGCCAGCTGCACCGAGGTCAGCAGGTCCAGATGATGTGTGGTCAGTATGTATTCGATGAACTGCACCAGCACCTCCGTGTCGGTGCTGCTCTGGAACGTGTAGCCTTTCTCCTGCAGTTTGGACTTGATGGTGGCATAGTTCTCTATGATGCCGTTGTGTATCAATGCCAGCCGGTGGGTCTGCGAATAGTGCGGATGTGCGTTCTGCATGCTTGGCTCGCCGTGGGTGGCCCAGCGCGTGTGGGCTATGCCGACGGTGCCGGACACATCCTTGTCGGCAACATAGTTCTCAAGGTCGGACACCTTGCCTTTTGTCTTGTAGACATTCAGACACCCGTCTGCGTTTATCAGTGCCACGCCTGCACTGTCATAGCCCCTGTATTCCAGCCTCTTCAGTCCCTTTACGAGTATGGGATAGGCATCGCGGGAGCCAATGTAGCCAACAATTCCGCACATAACTCTCTCTGTATCGTAAAAAAGTGTTGTTTGTATTTTGTGGCGGCAAAGGTACATATTAATGACCGAAACGAGCGCAGGCAAGCAGGCAAAAAAGCCACTGCCCTCACGGCTGCGCACGTAGCACGAACGACGGGCAGCAGCAAGGGGCAGCAAGGGGCAGGATAAAAATTTGGAAAAAAGTTTGCCTTTGGTTTGTCGGTTCACAAAAAGCATCTATCTTTGCAACCGCAAAAGCAAAGACGTTCTTTGAAGCACTGAAGGTTTCACATTGGAAAGAACATGCGGAAATAGCTCAGTTGGTAGAGCACAACCTTGCCAAGGTTGGGGTCGCGAGTCCGAGTCTCGTTTTCCGCTCTAATGGAATGAATCATATCAATAGACACTTGCCCAAGTGGCGGAATTGGTAGACGCGCACGTTTCAGGTGCGTGTGTCGAGAGACGTGCAGGTTCGAGTCCTGTTTTGGGCACACACTGAGAGAATGATTCATTCCATTATTTTATGTGAATGGACGTTTTGGAGAGGTGGCGGAATTGGTAGACGCGCTACTTTGAGGGGGTAGTGACAATTG
>CAVERK010000121.1:0-7236 GCA_963618035.1 bacterium
CTGCGCGACGCGGCACTCTGACACACACGCACGGAAGAGGAGTGAACAGACACATGGCGACAAACACGACGATAGGAGAAAAGACATTCATGCTGCTGCTGGCGGTGACGACGTTCTTCGTCTTCAACACGGCACTGCCCACCGACATCATGGAGTGCCGCAACCTCATCACCGCACACGAGATGGCGACTGAGGGCAACTGGCTTGTGCCGACCATGAACGGTGAGCTGCGTCTGGAGAAGCCGCCATTGCCTACGTGGATAGCAGGGGCGATAGACTGCATCGCGCCAGGCAGCCTCGCCGCACAGCGCGTGGCTCCAGGACTGGCGGGATGTCTGTGGACGCTCTTCCTCTACCTCACGGCACGCTGGCTGACGAAGCGTCGCCGGTATGCCTTCATCGCCACGGTGGTGTTCCTCACGTCCTATCATGTCGTGCAGATGGGGCGCACTGCCACGTGGGACATCTACTGCCACGCCTTCATGATGGGCACCGTCTACTTCCTGCTGCGCGGACTTGGCGGAAGCACGGCAGACCGGTGGCGGTGGCTGCCTCTTGCCGGACTGATGGCAGGACTGTCGTTCCTCAGCAAAGGCCCCGTGTCGTTCTACGCCCTGCTGCTGCCGGCACTGCTGGCATCGGTGCAGCTCACGCAGTTGCATACGCGCGGCAAGTGGGATGCCGTGGCTGTGGCGGCTGTCGTCTGCGTCGCCGTCAGCTCGTGGTGGTATGTCTGCCTGTTGCTGTTCCACAGCGATGCCGCCGGTGCCGTCATCAGCAAGGAGTCGGGATCGTGGCTGAACCACAACGTGCGGCCGTGGTATTATTACTGGCGTTACTTCGCCGAGACGGGAGCGTGGGCACTCATAGTGCTGGCATCGCTCGCCGTGGGCTACTGGAAACGCCGCCTGCGCCATCCGCGCACCTACGCCTTCGCCGTGGCGTGGATGCTGCTTGTCCTGCTTCTGCTGTCGCTGATGCCGGAGAAGAAGATACGCTATCTGTTGCCTATTATGGCTCCGTGCGCACTGGTCACGGCGTGTCTGATTGAACACTTCATCCGTAGCCGCGACCGTCTGTCGGTGCTGACGTTCCGCGCCACGGCAGCCGTGGTCTGCATCATTGCCTTGGCTGCTCCTGTGGCTGTCTTCGTGCTGCACCTCACCGGCACGCTTCAGGCTGTGGCGTTCGCCGTCCTGATGTGGCTGACGGCAGCCCTGCTGCTGCACTCGCTGCTGCGCTTCAAGCCCATGGAGCTGGTCTGTGGCGTGGGGCTGGTGTTCATGCTCGTCGAGTGCTTCGTGCTGGAGGGAGTGGGGCAGATGTTCGGCAATCCGGACAAGCACAGCATGCGCCTGGTGCGCGACGAGCGGCTGCTCGACGGCGTGCCGTTCTGCTATCCGGCAGACGAGCCTCTGCGCATCGAGCTGGTCTATGAGGCGGGACGCAAGATACTGCCTGTCAGCAGAGACAGCATAGCCGCACGCCTGAAGGAAGGCCCGATGGTGCTGGTCAGCGCGGGATATGCCGCACAGGAGCTGGACAGCCGGACATTGCAACTCGTGGACACCGTGGCGATAGGCACATACGACGACAATAAACATCCGAAGAACAACAAGCACTACACGCCCGACTTCGTGCGGCACGTGACGCTGCTCAAAAGCAAACAGACGAAATGAACAAGACCAAGGATTATGATTTCACGATAATAGTTCCCGTATATAACGAAGAGGACAACCTCATGCGCGTGGAACGCGAGCTGGCGGCATACATCCCGACCGCGCCGGTGAAGAGCTGTGTGCTGCTGGTCAATGACGGATCGACGGACGGCAGCCTGCGGATGATGAAGGACATCTGCCTGCGGCAGCCGGACTTCTTCTACATCTCGTCCGACGAGAACCACGGACTGAGTACAGCCATGAAGGCCGGCATCGACACGGCAGAGAGCCGCTATCTGGGGTATATCGACGCTGACCTGCAGACATCGCCGCAGGACTTCAACAAGCTGTTGCAGTACATCGGCGACTACCGTATCGTGACAGGCATACGCGCAAGGCGCAAGGACTCGTGGTTCAAGAAGTTGCAGTCGAAGATTGCCAACGGCTTCCGCCGCAGGATGACGGGCGACACAGCCACGGACACAGGCTGTCCGCTGAAGGTGATGTGGACAGCGACGGCCAAGAAGATACCTTTCTTCGACGGCATGCACCGCTTCCTCCCTGCACTGTTCGCCCTCGAAGGCGGCAGCTTCAAGGAAGTGCCCGTACAGCATTTCCCGCGTGTGGCAGGCGTGTCGAAGTATCACCTGTGGAACCGGCTGGCAGGGCCTTTCAAGGACTGCTTCGCCTACCGCTGGATGAAGAACCGCTACATACGCTATCAGGTCAACGAGCAGGACGTATGACGCTCACCGGCTTGCTGATATATGGCCTCGGGTTCCTGGCACAGGCGTTCTTCTCGGCACGTATCCTGGTGCAGTGGATCTTGTCGGAACGTGCCCACAGGGTGCTGTCGCCGAGCCTGTTCTGGGTGTTCAGTCTGACAGGGAGCATACTGCTGTTCAGCTACGGATGGCTGCGCGACGACTTCTCCATCATCCTCGGACAGCTGATAGCGTACTACATCTACATCTGGAATCTTGACATCAAGGGACTGTGGCGCAGGCTGCCGCGCCTGTTGCGCATGGCTCTACTCGCCCTGCCTGTGGCTGCGCTGGCATTCGCGCTGAACGACTTCAGCGCATTCCTCGACCAGTTCTTCCGCAACGACAGGGTACCGCTGTGGCTGTTGGTCTATGGCTCGATGGGTCAGGTCATCTTCACCCTGCGGTTCGTCTACCAGTGGCAATACTCGCACCGCAAGCACGTGTCCGCACTGCCGCTCGGCTTCTGGATAATCAGCATCATCGGGTCGGCAGTCATCGTCAGCTACGGCATCGTCCGTCTCGACCCCGTACTCATCCTCGGTCAGTCAGTGGGCTTCATCTCCTACTCGCGCAACATCATGCTCAGCCTCCACGGCAGGAAGGCGTGAGGTTTCGTGTCTCCCGTTTTCCCTGCGCGTATAGACAACCTTTGTTTACCTGACGGTACAGTCGTCCAGCGTGAAGTCATAGGTGCCGGCACGACGGTAGGTCTTGGCGCCTATGTGCATGGTGCATCCTTCGGGTATCTGCACGGTGCAGTTGCCACTGCGTGTCAGGTTGATGCTGATTGTACCGTCGGCAACAGGCATGCTGCCGCGTGCATAGTCCAAATCCATGAGGTCGGGACGCAGCGTGAACTCGTGCGGGTCTGTATCAGACTGTTGAAGTCCCAGTATGCCGCGTGCGGCAAGGACTATGGGTGGTACGCCGTTGGCACCATGACAGAGGCTGAGTCCGTAGGGACGGCCATAGAACATGAGCTGTGTGCTGACGGGCGATGTGTACGAGAAGTTCTCGGGGAAGCGGCTGTATCCCTGCCGCAGCCAGTCACCCCACACGTCGTGCAGCAGCCGGCGGAAGTCGGCAGTGCGTCCTGCCTTGATGTAGGCCAGGGCTTCGTAGCCCTTTTCGTAGCTGATGTTGTCCTTGTAGCGCGGTATGGATGGCAGCACGGTGTCGAACAGTGTGTCGTAGTCCGTGGCGGGGTAGAGGCCGGTCAGCACTGCCCAATATTGTGCGTGGTGGCTCAGGCGTGTGTCGGGTGTTCCGTCCTCGCGCAGTCCGTTGATGAATGCCTTGCGGCTGTCGTCCCAGAAGACCGATATGATGCTGTCGTGCAGTGCGTCGGCACGTGCTGTGTACAGCCGTGCGCTCTTGTTGTCGCCGAGCAGGCGTGCGAAGCGTGCGGCGATGCGGAAGTTGGCGTATAGCAACATCTGAGGGTAGGAGGCTGTGCCGTAGCTGTCGGGACCGTTGTCGCGCGACCATCCTGGTATGAACCCGCTCGTCGGCTTGCTGGCACTGATGAACCCGCGTGCGTCCTGTGCCTGCATGTAGAGAGCCATCTGGCTGTCTATGCGGTCGCGGTACATGCGTACGGTGCTCAAGTCGGCATAGCGCAGATAGTCGGTCTGTAGTGTCGGCAGTGCGTGTAGCGGATAGTCCACGATGCCCCAGTCGGCTTCTGTGGGCGACGGCGGCATCAGCGACACCGATATGTCATTGCGCACCATCTGGCGGTCGTCGAAGGCCAGTGCCATGCCGAGTGCACTGATTGATGCGTCCATGGACCATGGCAGAAAGTCGCGCTTGATGCCGTCAAGGTTGAAGTCGTGCATGGAGGTGTGCATGGTGGCCATGCCCGCGCTCCACAGCCGGTTGAGTTCCTCGTCGCTACATTCGAAGTTCATGCTGTAGGTGGCAGGCCACATCTGCATGTCGAAGCTGATGCCGCTGATGGTGCAGGGCTGCAATGCCGTGATCTTGACGTAGCGCAGTCCGCGTTCGGGCAGACTGATGTTGCCGGACGTGGTGTGGTCTTCAATGGGCCGCTGCTCAAAGCGTCTGGTGTCTTCGTTGAGTACCTCTTCTATGCTTTCGCCTATGGTGAAGTGGAGCGTGCTGTTCCCTGTGGCGGTGAGCGAGACTGTGCCCACCTCGTCATACCAGAAGTCGGCAATGACCATGCCCCCCTGTCCCAGTGTCAGCACATCGCCGTCTATGGTGGCGTTCTTCAGTGCTATGTAGGTCTTGGGACTGACGCTGACGCTTTGGTTCATGCGGCTGTCGGGAGACAGGTACGGCTTGTTGTGGCGTGCGTCGGTTTCGGCGGGCATCCACAGTGCGTCGTCGAGGCTGGCCTGCCAGCCGTCGGCACCAATGCCACGCACAATCAAAGCGGGCAGTTGTCCGTCGGTCTGCACGTGGAACTGTAGCGTGTGCCGTCCGCGCTTCAGTGTCATACCCTGCGT
Organism: bacterium; assembly: GCA_963618035.1. GTDB lineage: Bacteria > Bacteroidota > Bacteroidia > Bacteroidales > Bacteroidaceae > Bacteroides. Next base: position 4,897 of record CAVERK010000121.1, read on the forward strand.
CGCTGTCTGTCCGTCGATCATGGCGGTGACGTTGCTTGCCCCCGCTGACTGCCACTGTAGCTGCAGGTCGGTGTCGAGCCTTACGGTCTTGCGGAAGCTGGTCTGTTGTGCCGTGGGGTTGAACTTGCCTGGGTAGCCTACGTTGACGCAACGCTCGCGGCTCTGCGTGCGTAGCCACTGCTGGCGGTAGGCGGCGAGTTGTCCTGGATACCATATATAAGATGTGCCGTCCCACGTCTCGTGGGCTGGAGCCTGTGTGGTGACGGCTTGTGGATCCAGTGTGGGGTCGTAGCAGACGGTCTGTGCCTGTATTGCCGCAACGGTCAGTGCGGTAGCCATGGCGATAAGTCCTCTTTTCATGGTGTGGTGTGTCAGTTGAGTGTGTGATTAGTAGCGGTACATCTTCACGCGCAGTGCCTTGACGCTGTCGTAGCCGGCATAGACATTGCGTTCGTCGCCGTTGAGCAGACGTCCTGTGCGGAACGTGCCGTCCACGAATGTACCTTCATAGATATTGTCATAGCCGCAGAAACGGCTCTTGAGTCCAGGACGCACGCTGATGTCGGCATTGAATCCGTAGCCCACGATGTAGAATTCGTCGTCGGCAGTCTGCACTACCAGTGCTCCACCCTGCTCAATCTTCTCGGGTTCACGTTGTGCGCCGTCGCCACCGTTGGCAGGTGCCATCAGTGCACCGATGTCGAAGCTCTTGCGCGGACTGAACCGCAGTTGGTAGTCGCCCATGCTGATGGTGTCGGTCTCGTGTCCGCTGTAGAGATAGATGCCGCGCATGCGGTCTGTGCCGATGTTTGACGTGATGAGGCTGCCCATGCCCTGCATGGCTGCGTAGCACTGTGCCAGGATGTCCTCGTCCTTGGCGCGTTGCGGTGTCTGTTCTTCGGCGTTGGCATCGATGCCGAATGGCGAGAAGGCGATGGCATCGTGCTCGCCTATGGCATAGAGTGCACGCGCACCTATCAGCGTACTTTCAGGAATCAGCACAGGGTTGCCGCGCCATGAGAAGGCATTGCATATCCAGTCCAATTGCTGCATGTAGGAGTTAGGTGTCAGGATGTCGAGCGACGGGGCGCAGGCACGGTAGATGTCGAAGAACTCGGGGATGGAGCAGCCGTTGCCAAGACTGCGTCCGCGTGTGTTCATGCCGAAGACCGATGCGTTGGTGAAGACGGGCAGAGGATAGACTTCCTTGCCCGCACTGGCCATCTTGCCGAGGTAGGTGGCGTAGCCGTAGGCGGTGAACAGGTGCTCGGTGGCGTTTGGTATGGGGTCGTCGGCACGGTTGTTGTCCTCGCTCTTGCCGAAGATCGTCTCCCAGTTGCCTGTGGTCTTGTTGCCGTTGGCAGCCCACAGTTTTTCGAGGTCGGGCTGCAACGATCCCTTGTTGGATTTGAGATAGCCGGTGACCGATGCCGGTACGTCGGCACGCCATGCACGCTCGGCGGCAGCACTGTAGTCGCGCTTGCTGCCGCGCAGGCCAGGCTCGTTCTGTAGTTGTATCATCACTATGGTGTGGTCGGTGTCCACATCCTTGATATGGCGCAGGAGCTCCAGGTAGGCGCGTGTGTCGGCATGGAGTATGTTGTCATCGTAGACGCTGAGCATCTCCATCTCGTTGCCATGCTCGTCGACAGCACGCGGGAAACGTTTGGGGTTGTGCTTTACCCATGATGGTGCGTAGGTCATGAATGGGTTCTTCCATGTGCCGAACCACAGCAGCACCACTTTCATGTCACGCTCCCGTGCCTCGCGGATTATGTAGTCGACCAGTGTGAAGTCAAATCGTCCTTCCTCCGGCTCGGTCAGCTCCCACGATGCCGTGGCTATCACTGAGTTCAGGTTCATGCGCTTCAGATTGTCCCAAACACGGTTCTGCTCCATATAGTCTATGGATGATGCCGTGGAGTTGTGCAGTTCGCCGCAGTACAGCACGAACGGCTGCCCGTTGACGGTAAGGCATGTGGACGTGCCGACCTTCTGGAGTTGCGGCATTTGAGCGTTGGCGGTGCCGGCGAGTAACATCACTGCAAGCGATGTCAGGAGTAGGTTCTTCATGGTGTGTGTCATATCATTGTATTGCAAATGTATGGCAATTTGATGGCAATGTGAAGTGCAATGCCAAGAAAATTTTGTCATCGGCTTCGTCAGTTCACCCGACAAGCTGCGGGGAAGATTAACGCTTTCATTGCATGTATGCAAGTCCGTTCAAAAGCGTTTACCAATTGTTTACTGACTGTTCACTGACCCCTCGTCATACGCCCTCTGAAGCCACATCCCGTTCACTGACCGTTCACTTTTCCACACTTCCGTTCACTAATTCCG
>CAVERK010000122.1:0-7148 GCA_963618035.1 bacterium
GACAAATGTACGACAATATGTTCTAAATAGAACAATACTGCTGCAAATATTTTTTTAATGGGCAACGCCAGCCCTGCCCATTCTGTCGATGAAGTCCATTAGCCACTTCGGGAAAAACGGTTAACCTCTCGGGCAGTACCGTATAGTTGGTACTGCAGTACCATATAGCCGGTACTGGCGTACCGATTAACCAGTACTGGCGTACCGATTAATCGAAACAAAAAGGAGTACTGGATGATAGAGGGGCAGCAAATAGATACAATCTGATGGGCATTATAGGCTTGATGGGCTTGATGGGCGTACATGTAAAAGCGGAGCGTAGCTTCACAGCCACGCTCCGCAGCAAACTTAAAACAACCAACAAAAGAAATAAATCCTTTAGTCTTCTCTATTTGTGTCTTGTCAAGACGACCTGCTGCCTTACCTGATGAACAGCAGTTCACGGTACTTGGGCAGCGTCCACAGGGAGTCGTCCACGATAAGCTCCAGCTTGTCGATGTGGTAGCGTATCTCCTCCATGCGCGGCACGATGTTGTCGTGGTATGCCACGGCCTTCTCGCGCTCGTCGGCAATCTTGTTTGCCACCTTGCGTGCCTCGATCATCTCGTCAACGTGCTCCTTTATGAAGGCTGTGCGGCTTGAAATCTCCTCTATCAGCTCGAGGTTCTTCGCCGACAGCTTCGCTGCCTGATCCTCGGTGCAGATGCTCTTCAGCTTGTAGACGTTGTCGATGAGCTGTGTCTGATACCTCGTTGCCACGGGGATGATGTGGTTCATCGCCAGGTCGCCCAGTACGCGTGCCTCAATCTGAATCTTCTTTGTGTACATCTCCCACTTCACCTCGTTGCGTGCTTCCAGCTCGGTCTTGGTCATCACCTGCATGCTCTCGAACATCTTGATGCTGTCTTCACGCAGATAGCTGTCGTAGATCACCGGCACGCTCGTCTCGCAGTCCAGTCCGCGGCGTGCAGCCTCGGCCTTCCACTCGTCGCTGTAGCCGTTGCCGTCGAAGTGTACGGGCTTGCTCAGCTTCAGGTACTTGCGTATCACGTCGAGTATTGCCGCTTCCTTCTTCTCGCCCTTGGCAATCAGTGCGTCGACATCGTTCTTGAAGTCGGTGAGCTGCTCTGCCATGGCTGTGTTCAGCGCAATCATGGCGCAGGCGCAGTTTGCCTCCGAGCCTACGGCACGGAACTCGAAGCGGTTTCCTGTGAAGGCGAACGGGCTTGTGCGGTTGCGGTCGGTGTTGTCTATCATCAGTTCGGGGATTGACGGGATGGCCAGACGCATGCCCTGCTTGCCGCTTATCTTCAGCAGGTCTTCCTTGTCGCTCTTCTCGATGTGGTCCAGGATCTCGCTGAGCTGCTTGCCCACGAAGCTCGAGATGATTGCAGGAGGTGCCTCGTTGGCACCCAGGCGGTGTGCGTTCGTGGCACTTGCGATGCTGGCCTTCAGCAGTCCGTTGTGGCGGTACACGGCTGCCAGCGTGTTCACGATGAACGTGATGAAGCGCAGGTTGTCCACTGGTGTCTTGCCAGGGCTCATCAGGCCGACGCCGGTGTCTGTGCCCAGTGACCAGTTGTTGTGCTTTCCGCTTCCGTTCACTCCCTTGAAGGGCTTCTCGTGCAGCAGCACGCGGAAGCCGTGGTTGCGTGCCACCTTGCGCATCAGTGCCATGATGAGCATGTTGTGGTCGACGGCCAGGTTGCACTCCTCGTATATGGGAGCCAGCTCAAACTGGTTGGGAGCCACCTCGTTGTGGCGTGTCTTGCACGGTATGCCCAGCTTCAGAGCCTCAATCTCGAGGTCTTTCATGAAGGCTGCCACGCGTGGCGGTATAGCTCCGAAGTAGTGGTCTTCGAGCTGCTGGTTCTTCGCGCTGTCGTGTCCCGTCAGCGTGCGTCCTGTCAGCAGCAGGTCTGGGCGTGCGGCATACAGCCCTTCGTCCACGAGGAAGTACTCCTGCTCCCAGCCGAGGTAGGCATAGCACTTCTTCACGTCGTTGTAGAAATAGCGGCACACGTCTGTCGTTGCCTTGTCAACAGCATGCAGGGCTTTCAGCAGCGGAGCCTTGTAGTCCAGCGACTCGCCCGTGTATGCTATGAATATGGTAGGTATGCACAGCGTGTCGTCGACGATGAATGCCGGCGACGAGGGGTCCCATGCCGAGTATCCGCGAGCCTCAAAGGTGTTGCGTATGCCGCCGTTGGGGAAGCTCGATGCGTCCGGCTCCTGCTGTGCCAGCAGCTTGCCGCTGAACTCCTCGACCACGCCGCCCTTGCCGTCGTGCTCGATGAACGAGTCGTGCTTCTCTGCCGTGCCCTCGGTCAGCGGGTGGAACCAGTGCGTGTAGTGCGTCGCACCCATCTCAATGGCCCATCTCTTCATGCCCTCTGCCACCTCGTCGGCGATGCTGCGGTCCAGCACCGTGCCGTTGTCGATGACGTCTGTCAGCTTCTCATAGGTGCTTGCAGACAGATACTTGCGCATCTTCTCACGGTTGAAGACGTACTTGGCAAAATACTCCGACGGTCTCTCCGAAGGGGTTTCCACCTTTGCGGGTTTCTTCTGAAACGCCGTCTCTACCACTTTAAATCTTAGTGTTGACATAAGCTTTTGTTTATTTGTTGGTTTAAACTTTTAGTTGTTGTTTTCTCTCTCTTGAATGTTCTCAATGTATCTCTTGTCTCACTGTTTGCTTCAACTGTTGTATGCCGCCTCGCCATGCTCGTAGATGTCGAGACCCTCTTCCTCAATGCGACGGTCTACGCGCAGACCGTGTATGCGGTTCATGACGGTGAATATGGCAAATCCCATGCAGGCAGCCCACAGGCTGACCACCGTGGCTCCGAACACCTGTGCTCCGAAGAATCCCCATCCGTGGCCATACAGCAGACCCTCGGATGTCGACAGCAGTCCCGTCAGCAGTGTGCCGGTATATCCGCAGACACCGTGCACGGAGCTTGCGCCCACGGGGTCGTCGATGTGCAGCTTCTTGTCGATGAACTCCACGGCAAACACCATCAGCGTGCCGCAGACGGCACCTGTCACCACGGCTCCCGTTGCCGACACCACGTCGCAGCCCGCCGTCACGCCGACAAGTCCTGCCAGTATGCCGTTCAGCGTCAGCGACAGCAGTGGCTTGCCATACTTCAGCCAGCTCACGCCCAGGGCAAGACACCCTCCGGCACATGCTGCCAAGTTTGTGGTCAGGAACACGTGCGATATGGCTGCCTGGTCGGCTGCTGTGGCTGCTGCCATCTGTGAGCCAGGGTTGAACCCGAACCATCCGAACCACAGGATGAACACGCCCAAGGCCGCTATCGTCAGGTTGTGTCCTGGTATGGCCTTGCTTGTGCCGTCCTTGGCATACTTGCCGATGCGCGGTCCCAGTATGAACGCTCCCACGAGTGCAATCCATCCGCCTACGGAGTGAACCACTGTGCTTCCGGCGAAGTCATGGAACACGGTGCCGAACGTCTCCGTCATGAACGAGCCTTCCGTGGCATCGCACAGCCATCCGCCGCCCCATGTCCAGTGTCCCGATACGGGGTAGATGAGTACGCTGATGAATATGGTGTAGACGACGTACATGGAGAACTTGGTGCGTTCTGCCATGGCTCCCGACACGATTGTGGCGGACGTGGCGCAGAACATTGTCTGGAATATCAGGAAGCCGTCGGCAGGCACTCCGTTCGGCGTGCCTATGAAGTCTGCGCTGAAGGGATGGGGCATGCCCACGAATGTGCCGATGCCGTGCATCAGCCCGAAGCCTATGGTCCAGTATAGCAGCGACCCGAACATGAAGTCGATAAAGTTCTTCATCAGGATGTTCGCAGTGTTCTTTGTGCGTGTGAAGCCGGCCTCGACCAGCGCGAAGCCAGGCTGCATGAAGAATACCAGCATGGCTGCCAGCAGCATCCACACGGTGTTCAGTCCGTTTGCGAGTTCAGTAATGTTCGTCATCTCTCTCTGTAAAGTCTTTGTTTGTTGTATTTGTATCTGTGTGCCGCTTAGTTGTATTTCTATTTGTGCGTCACTTCTCCTGTTCGGCGTTGTAGAGGGCGATGTCGCCATGTTCGCCCGAGCGTATCCTCACCGCGTCGAGCACAGGGATCACGAATATCCTGCCGTCGCCTATCTCGCCCGTCTGTGCAGCCTTGATTATCGCCTCGACGGTGCGCTCGGCATTGCGGTCGCGAACCACGATGGATATCAGTATGCGCTCGATGGAGCTGGTGTCGTACATCACGCCACGGTATATCCTCGCCTGACGCGACTTGCCGATGCCCCTGACCTCGTAGTAGGAGAACCACTCGATGTCTGCCTCGAGCAGTGCCTCTTTCACCTCGTCGAACTTTGTCTTGCGGATTACCGCCTCGATCTTCTTCATTTGCTTCCCTCCTCTGTTGTGTTCTTGTTTTTACAATCTTTTTACCTTGTCTGGAACCAATACCTTATATATATATGTATCTCCCCGTCCTGCCGTCACAGCCAGCGGCCTATGCGCTGCATCGCCTCCTTGCAGTCTTCGTGCCGTCCGAAGGCGGTCAGCCTCACATATCCCTCGCCGCTCGGTCCGAATCCCGCCCCTGGCGTGCATACCACGTTAGCCTCGTAGAGCATCTGCTCGAAGAACTTCCACGACCCTGTGCCTTTCGGTGTCTTCAGCCAGATATATGGCGAGTTCACTCCGCCGAACGCCTGCAGCCCTATGGCGGCGAAGCCGGCGAGCATCAGCCGTGCGTTCTCCCTGTAGTAGTCGATGTTTGCCCTCACCTGTGCCTGTCCTTCGGGGGTGTACACCGCCTCCGCCCCGCGCTGTGTTATGTAGCTTGTGCCGTTGAACTTGGTGCACTGGCGGCGGTTCCACAGATGGTTCAGCCCGACGCGATCGCCGTTCAGTGTGGCGGCGGTCAGCTCCTTGGGCACCACGGTGTAGCCGCAGCGCACGCCGGTGAACCCTGCCGTCTTCGAGAAACTGCGGAACTCGATGGCGCACTTCTTTGCTCCCTTTATCTCATAGATGCTGTGCGGCACGTCGGCTTCGCTGATGAAGGCCTCGTAGGCGGCATCGAACAGCAGCAGCGTGTCGTTCTTCAGGGCGTAGTCCACCCATTCCTTCAGCTGCGCGTGTGTCAGCGTCGTGCCTGTCGGGTTGTTGGGGAAGCACAGGTAGACAATGTCTATGCGCTTCTTAGGTATCTCCGGCACGAAGCCGTTGCCGGCTGTGCAGGGGATGTATGTGATGTTGCTCCACCGGCCGTCGGCCATCAGGTCGCCGCCGCGTGCGCCCATGACGTTGCTGTCCACGTAGACCGGATATGTGGGGTCGGTCACGCCGACGCTGTTGTCGTGGCGGAGTATGTCGCCGATGTTGCCCGTGTCGCTCTTCGCTCCGTCGCTGACGAATACCTCCTGTGGTGTCAGGCGCACGCCGCGCGGTGCGAAGTCGTGCTTTATGATGGCATCGATCAGGAAGTCATAGCCGTGCTCGGGGCCGTAGCCGCGGAATGTCTCCGCACTGCCCATCTCGTCCACGGCCTTGTGCATGGCTTCGGTGCATGCCTGCGGCAGCGGGCGCGTCACGTCGCCTATGCCGAGACTGATGACGCGCGTCTTCGGGTGCGTCACCTTGAAGCTGTTCACCTTCTTGGCAATGTCCGAGAACAGGTAGCTCTCGGGCAGCTTCGTGAAGTATTCGTTTACCAGTGCCATTGTGTCTTTTCCTTTCTTCTGTGGTTGTTGTTGTCAGTCTGTCGCCGTCTGTCCGGCTTCCGTAGCATATTCGCTGCCGACCTCCACCGTGCCCTCGAACACGGTCTCGGCAGGTCCTGTCATAAACAAATGGGCGGAAGCTCCTCCCCATTGCAGGGTCAGTGTGCCGCCGTCCATTATCACTTCGCTCTCTCCGTGGCTTCGCCTTGTCAGCAGTGCCGCCGCCGCCGTGGCGCAGGCTCCCGTTCCGCAGGCCATCGTGATGCCCGAGCCTCGTTCCCACACCCGCATCCGGATGCGCCCGTCGTCAAGCACCTGTGCAAACTCCACGTTCACCCTGTCGGGAAACCACGGGTGTCTCTCCAGTTCCGGCCCCAACGCCGCGAGGTCTATGCCCTCCACCGCGTCGGTGAAGATCACCATGTGCGGGTTGCCCATCGATATGGCTGTGCCGCTGAACGTGCGTCCGCCGGCTGTTACCGTCTCTTCCAGCATCTCGCGCGGATGACCGTCGCCCCTGTCCACCGGCATCAGCTGCGGCACGTTCATGTCCACCGTGACACTGCCCACGCTGCCGTCACCATCGGTGTGCAGCCGCAGTGTCTTGATGCCTGACAGAGTGTCAATCTTCAGCTCGCGTTTCTGCGTCAGTCCCTTGTCATAGACATACTTGCCCACGCACCTCACTCCGTTGCCGCACATCATGGCTTCCGACCCGTCGTTGTTGAATATCCGCATCGTGAAGTCTGCATCGCCGCCGGCACGCCCTATGAGTATCAGGCCGTCACTGCCGATGCCCGTGTGGTACGCACTCAGCATCACAGACAGCTCTGCCGGCTTGAGCACGTTGTAGCGCGAGGCATCTACATATATGTAGTCGTTGCCTGCTCCCTGCATCTTTGTGAAGTGTAATGACGTTGGCATTTTGTTCTTATTCTGTGTCGTTTGCTGTCATTTATTTCTTTTCGGCTGCTAAATTACTGCTTTTTGCTTTACTGATGCTGATTTCTGTGACCGTTTATTTTATTTCGCTTGCTTGTATATCCAAGTGTAAGCAGAATGTCGCAGTGAAGTAACAATCCGTAATGTGTATCGGTTGGATTGCGTTATATTGAAAGCTGTGTTGCACATTCCTCTTTCTGCTGCGTGTAGGCATGGGTGGTGTTGTTTTAAGTTTATGGCAAAGATAGCTCAAAACGGAAACGGAACAAATCGGTTAGTAGTAGAAAATCAACGCTTCTATGGACGTACAGCCACAGGTTCCCTGACTGTACGTCCACAGGTTCTCTGGATGTACGTTCATAGGTTCTCTGACTGTACGTCCACAGATCCTCTGGATGTACGTTCATGGAGACACTGATTTTCAGTATGTTATAACGATGCCCATCCTTGGGTTCTATGAATGCCCATCCTTAGGTGCTTTAAATGGG
>CAVERK010000123.1:0-6988 GCA_963618035.1 bacterium
TAGCCCGACAGCAAGAGAACGATAGAACAAGTGAATTAAATCTGCTGTATCGAAACGGGTGGCGCAAGGTCGAAGTCGGGAAAAAGATTGCGGATAAGCCGGTGGCTAAAACGGAAAGTTGTATCTTTACGCCCAAATTGGTGTAATGATGGTGCAAGATAAGAAGCCCTATTTCCGCGGTTGGCGGCTGTTTTTTGCTAACATTCTGCTGATGGTGGCGGTGGCATCTGCTTTGGCCGTGGCGGCTATGAAGTGGGTGGACGGCTACACTCACCATGGCGAGGCCGTGGAGGTGCCCAACGTTGTCGGCAAGACCTTGGACGAGGCACGCTCCGTCTTCCGCAGCATGGATTTGGAGTGCATGGTCGCAGACTCCAACTACATAAAGACAGAACCCGCCGGTGCGGTGCTCGACTGCAACCCCTCTGCCGGACAGAAAGTCAAGAAGGGGAGGGTGGTCTACCTGACGGTGAACACCCTCAGCGTGCCGCTTCACGACATTCCCGACGTGGCCGACAATAGCTCAGTCCGTCAGGCCGAGGCACGCATCATGGCAGCCGGCTTCAGGCTCGACAGTGTTGAGTATGTCAGCGGTGAGAAGGACTGGGTGTATGGCGTGAAGTATAACGGACGTCTGCTCATGTCGGGCGAGAGAGTGCCCGACGGAGCCATGCTGCAGCTCATGGTAGGTGCGGGCGAAGACTTCCTGCCCGACAGTCTCAGCGGCGACTCGCTGCATCCCGCCGCTCCCGATGGCGTGCAGCGCAAGACCTCCAAGACCAAGGACGATGACGACAGCTGGTTTTAGTGCTGGCGTGAGTGTGTGATGCTGGATTTCAAGTGATGGAAGCGGAAGAGTTCAAGGGATACGATACGGAGGACATTGACGATATGGACGACATCGTCGGCTGTGCTGACGGGACGCGTCTGTACGAGCACTTCAGTGCGCAGGCCGACCGTGGTCAGGAACCGGTACGCGTGGACAAGTATCTCTTCGACAAGATCCCCAACGCCTCACGCAACCGCATACAGAAAGCTGCCGACGCGGGCTACATCCTCGTCAATGGCACGGCCGTGAAGAGCAGCTATAAGGTCAAGCCGCTTGACATCGTGACGGTCATGCTCGACAGACCCAAGTACGACAACGAGGTCGTGCCGCAGGACCTGCCGCTCGACATCGTCTATGAGGACGACTATCTGATGGTCGTCAACAAGCCCGCAGGCATGGTGGTGCATCCAGGACACGGCAACTACGACGGCACGCTCGTCAACGGCATAGCCTGGCATCTCAGGAACACGCCGTGCTACAATGCCAACGACCCGCGTGTCGGACTGGTTCACCGCATCGACAAGGACACATCGGGTCTGCTGGTCATCGCCAAGACCCCCGAAGCCAAGACCGGACTGGGACAGCAGTTCCTCAACAAGACCACAAAACGGGCATACAACGCCCTGGTGTGGGGAAACTTCGACACCGACAGCGGGACCGTCGAGGGCGACATAGCCCGCAACCCCAAAGACCGCCTGCAGATGACGGTCGTGCCTGACGGCATGGGGAAGCACGCCGTGACCCACTATCGCGTGCTCGAACGCTTTGGCTACGTCACGCTGGTGGAGTGCGTCCTGGAGACCGGCCGCACGCATCAGATACGTGTGCACATGAGGCACATCGGCCACATCCTCTTCAACGACGAGCGGTATGGCGGACACGAAATTCTGAGAGGTACAACATTTTCAAGATACAAGCAGTTCATAGACAACTGCTTCAAGATTTGCCCGCGCCAGGCACTGCACGCCAAGACATTGGGATTCAAGCACCCCGTGACCGGCGAAGACATGTTCTTCGCCTCCGAACTGCCCGATGACATGGCGGCACTGTTGGACAAGTGGCGCAATTACGTAATAAACAGAGACTTGCAATGAAACGTACGATTGCTATAGTAGCAGGAGGCTACACCTCCGAATATCAAGTCTCCCTGCGCAGTGCGGAGGGACTGTATTCCTTCATCGACAAGGACAGGTACGACCTGTATGTCGTCGTCATTCACGGACTGGACTGGCACGTCCGCCTCTCTGACGGCACCACGGCCCCAATCGACCGCAATGACTTCAGCTTCACCGCAGACGGCAGGAAGCACGTGTTCGACTTTGCCTACATCACCATCCATGGCGGCCCTGGCGAGAACGGACAGCTGCAGGGCTATCTCGACATGCTGCACATCCCGTATTCGTGTTGCGGTGTCCTGGCTGCCGCCGTCACCTACGACAAGTTCGTGTGCAACCAGTATCTCAAGGGCTTCGGCATACCCGTGGCAGACTCTGTGCTGCTGCGCAAGGGGCAGCCTGTCGATGAGGAAGGCATACGTGCCGCGGTGGGACTGCCGTGCTTCGTCAAGCCCAATCTCGGCGGCTCCAGCTTCGGGGTCACCAAGGTCAAGGAGAACAAGCAGCTGCTTCCAGCCATAGAGAAAGCCTTCGGCGAAGCACCCGAGGTCGTCATCGAGAGCTTCCTCGACGGCAAGGAAATCACCTGCGGGTGCTACAAGACGAAGAGCAAGTCGGTGGTGCTGCCCATAACGGAAGTGCGCACGCACGATGAGTTCTTCGACTACGATGCCAAGTACAACGGCCATGTCGACGAAATCACGCCGGCAGAGATAGCCGACAGTCTGCGCGACCGCGTGCAGGCGGTCACACAGGCCATCTACGACATCCTTGGTGCGGCGGGCATAATACGTGTGGACTACATCATCACCGCCGGCGACAAGATAAACCTCCTGGAGGTCAATACAACTCCAGGGATGACAGCCACCAGCTTCATCCCGCAACAGGTCAGGGCTGCCGGTCTCGACATCAAGGATGTGATGACGGACATCATAGAAGATAAATTTTAACGCGAGCGGACATGACGACTACAGAATTTGACGAGATACGACCGTACCTGGACGAGGAACTGCCGCAGATCTACGAGGAGCTCATTGCCGACCCTGCCTTCCGCAGCGTGGTAGGCTCCGTGATGCCAGGTGTGCCGTTCGAGGTCATTGCCGAACGCATGCGCACATGCAAGACCAAGCAGGAGTTCCAGCGTGCCTTCTGCTACCGCTTCCTCAAGAAGCTGGAGGCAGACACCACCGCCTCGCTCGGCATCGACCTGTCGCAGATTGAAGACCGCTCGTTGGCCTACACCTACGTGTCAAACCATCGCGACATAATCCTCGACTCCGGCTTCCTCTCGGTTCTGCTCTTCGACAGCGGACTCGACTCCGTAGAGATTGCCATTGGCGACAACCTGCTCATATATCCGTGGATAAAGAAGCTGGTGCGCATCAACAAGTCGTTCATCGTGCAGCGTGCGCTGACCATGCGCCAGATGCTCGAGTCGTCGCGACGCATGTCGCGCTATATGCACTACACCATCCGCGACAAGAAGCAGTCCATCTGGATAGCACAGCGCGAGGGACGTGCCAAGGACTCTAATGACCACACGCAGGACAGCGTGCTGAAGATGATGGCCATGGGCGGCGACGGCGGTGTGCTCGAGAGCCTCATGGAGATGAACATCGTGCCGCTGTCCATCTCCTACGAGTACGACCCGTGCGACTATCTCAAGGCTCGCGAGTTCCAGCTCAAGCGCGACAACGACGACTACAAGAAGACCACCGCCGACGACCTCAAGAACATGGAGACAGGAATGTTCGGCTTCAAGGGACGCGTGGCGTTCCGCACGGCTCCGTGCATCAACAGCCGCCTGCGGCAGCTCGACCCTGCGATGCCCAAGCAGGAACTGTTCTCGAGCGTTTCTGCCATAATCGACCGTGGCATACACTCCAACTATGAGCTGTACCCCAATAATTACATTGCCTACGACCAGCTTGAAGGCACGCGCCGTTTCGCCGGTATCAACTACACGGCAGACGAGGAACGGTATTTCATGGATTACGTCAGCGGACAGCTTGCCAAGATTGACCTGCCCGACCGTGACGAGAGCTTCCTCCGTCAGAAGTTGCTGCTGATGTATGCCAATCCGTTGAAGAACTATCTCGGTACGCTTGAGTGAACAACCCTGTACGATGAACCGTCTGCGCCACATAATGTTCCTCCTTCTTGTCTCGGCACTGGTCGTGTCGTGCAGCGACGACGGCTATCACTATCCGTCTGTCAAGAAGGAGTTCTACACCCTGCACACGGGACGCACCGGCAGTCCCGAGACGATAGAGACGGATGACGGGCAGACCCTTGTCGTGGCTGAAGACAAATCCGGCTTCACGTCAGCGCCCGACACTGCGTTGCGTGTCGTGGGCTACTATGAACCGGTCGATGGCGGCGTGCGCATCTATTCGCCGTCGCCGACGGTCTCCTACAAGCCCGTGTCTGCATCGGTGTATGCCGACAGCGCATCCACGGCACCCGTGTCCTTGCAGAGTATGTGGGGCGGACTCAAGTATCTGAATATTGTGCTTGAAGTGAGAAATGCCGGCGGCAGGCACAGGCTGCTTCTTCTGGAGGACTCTGTGCACCGCTCTGCCGGTGGCGGCAATGTCTACCTGTCCATCTATCATAATGCCTACGGCGACTCCGAGGCATACGTCTCGCGTGCCTGCATGTCCCTCTCTGTGGAGGACTATCTTCGTTCTGTGGGTACGCCTCTCAATGTGAATGTCAGCTTCCTCAACTACGGCGGCACGCAGGAGACGCGTTCCGTCTCTTTCCGCTGACGGCTCTGCTCCTTGTGCGGTTCCTGTGTCACTGCGGCGGTGCTGTCGTCGCGGCATCGCTCTCGTTGCCATAGCGGTCGACGGCAGTCACGGCGAAGTATCTCTTCTCATCCCACGGCACAATCCTGACGTGCGTGTAGCCGGTACCACGGACACGCTGTGCCACGAGGCCGCGTGCGTCCGAAGTGTCTACGGGATAGGTGTCTGAGGCATAGACGTTGTACAGTGGCTCGGGTGCCGAACTGTCGTTGTCTGCCGACGGTTGCCAGCTCAGCCTTGTATATCCGTTGGGTTGTCTGTCGACGGTCAGCTCCGTCGGCGGCGTGGGTGCGATGCTGTCTATCCATGTCATTGGCGGCACCAATGCCGGCGTGGCATACAGGTCGTCACGCAGCATATCATACACCTCCTGCGTGTTGTCTGTCAGGTATTGTGTGCGGTAGTATGCCTGTCCGCTCAGGCCGTGGCGGCGCAGGAAGTGTATCTGCCGGTAGATGTCGCTCGTCTTCCAGTTGCCCTCCTTCGGGTCAAGGAAATAGATGCCCAGCCCTGGCACGACCTGCCGCCCGTGGCTCTCCTCGTGCCAGTCAAGGACAAACGGATAGAATGCGTCGTCGCGGAAGTACATCATCGGGTATATCTGGTCCTGTATGCCCTCCGCGAGCCAGCGGTCGACCTCCTGCTTCACCACGCTGTATGCGTTCCAGTTCTGACTGGTATATCTCGATGTGTCCCGCAGCTTGCCCACGGGCGACGTGCTTACCTTGACCCACGGCTTCAGTGCCTTCACACCATTATATATATAGCGCACGATTTGCGTGATGTTGTCGCGCCGCCAGTCGTCGAGGCTCTTGCCGGCACCATACTTGCGGAACTCCTTGCTGTCGGGGAAGTTGTTGGCTCGCTCCGGATAGCGCAGGTAGTCGAAGTGTACGCCATCGACGTCATACCGCGTTATGACCTCGCGCGTCAGCTCCATCAGGTACTCCTTGGTCTTCGGGTTACCTGGGTTCAGATAGTGCTCGTTGCGGTATGTCAGGCAGATGTCCGGCCGCCGCTTCACCACGGAGTTGCGACCCATCGCATTTATATGTTTGCGTGTGCCGAGCGGTATCGACACCATCCATGCGTGGCACTCCATGCCCCTCTTGTGGCACTCCTCAATGGCGAAGGCCAGCGGGTCATATCCTGGGCTACGCCCCTCGCGCCCCGTCAGTATCTCGTTGTAGGTCTCAAGGCTCGAGGGGTAAATCACGTCGCCGCGCATCCGTGTCTGTAGCAGCACGGTGTTGAAGTTCGCTGCCTTCAGCCGGTCGAGTATGTCGAGCAGCTCTTCCTTCTGCCGGCGTATGCCATCCTCCGATGTAGCCTTGGCCTTGGGCCAGTCCAGACCATAGATGGTTGTCACCCACGCCGCCCTGACCTCATACTTGGGCGGCTGTTGCAAGCCCTGTGCCGCAGCGGTGCACAGCGTCAGCAGCAGTGCCGTGACAAACGATGATATTATGTTGATTGCACGTCGCATCTTCGCGTGCAAAGTTATCAAATAAAACCGAGTAAAGCGGACCCGTATCATTTCAGCTTCAAGTGACGTTTTTTCGCCTTTACGCCTTGTGACGGACACTGTCCATGCGGACTTTCGTATCATTGCATCTGATTTTCTATAACAAACAATGTAAAAAACACAGAATGAAAAAGAACATTATTGCAATGGCATGTGCTGCAATCATGCTTGCGGGACTTCCCGCACATTCGGCCAGCCCTGTGGGCGATGAGGCTACGAAGGCAGAAGAAACGGGCAAGATCCTGATCCTGTTCAAGTCGAAAGTGAAACCGGAAGCCGTGCAGAAGACCAAGGACAACTTCATGAAGTGCCGTGACAATACTGTCAAGGAAGAGGGCAACCTAAAGTACGAGCAGTATCAGTCATCCGAGGACAGCACTCTCTTTATGCTTGTAGAGATATGGACAGATCAGAACGCATACGACTTCCATATGCAGACACCGTATCTCCGGCAGTACATGCAGGACGGACAGGGTACACGCGACGAGAATGTGCGTCCCGAACTGATAAGACAGATCATGAGCGAATAGTCATAGGTAAGATGCTGCAAGGAGAGAGCTGGAGCGCGTGCCTCTGGCTCATCTCGGTAGCCCCTCATTTTAACACATACACGTCGGCATTTTAATATTTGCCACGCGAGACCCCATCCTGCCCATTCCCGTAACTCCTTGTCTTTCTGCTTCAAGAGAAATATTTTGCAAAAAAGTTG
>CAVERK010000124.1:0-6484 GCA_963618035.1 bacterium
CTCCTCGGCTGTGGCTTCGCTTACCTCCGTGTATCGGTATTATAGCAATATTTGTCAATACCGGTGCTTGGCGCAAAAGAGGAGGCTCATTCTGCGCGTTTATGGAGAAAAGTGTAAATTTGCGTCTTGACACAAAGACGCGAATATGATTAAAGGTAAGAAATTCATTGCTCCAGGAGCTTGGTTCTCAATGTACTATCCAGCCGATTGGACTGAGGCTGACGGCGGCGAGGACTCGTTCCTGTTCTACAACCCCGACCGCTGGACAGGCAACTTCCGCATCTCCGCATTCCGTGGCGGGCGCGATGACTATGGCGAGCACACGGTGATGGAAGAGCTGCGGCGCAATGCCGGTGTCCGTCCGGTGAAGATAGGCACGTTGACATGTGCCTATGCCGTGGAGACGTTCCTTGAAGACGGACAGGAGTATGACAACCATCAGTGGACAGCCGGCATAGGCGACGTCGGGTTCGAGATCTCATTCGCCGTGGAGCGTGGCGCACCGGTTCAGCCTGCACTCGACATCATCGGAACTCTGGAGCTGCGTCAGCCGGACGTGAAGTATGCGCCGGAGGTCATTCCCGTGCGCCTGATGGAGATTTACCGCATAGACGATGCCTACGACAACGTGCAGCGTCTCATAAAGCAGCAACTGACGAAGGATGTGCGTGGCGACGAGAGCGACGTGCCTAACTTGCAGGCTCTTGCCGACAGCGGCACGCTGAACCCTCACAAGCGTGATGCGTGGATAGACATGGGCATTGCCCTCTGCGTGATTGCGACCAATGTGGCTGAAGGATATGAGTGGCGGACGCTGATTGACGGCAGCCGCGAAGACCCCGTGTTGCTGTGTGAGGCCGACGGCAGGGTGATTGACCCGCTGAAGCTGCTGTGGAGTCATGTCAAGGCGGGAGAGAAGGCTGACGTAGAGGCGGCATACGACAGCATATTCGGATAATTGAAAAGATGACACGAACACATGGCTGTATTGAATCCTGTATTACAGGTCGAAAATCTCAGTAAGGCATTTGGCGTACAGGTGCTCTTCAGCGGCATCTCCTTCGGTCTGGCAGAAGGGCAGAGGACAGGCATCATTGCCAAGAACGGCACCGGCAAGTCCACGCTGCTCAACATCCTTGCCGGTCATGAGGGCAGTGACAGCGGCAAGATAACGTTCCGCAACGGTCTGCGCGTGGGCTATCTGCCGCAGACACCGCAGTATCCGGCAGACCTTAGCGTGATTGACGCGTGCTTCCACGGCGGCAGCGACACGGCATCGATAGTGAAGCAGTACGAGCAGTGCCTGGCCACAGAGGGCAATCCAGGACTGGACGAGCTGCTGGTGCGCATGGACCAGCTTGATGCGTGGAACTACGAGCAGCGTGCGAAACAGATTCTGACGCAACTGAAGATTACCGACTTCGACCAGAAGGCCGGTCAGCTCTCGGGCGGACAGGTGAAGCGCGTGGCATTGGCAAACATACTCATCAACGAGCCACAGCTGCTGATGCTCGACGAGCCGACGAACCATCTGGACCTGGACATGGTGGAGTGGCTCGAGGACTATCTGAAACGTTCCAACCTGACCCTGCTGATGGTGACGCACGACCGCTACTTCCTGGACCGCGTGTGCTCCAGCATCCTTGAGCTTGACGGACAGACGCTGTACCGCTATGACGGCAACTATGAATACTACATCGCCAAGCGGCAGGAACGCATTGATGCCAAGACTGCCGAGATTGCACGTGCCAAGAACCTGTACCGCACGGAGCTGGAGTGGATGCGCCGCATGCCGCAGGCACGCGGCCATAAGGCCAAGTACCGTGAGGATGCGTTCTATGAGCTGGAGCGTGTGGCGAAGCAGCGGCAGCAGGAGCACCGTGTGCAGCTCGGCGTGAAGTCGACATACATAGGCAACAAGATATTCGAGGCGGAGCACGTGAGCAAGTCGTTCGGCGACATCAGCATATTGGACGACTTCTCCTACACCTTTGCGCGGTATGAGAAGATGGGCATAATCGGGAACAACGGCACGGGCAAGTCCACGTTCCTGAAGATCCTGCTGGGGCAGCTACAGCCCGACAGCGGGCGGATAGACGTGGGGCAGACCGTGCGCTTCGGCTATTATTCGCAGGAAGGCATGAAGTTTGACGAGCAGATGAAGGTGATAGATGCCGTGCGCGACATTGCCGAGGTGGTGGACATGGGGAACGGCACCAGTCTGACGGCATCGCAGTTCCTGCAGCATTTCCTGTTCTCGCCGGAGAAGCAGCACAACTTCATCTACAAACTTAGCGGAGGCGAACGCCGGCGGCTGTACCTGTGTACGGTGCTGATGCGCAGCCCCAATTTCCTGGTGCTCGACGAGCCGACAAACGACCTTGACATCGTGACGCTGCAGGTGCTCGAAGACTACTTGAAGGACTTCGGCGGCTGTGTCATCGTGGTCAGCCACGACCGCTTCTTCATGGACAAGGTGGTGGACCATCTGTTGGTGTTCAACGGACAGGGGGATATACGCGACTTCCCTGGCAACTACTCGCAGTACCGCGAGTGGAAGGAGGAGGACAAACGCCGTCGTGACGCTGACGGGCAGACCGTCTGCAAGAAAGAGACTGCCGCAGTGCAGAAGACAGAGAAGGTGCGCCTGAACGACAAGAGGAGGCTGACGTTCAAGGAACGGCAGGAGCTGGCACAGCTGGAGGCGGACATAAGCCGGTTGGAGGAACAGAAGAAGTCGATTGAGGACGCACTTTGCAGCGGCACGCTGGGCGTGGAGCAGCTGACGGAACAGTCGAAACTGCTGCCGAAGGTCAATGAAGAACTTGATGCCAAGACCATGCGCTGGCTCGAATTGAGCGAGATAGAGGGGTAGGGGCATACGCAGATACAAACAGATAATCAAACAATCCCAAGTTTCAAAACATACATTAACGGTTATGACGAAGAAGATTTTAGGTGCATTCTGCATCGGTCTCGCGCTGGCATCGTGCGGCGGAGGCAGCAACACGGACAAGGCAAACGGAAACGGCTATCTCATCGACGGCACTGTGGCCGGCGTTGACGAAGGCATGGTCTACATGAAGCGGTATGACGACAGGTCATACACGCTGACCGACTCTGCCGAGGTGAAAGATGGAAAATTCCGGTTCATGGGAGTGGCGTTGCAGCCACTGCTCTACGGACTGACCACAGACAAGGACAGCAACCGTCCGCAGACGTTCTTCCTCGACAACGAGTCCATGACGGTGGTCCTGGATGAGGAGAAGGGAAGCCTCACGGTGGAGGGCAGTGAGATAAACGACCTCTACAGTCAGAACGCCGGCAAGGTGGGCACGGACTCGTTTGACATGGCAGCCTTTGCGGCACAGCACCCTGCATCGGCAGTTGTGCCTTACTTCATTGTCCGCAGCTACGGCTCGCTGGATCTGGAGCCGATGAAAGCACTGCGTGCCTCTATCGACAGCACGCTCGACGGCAACCTGTATGTCAAGCAGCTGGACAACCTTATAGCACGCAAGGAAGCCATACAGGTGGGACGCGAAGCCCCTGACTTCACGCTGCCTGACAAGGACGGCAACAGCGTCAGTCTCTCGTCGATGCGTGGCAAGTATGTGCTGATAGACTTCTGGGCAAGCTGGTGTCCTGACTGCCGCAGGGAGAACCCGTACATCTCGGAGGCATACAATAAATACAAGGGCAAAGGTCTCAGCGTGCTCGGCGTGTCACTCGACCGCAACCGTGATGCATGGCTGGCAGGCATCGAGAAGGAGAACCTCCAGAGCTGGACGCACGTCAGTGACCTGAAGATGTGGAACTCCGATGTCGTCGCCCTGTATGCCATCCGCTGGATTCCGACAAGCATACTCGTAGACCCTGAAGGCAAGATTGTCTTCATCAGCCTTGACGAGACGCAGTTGGTGGAGAACCTGAAGAAAGTCTTTGGCTGAACACGTGGGGGCTCCCCGCAGCCGCTACCGGTCTGACAGAAACCTTTTGAGGCCGCTCAACTGATCCTGCATCACTGAGCGGCCTTCGTCGTATGCCTGTTGCAGCAGGTCGGCACGGCGGGTTATGTGTTTGATGGGCAGTGCCGTGCGCGGACGGATGACGAAAGCACGTCCCGCCGCCTCCTTCAAGAACCAGTCCTTTCTTCATCTCAAATCCTCAAATGCGGGCGGAGCCTGCAAGGTGGGGGCGCAGGCTTCAGGAGCGCAGCTCTCTCTCAGTAGGTCTTGAAGCTGTCGGGGAATGTGAGGTTCTGCGTTATCTCGCCGCCATACAGGCGCACCCACGACTGGAAGCCCTCACTGCCTTGCGTCAGTTCGATGACACGTGCACCGTTGGGCTTCAGATTGTTATATACCGTGTCGCATCCGCTGAAGCGTCCGTACATCAGATACATGCCGTTCCACAGCATGGCATAGTCGTTGTCATGCTCGTGTCCGCAGACTATCGCCTTGACATCGCCCATCTCCTTCATCGAGAGGTACAGACCCGAGTTGACGGATGCCGGCGAAGGCTCCTCGCCCCAGTTGCCCTTGAAGATGCGCCGGCCGTTGTCGTGCAGTGCGTATGTGAACTCCGGCACGGGGATGTGGAAGAATGCCATCGACCGTATGGGCTGTCCGCCGTTCTGTGCCGTGAATGCTTGGCTGTGCTTGCGATACCAGTCGATCTGGTCAAAGTGAATCCAGTCATAGCCCTTAATGCCGTCCACCTTCGATGCCCTGCCCGAGTCAAACAGATAGAACACCCATTCCGGCGTGGTGCTGCCATCGGCAGAGAGCGTAATGATGTCGTTGGACTGTCCTGTCAGTCCGGTGACGGTCGAGTTTATGTTGTATGGCAGTGACTTCACGATGTCGAACACTTCCTTGCGGCTCAGGCCGAACTCCTCGTCATGGTTGCCCAGTGCCACGGCAAAGGGGATCTTGCGCTCGGACATCGGCGACAGGATCTCGCGCAACCCTTCCTCAGCAGGCTTGCCGAAGATCACGTCGCCCGTGTGGATCACGAGGTCGGGCTTCTCGGCATCGAGCATCTGGCACACGTTCTTCAGCGCACGTTCCGAGCGTGCATCACCATATATATAATGTGTATCGGTGAGCTGCAGGATCTTGAATCGGCCGTTGGGCTTGAAGCTGAAGTTCATGAACTTGTCGCCACTTGTCACCTCGCGGCGCATCGCCGCCAGTCCTGCACCAGGCAGTGATGCTGCCAGTCCGCTGACACCAAGGAAGGCGGAACTGCGCAGGAAAGAGCGGCGGTTGATGCGCTTCTTCTCCTTGTTGTTGTCTGCCGCCATGCGGCCATTCTCCATGTCTGTGCTCTCTGTCATGTCTCTTGCCTCCCTGTGCCTTGTGCTTAATATCTCCGTGCTTTCAGTGGCACGATTCAGCGCAAAGGTAACCGAAAAGCGGCACATTGCAAGCACGGGACCGCTTTTTTCGTCGCCGCAGTTCCGCGCGTCACGTCTTTTCTGCATATATTTGCCGCGCCAAACAACTCTTCAAGAAGAAAGACCTATCCGCATGAAACGCTATACAGACCTGTTCATCGACTTTGACGACACACTCTACGACACCCACGGCAACGCCGTGCTGTCACTCCACGAACTGTTCGATTACTTCGGTCTCGGACGCTGGTTTGCCGACCCCGACGTGTTCTACACCAACTATTGGCTGACGAACGTAGACCTGTGGAGCCGCTATTCGCGTGGCGAGATTACGCGCGACTGTCTCATCGTCGAGCGTTTCCGCCGTCCGCTGAGCACCGGCAACGGCCTTGAGCCTACCGTGGAGTTCTGCCGCGAGGTCAGCGACAAGTTCCTTGAACTGTGCTCGTGCAAGCCTGGCGTGGTGGATGGGGCGCACCGGTTGATGGACCATCTGAAGTCGCGTGGCTACCGCATGCACCTGTGCAGCAACGGGTTCCATGAGGTTCAGTACAAGAAGTTGGAGGCGAGCCGCCTCAAGGACTATTTCGACACCATCTGTCTGAGCGAGGATGCGGGTGCCAACAAGCCGCAGCGTGCCTTCTACGAGTATGCGCTGAAAGTGTCGGGAGCATCGGTGCCCACGACGCTGATGATTGGCGACAACTTCTACACCGACATTGCCGGAGCCAAGGGCATAGGGATGGACACGATGTTCTTCAACGTCCGTCCCGATGAGTTCAAAGCCCCCGAACCCGTAGACTTCGAAGTCCACTCACTGCCCGAGATAATCGATATACTGTGAAGCGTTGCGGGGTCGATTACGGCTTTTCATTAAGATCCGTCCGTTTCCAACGATATACTTTATAGGCATAATGGGCTTTATAGGCATAATGGGCTTTATAGGCATAATAGGCGGTTGCCCATAATGCCCATCTTGCCCATAATGCCCACGCCGCAGGACAAGCTCCGTCCAACGATGCCCATCGTTGGGGTGCAAGGATGCCCATTCTTAGGTGCTTTAAATGGGCATCCATAGGTGCTATG